>NZ_CP015584.1:351167-702334 GCF_001941945.1 Roseomonas gilardii | reverse complement strand
GCCATGCGCAGTTTTGCGCAGGGGGTCTACACCCTGCCCGAGACCGGCGATCAACAGCATCGCTGCTTCGACGTGACGCGCGACGGCTTCGTGCTTCTCGCGATGGGCTTCACTGGCGCAAAGGCACTGCACTGGAAGCTCACCTACATCGAGGCTTTCAACCTCATGGAAGCCGAGCTGACCAAGCCGGCTCCCGCTCTCACCGCGCAGCAGACGGGCGGCATCACCAAGGCGGTCATCGGCAAGGCGATCTCGGAACTGGTGGAGAGCACCATCGCGCCGCTGGCCGAGCAGGTGCGGACGCTGATCATCGCGAACGACGCGCGTGTGGCGGTGGTGGACTTCCGGCCGATGCTCTCCGCGCTGATCGACGCTGGCGTGGAGCCGAAGCGCCGCCGGGCGCTGTCCCAGCGTTGCAGCAAGCGGTGCACCGCGTGGCTGCTCAACAGCAACCGCGGCCAGTTCATCCGCGAGAGCCGCGAGACGGGGCGGATGCTGTTTCAGGTCGATGCCCTGAACGACTGGATGAAGGCCGAGGGGAAGACGCTGATCCGCGCGCACCTCGACCGCCTCGCCGGTCAGACCGTCATCAACTTCCCGAAGAAGGTCTGAGCCATGCGCCGCCTCCTTCCCGCTGATGGAGCAGCCCCAGTGAGCGAGACCGCACTCCGCACCTTCCCCGACCCGCGCCTGACCGCAGCGGACTTTGCCGCCGGCATGCGCGCCCATGCCGAGGCCGACGATCTGATCCGCGGCACCTACGGCGATACCGATAGCGGCCGGTTCCGTGGCTGCGCGGTGGGCTGCAACATCGAGGTCGTCACGGCGGCCCTCGGCGTCAAGATCGAGCGCGGCGACCACGAGGCGCTGGGCGACGCCATCGGCGTTCCGGCCGAGCTGCTGTATCTCCAGGATGCGCTATTCGAGGGATTACAGGGCGACGCCAGCAGCAAGTTCGCCGTGGCGTTCGCAAGCGCCCTCCGCGACGGACAGGATTTGTCCCGCGTGGCCAACCTGTTCCTGGCCGAGACCCTTCGCGACGACGTGCTGCCGCTGGTGACCGACGTGTTTCCGGACGTGCGCGCTGCCGTGACGCGGGTTGCCGATGGCTGCGCGGACGGCTGGCAGAACGATGATCGGGCCGCCGCCTGGGCCGCCGCCAGGGCCGCCGGGGACGCCGCCGGGGCCGCCGCCGGGGCCGCCGCCGGGCCGCCGCCGGGGCCGCCGCCGGGGCCGCCGCCTGGGCCGCCGCCAGGGCCGCCGCCTGGGCCGCCGCCTGGGCCGCCGCCAGGGCCGCCGCCTACCAGCGCATGGCGGATCGTCTCGTGCGGCTGATTGGGGAGGCCGCCTAATGCGCCGCCTCCTCCTTGCCGCAGCAGCGGCGCTCGCGATCACGACCCCGGCCGGTGCGGAGACGATCTGGAGCAAGCCCACGGGGCGCTGGGTCGCCAGCCTGAGCATCGGGGACGTTGGCCCGATGTGCACCATGGGCACGCAGGGCCGCAACACGGACGGCAATCCGGTGGAACTGCTGTTCACCGCCGCGCCCAGGATCGGCGTCGTCGTCACCTTCGTGGTGTACGGTCGCTCCGCCGCCAACCTGACCGGCCTGGCCGTGATGGTGATCGGCTCCAAGACGCACACGGTGCAGTTCAAGGAGATCGAGCCGGACGGCTCCTCTCGCGGCACCGGCGGCCTCGTGAAGCGCGACGACGCGTCCGCGATCGACTTCCTGCGCGACTTCGCCAACGCCACGGCCGGGCGGCTGATCCTGCCCAGCGGCGAGGTGCTGAACGTCAACATGACGGGCACCAAGGCGGCCACGGTGAACATGCTGGAGTGCGTGGGCGTGGTCGAGCAGATGAAGCGGCAGAACACGCCGGCCGAGGTGTCGTCCCGGCCTGGGAGGCGGGTGTGATGGCACCGTTCAACCAAGTCACCGTCTCCAAAGCCTACCTCGACGCGCTTGAGGAGCAGGCGGCACGGGCAAAGGACGTCATCCGCCACCTGTACTTCGCCAAGCTGCCGGGCCTCGCAGTGCAGCTGCAGCAGGGCCAGGACGAGATCGAGGCACTGACCGAAGCGGACCCGGACGCAGCATGGGCCGCGCGCGTGGACGTCGGCTACCAGCGGGCGGTCGAGCGGAGGGCTGATCCGACATGACCGGAGACAGCGAAACCGACGACAGCCCAAGCATCGACGCACTCCAGGATCGCATCCTCGCGAACGAGTTCCTGCTGCGTCACTCCAATGACCCTCGCTCGCGCGCCGCTGCCCAGCAGCGCATCCGGGCCGCCGAAGCCGAGATCAACAAGAAGCTCAGGAGCATGCACTGATGAGCGCGCAAATCATCCGCCCGACCTGCTGGCAGCAGGCCACCGCCTACGCCGCGACGAACAGCGTTCCTCCCGGCAACGTCTGGCGCGGCCTGGCGCACGCGATCCCCGCCGGGCTGCTGATGTGGGCCCTGCTGATCTGGGGTTTGGTCCAGGTGTGGGTGCTGTGAGCCGCTTCTCCGACACGATCCGGGAGCGGCTGCGGGACGTGGCATCCACGGTCCTGCTTCGGCACCAGACTTCGGACGCGCTGTTCGCCACCCTGGACGACCTACAGGGCACGCCGGACATGGATGCCGCGATGAGCCGCATGCTGTCCGCGGTGGTCGCGGCCGATGATGACGTGGCGCTGTGCAAGAGCGCGGAGCAGGCCGCCGTCACGGCCCGCCGCGATGCCGAGACCATGCGGGACACGCTGCGGGCAGCGCTGGAGGAAGCTCTGTCCGAGACGGGATGCCCGGCGGTCGTCAGCGGCCACCACATCGCGGAGCTGCGCGAGGGCCGCCCCAGCGTGGTCGTCACCGACCCGGACGCGCTGCCGGACGAGATGTGCCGGATCAAGCGCGAGCCCGACAAGCGCGCCATCGCAGCGGCGCTCGCCAAGGGTGCCGTCAGCGGCGCCAGTCTGAACAACAGCCGCGCGGTGCTTTCCGTGCGGGTCAAGGAGCCCGTGAAGGCATGAACGCCCTGACCACCACCCGCAACAGCAGCCTGAGCCTGACGCCAGGCACCATGGCCGAAGCTATGCAGCTCGCGGAGATGCTCGCGGCCAGTACGCTGGTCCCGAAAGACTTCCAGCGGAACCCCAGCAACATCATGGTCGCCATCGTCTGGGGATCGGAGATCGGTCTCGGCGCGCTCCAGGCGCTCCAGGGAATTGCCGTTGTGAACGGTCGCCCGACGATCTGGGGCGACGCTGCCCTGGCCCTGGTGCGTGGTCACCCGGCTTGCGTCAGCGTCCGCGAGGGCGTGGACGGCGAAGGCGACGCCCGTACCGGCTGGTGCGAGGTCACTCGCCGCGGCGAGGAGCCCCAGCGCCGGACCTTCTCGGTGGACGACGCGAAGAAGGCGGGCCTATGGGGCAAGGCTGGGCCGTGGACACAGTATCCGCAGCGAATGCTCCAGCTCCGCGCCCGTGGCTTTGCCCTGCGCGACGTGTTCCCGGACGCCCTGCGCGGCGTCATCACCACCGAGGAAGCCCGCGACACACCGGCCGAGCCCCGCGACGTGCCCGCCTCCGTCGTGGACCGCGCCCCGCAGCCGTCCCGCCCCACGCAGGCCGGCGGCCTCCTGGAGCACGTTCAGCAGCAGCGAGAGCCGTCCCTGCCGATCGTCGCCCCGGACGGTGCCGTCAAGGCCGTGCGCCAGTCGTCCTGGCTCAAGGCCGTCGAGCGCGCCCTGACCGCACTCGACACCTACGAGCGGGTCGAGCAGTGGTCCACGGCGATGCGGGAGCACCAGGCCGCGGCGCCGGCAGAGATGTGGGAGCAGATGATGTCCGCCGTGGTGGACCGCGCCGACGCGCTGGCCGCCGTGGAGAGCACGGGAGGCACAACCCATGACTGACTCGAAGAGGCTGCGGGATCAAGATGCGCAGGTTCTCTCCGCGTACATCAAGGAGAACCAGGACGAAACGCTCGGCTTAGCGCCTAAGATCAAATGTCGCGATGGCTTTGGCGTCAGCATTCAGGCGAGCAGGTATCATTACTGCACGCCGCGCGAGGATGGGCCTGAATTCTGGACCGAATTTGAGTGCGGCTTTCCAACAGCTCCGGTGCGGAGCTGGCGTGAATGGAGAGATGGCCCAACGCCAGATACGCAGAACGTATTTGGCTTCGTCCCAGCATCCAAGATCATGGATGTGATCCGACGGCATGGCGGCTGCGACGCACTCGATGCCCTCCGCGCCGTCGCTGCCACCACCCACCCCCAGGAGACCGGCGATGGCGAGTGAGCACACGGACGGCCGCTACTACGCGCGTGATGGATTGGTCTACAAAGCGCCGGTTCAGCACGACGAGCCTGACGGCAGCACGTCGTTCAGCCTGGGCTTCCCGGTCTGCAAGATGCTCGAATACGTGGGCGAGGATGCGGCAGAGACCGTTGCCCTCCTGATGAACCAGGGCGAGCAGGCGACCCACCTCCGCGAGGTGAATGCGGCGCTGGTGGAGGCTCTGAGGGATGCTCTGAACCACATGACGCTAGGCTATTGTGCCGAGGACGCGTTGCTGGAACGCATCAACGCCGCCCTCGCCCGCGCCGCCGTGCAGGAGCAGGCGCCATGACCCCCCAGACCCCCAGCGGGCAGCAGGCGGTGGAGCAGAGCGACGACGAACGTTATGGGCCTTCGTTTGATCGCGCACTCATGGGCACGCCACAGGCGGCGGATGCAGAACTAGCGCGCCTGAGTGCCGAGTATCGCGATCTGCGGAAGCCTTTCATGGGGAGCGCAAAGGCTATCAAGCAGCGGCAGCTACGCGAACGCGAGGTTCTGTTCAATCTCGGACATGCTGCGCTGCTCTGGCTATGGCATCGAGAGGATGCCGCCCCCACCGCGCCCAGCACGGCGGCGGGGGAGCGGGAGGCAATAGAACGTGACGCCGCGCGGTATCGGCACCTGCGCGCCGTTGCGATCCGAAATGACGGCGGCCCCTCATGGCCCGGTCCAGGTGTTCCGGCCATTGCAGTTCCACAGGACCATCACAGCGGTTATTTCGTCAACGAAGAAGACGCAGACATGCACGTCGATGCGGCCATGGAAGCTGCTGCGACGGCCGCCGCCCTCGCCACCCCGCCCGCGCAATCCCCGCCATGGCACGAGCCGGCGGCGCAGTGGTTGGATAGGGAGGCTGACAGCATCGACAACGCTGCCTGTGGGTCAACTGTGGGCGGTGCCGTGTTGCGTAGAGCGGCATCCCGCATCCGCGCCCTGGCCCGCAGCGAGAAGGGGGAGGGGTAAGCGATGGAGATCGTTCTCTCAAACCAACGCGGCATTACCATTGTCGATGAAGCCGATTGGGAAGCCGTATCCACCTTCACGTGGCGTTTGAACCGTGACCAGTGCAATTCATACGCCCAAGCCAACCTACCGAAAGCCAGTTATAGGCCCGGCTCAACCATCTTCCTTCATCACCTCATTATAGGAAAGCCGCCCACTGGGTTCGTTGTTGATCATATTAACGGCAACGGCTTGGACAACAGGCGATGCAATCTTCGGTTAGTGACTGTGAGCCAGAACGCAGCAAATTCGCGTAAGCAGATCGGCACAAGTTCGCGGTTCAAGGGCGTCTATTTCGTCCAACGTGATCAAGTTTGGCGAGGGAGGATCAAGGTCAATGGAAAGCTGATTGCTCTTGGTGACTTCCGACGAGAGATAGACGCCGCTTTGGCTTACAACAAGTCAGCGCTAGCGCACTTCGGGGAGTATGCGGCGATCAACAGAATTGAGCCCGACGAAAGGCAAGGAGATCCAGCATGACCCCCACCGACAAGCAGCGCGCGAAGTTCGAGGCGGCTGCAACGCATGACATGTTGTGGGCGGCTATCAGCGAGATGAACCGCCTTGGCCGGTCGATTAGCTGCGATGAGATGCGCGCTGTTTTGACCGCCGCGCTCGCCGCGCAGGATGGCGGTGGTGGGGAGCGGGTGACGGATGATCCTGTCATCCCCGACATGCCAGCGTATCTAGCCGAGGGTGGCGACGTGATGGTCGGCTGGGACAGCGGCTACATGAGCGGCTGGTGCGACTGCCTCAAGGCTCTCCGCGCCGCGCAGGAGGGCACCGGCAATGGCTGACGAGCAGAAGCCAAAGAAGGCGCCGCAGCACTGCCACGGCGGCAGAGATGGCGAGTGCAACTGGAAGCGTTGCCCGCAAATCCGGGACAACGAACCGGAAGCGACCGGGCGTCACTGCCCGCTTGATACGGGGGATGACGATGACCGCCGCTGACGCGCAGACGCTGCGGGAGATCGCGGAGAGGGATCAAGCGTTCGACGCCTGCATTGAACGAATTGAGCGGATGCGTGATTGGCATTTCGCTAAGCGTGATCGCGCGGACGTTCTGGGATTGCACGATACCTGCTCGCGATACCATCAACGCGGCATCGCCTTCGAGGACGCCATCGAAGCTATCCGCGCCCTCGCCGCCAGCCAGGAGCAGCGCCGTGGGTGAGCCGACGCGCGAGGAGGTGGAGCGGGTGGTCGCTGGGCTCACGCAGGCGCAGCGCGATGTGCTGCTGCATCTCGATCCCGAAGGCGGCTGGGATCACACGACATACTCATGGCCGCAGGGCGAGGCGCTTCGGGCCATTGGGCAGCTCGAACGCTACCGCACCACGGACGGCGACTGGCCGATCGACAGCAGCAGCGCCTACGGGAACGAATGCTGGAGGCTGTCCGACCTCGGCCGCGCTGTTGCCGCCGCGCTGAGGCGGGGGGATGGTGGTGATGCTGACCGGTAAATGGCTATGCAAGCATGCCGGCGATCTGAACCCGGCGTTCTTTGCCTATGCGATGGAGATCGGTGTCCCGGCGAAGTCGCTCATCAACAGCAAGGGCAAGTGCCCGGCCTGGGATGCCTGGATGCTCGCGCGGTGGCACGACACTCATGCTCGGCTCGGTACCAGCGCGGATCAAGAGCCCGACCTGTGGTGGGATCATCTCGACACGCTGGCGGCCAGGATACCGACGGGGCAAGCCGCTTTCAGCTTCGGAGATGCCCCATGAAGGTAACGATCAACTCCGCCCGGCCTGCGCTGATCAGTCATGCTCAAGGGCTGCTGGAAAGCTACTGCCGGGAACATGCGCATGAAGGCCGCGCGACCCATCGCAAGGCCGTCCTCTACTGGCTGCGTAGCGTTTATTCTGCCGCCGTGTGGGGTGACCTAACGCATGTCCGCATCATCATCAGAGAAGACGAGGACGCAGCATGACCCCCACCCCCGACCAGCCCGCGGTGTGGCGGGAGATCGCGACGTGCCCTCGCGACGGCACCGTTGTCCTCCTGTACGAGATGTGGCCCGGCGACGATCACCCCGCCATCTGGACCGACTGCTGGTCGCAGGAGTTCGGCTGGTGGGACTGTGCCCCGGACAGCGATCCGCAGTACTGGCTCCCCCTCGACGCCCTCCCCCCGCCGCCCGGCGAGGGGGATGGAGGTGGGGGTGAGTGATCCGGTGATGGACCAGACCGCTGACCTGAATTGGCGAGGCGAGCCCAGGAAGCGTCGAAAGAAGGAGCCGCGCCCACGGCAGGCTACCAAAAGCATGATGGGCGCCGCTCTGTTTGCCGCCTACCAGAGAGCGGTAAGACGAGGCGACCCGTTCGATCTGGAGGAGATCGATGCTCTGGTCGAGAAGGCGGATGGCAGGTGCCAGATCACCGGAATTCCGTTCAGCGATGCCGTCGTGGGGGAGTGCAGAACGAGGCCATGGGTGCCGACCGTTGACCGGATCGATGCCACCAAGGGCTATGTGAAGGGCAACATGCGGCTGGTCTGCTGGGCAGCCAATCTGGCTCTAGCGGATTGGGGCGATGAAGTCTTCTGGACGCTAGTCGAAGCGGCTTATCGGAAGAGGCATGGCGATGGGTGATCTAGCCCTTCCGCGCTGGCTCGACCGGGAGGCCGCCGCCCTCCACCTGTCCCTCCAGCCGAGCGAACTAGCCCGGCTGGTCAAGCGGGGGCTCCTGCCGGTTCCGTCCTACCACCTGGGACCGAAGAGCCCCCGGTGGGATCGCGAGGCTCTGGACGCCACCTTCGGAGCCAAGGTAACGTCTCAAAAACCAGCCAATGACCCGGATGCCCTTGCCCAAGCCGCCGCAGAAAGGATCATCGCCCGAGCCAAAGCGAAGGGTCGTCCGCAAGCGACTGGCCGACGGTACGGTTAAGGAGTACGTCTACGGGCCAAGGCTGCCGAAGGAGAAGGCGCCCCAGCAGGCGGCGGATACCGTCGCCGCCCTCCTGGCCGCCTACTTCCGGAGCCCGCAATTCCAGCGCCTCGCACAAAGCACCAAGGACACCTACAACCGGTATCTCGGCTATCTGGGGGAGATCGAAGAGCTGCAGGTGTCTCAGGTCCGGCGGCGACAGCTACTGACCATCCGAGACGCCATCGCGGTAACCAGCGGTCCGGCTGCGGCGAACACCTTCATACGCAACTGCTCGGCTTTGTTTTCATGGGCCAGGGATCGGGACTGGATCGATGCCAGCCCTATCATACAGGTCAAGGCGCTCCCTGGCGGGCATCTACAAGCCTGGTCTGATAGCGACATTCAGGCGGCCCTGACCAAGTTGCCGGAACATCTTCGCAGGGCAACGATCCTCGCGCTGTACACCGGTCAACGCCGCGCCGATCTCTGCGCGATGCTGTGGTCTTCCTATGACGGCAAGAGCATCAGGCTCACGCAGAAGAAGACCAAGGTTCCGCTGATCATCCCCGTTCACCCGTTGCTCAAGGCCGAACTCGACCAATGGAAGGCAGGGGCCACATCGGTCTTCATCCTGACCAGCTCAGCCGGAAGGCCGATAGCCCCCCTCACCCTTTCAGCCCTGTTCCTCGCCAGAATGAGCAGGATCGGGTTGAAGGGGCTGAACGTCCATGGCCTGCGGAAAGCCGCCGCCGCAAGGCTCGCAGACGCCGGCTGCAGCCCGCACGAGATAGCAGCGATCACCGGGCACAAGACGCTCTCCATGGTCGAGCTCTACACGCGGAGCGCAGACCAGGAGAAGCTTGCAAGGGCTGCCATCCTGAAGCTGGAATTTGGCGAAAATGCAAACCAAGCAAACCGCGAGAATACGTCAGTGAAATCAAAGAAGTAGGTTTCTCTATAAAAACGTGAATCGTGACGTCCTGCCGATTGCGAGGACAAGAAAAGCTGGGCCTCAGGGATAGATCAACTCGCTTGATGATCCCAGCAGGCCGCTCCAGTCTCGGTGAACGGGGAAACACGACACGGCCGGTTCAGGTCACGCGGCGCGGAAAGACGCGCGGCGTGGCCATGACACGAGGCCCATCATGCATCGTCGAAGCCTGCTCCTGGCTGCTGCCGCAACACCTCTTTCGGCGCCGCTTCTGTCGCGGCGCGCCTCGGCCCATGCGGGGTCGAGGGTCCTGCGCTTCGTGCCGCAGGGCGATCTGGCCAATCTCGATCCGATCTGGGGCACGTCCTATCAGGTGCGCAACGCTGCCCTGCTGATCTGGGACACGCTCTATGGCGTGGACAGCAACCTGGTGCCCAGGCGTCAGATGATCGAATCCGAGGAAGTTTCCGAGGATGGCCTGACCTGGAACTTCCGGTTGCGTCCCGGCCTGGTCTTCCATGATGGACAACCCGTGCTGGCCAGGGACGCGGTGGCCAGCCTGCGGCGCTGGGCCGCCCGCGACGTGACGGGCCAGCGGATCGTCCAGAACCAGGAGGCATTGGTCGCGCTCGACGATCGCAACTTCCGCTGGACCCTTCGGCGGCCCTTTCCGAAGATGCTTTACGCGCTGGCCAAATCGAACACGCCCTGCACCTTCGTGATGCCGGAAAGGATCGCCCTGACCGATCCCTTCAAGATCATCGATCAGTATGTCGGCAGCGGGCCGATGCGGCTGGTCAAGGAGGAATGGCAGCCGGGCGCGAGGATCGTCTTCGAGCGGTTCGATGGCTATCGGCCCCGCGAGGAACCTGCCTCCTGGATGGCCGGCGGCAAGCGGATGCTTTTCGACCGCATCGAGTGGCTGATCATGCCCGATGGCAGCGCCGCCGCCGGGGCGCTCCAGACGGGAGAGGTGGACTGGCTGGAGACGCCGGTCCCCGATCTGGTCCCCGTCCTGGAACGCGCGGCCGGCATCAGCACAGGCATCGCCAACGATCTGGGTGTCGTGTCGGGCATCCGGCTGAATCATCTGCAGCCGCCCTTCGACGACGTGAGGGTACGGCGCGCCATCCTGACGGCGGTTCAGCAGGATGACTATCTCAGCGCCATCGTCGGAAACGACCCGGCCATGCGCCGCTCCATGAATGGCTTCTTCACACCCGGCACGCCGCTCTACACCGAGGCAGGCGGGGAGATGCTGCGTGCCGGCGGCAACCTCGGGAAAGCGAAAGTCATGCTGGCGCAGAGCGGCTACGACGGCAGGAAGATCGCCATGCTGATCGCGCAGGATTCCTTTGTCGCCAAGGTCAGCGGCGACGTGGCAGTCGACATGTTCCGGCGCCTCGGCCTGAACGTCGATCCCATCGCTCTCGACTTTGGCACCGTCCAGGCCCGGAGGATCAACAAGCGCACTCCGCCGGAGCAGGGCGGCTGGCACAGCTTCCAGGTGAGCCATGCCGGGACCGACTGCATCAACCCGGCCGCCTATCTCGGCCTGCGCGCGGATGGCGAGAAAGCCTGGTTCGGCTGGCCCGACAGTCCCGGGGTGGAACGGGGGATCGCCGATTGGTTCGCGTCTACCTCGCTGGAGGAGGAGAAGGCGATCGCCGAACGGATCAACCGGGCGGCGCTGGAGGATGTCGTCTTCGTTCCCACGGGATTCTTTCTGGCGAAGCAGGCCTGGCGCAGCAGCGTGAGGGGGGTGGTGACCGCGCCGATCCCCGTTTTCTGGGAAACATCGAAGGCGGCGTGAGAAGGAAACCCCGATGAGCAACCCACCGCGCCAGATGCATCTGAACCTGTTCATCCAGGGCATCGGCCATCATGAAGCCGCCTGGCGCCATCCGGGAACGGATCCGGCCGACATGCTCGATATCGGCTACTACCAGCGCCTTTCCCGTCAGGCCGAGGCCGCGAAGCTGGACGCGATCTTCATCGCCGACGCGCTGGCGATCAACCAGAACATCGAACATGGGCCGTTCAACAACTTCTTCGAGCCCTTCACCCTGCTGGCCGCCGTCGCCGCGGTGACCTCCCGCATCGGCGTCATCGGCACGGCCTCCACGACTTATGACGAGCCCTATGACGTGGCGCGGAAACTCGCCTCGCTCGACCGAATCAGCCACGGCCGGGCAGGATGGAACATCGTGACCTCCGGCAATGAGCGGGCGGCGCAGAATTTCGGCCTCGATGCGCATCCCGAGCACAGCCGTCGCTATGCCCGCGCCACGGAGTTCGTCGAAGTGACCTGCAAGCTCTGGGAGAGCTGGCAAGATGGCGCGCTGCTTGCCGATCGTGCCGGCGGCCGCTTCACGGATCGCACCCGGATCCATGACATCAACCATGTCGGCGAGTTCTTCCGCGTTCAGGGGCCGCTGGATTTTCCGGGTCCTCCGCAAGGTTATCCGGTCCTGGTTCAGGCCGGGTCGTCGCAGGACGGCAAGGAGTTCGCCGCGCGCTTCGCCGAGGCCATCTATACCGCGCAGAACAATCTGGACGATGCGACGGCCTTCTACGCCGACGTGAAGTCGCGCATGGTCCGCTACGGACGGACGGCCGATCAGCTCTGCATCCTGCCGGGCCTGGCGCCGATCATCGGCCGGACGACGGCCGAGGCGAAGGAGCGCGAGCAGGAGCTCAACGAGTACATCCTGCCGCATTACGGGCTGCATCAGCTTTCACAGAACCTGAATGTCGATCTTTTCAGCTATCCGCTCGACGGTCCTCTGCCGGAGCTTCCACCGATCGAGGCCATCAACGGTGGAAAGAGCCGCTACCAGGTCTTCGTCGACATGGCACGACGGGGCAACCTGACGATCCGGCAGTTGATCCACCAGATTGCCTTCGGCCGTGGCCACGATACCTTCGCCGGCACGCCAAGCGAGATTGCCGATCATATGGAAGAGTGGTTCCGCAACGGCGCCTGCGACGGGTTCAACCTGTTGCCGCCGAACCTGCCTGGCGATTTCACGGCTTTCTGCGAGCACGTTCTGCCCGAGCTCCGGCGCAGAGGTCTGTTCCGCACTGAGTACCAGGGCACGACGCTGCGGGATCACTTCGGCCTCCGCCGTCCCGCCAATCGTTTTAACCTTCTGGCGGCACAGTAGGAAACCCGCGCCGGCTCCATCGGATTTCCGGCGTATTCTTATGGGGGGATTGGAATGAGTAGCGTAACGCATCGTCAGATCAGGCTCGGCGTATCCATGGCCGGGCTCGGCTATCATCCTGCCGCTTGGCGGCATCCGCAGACGCCGGCGGATGGCAACATGCGTCTGGAGCACTTCGTCGGCATGGCGCAGATGGCCGAGCGTGGCCTGTTCGACATGGTCTTCCTGGCCGATGGCGTCGGCGTGAGGAACTACGACGAACCGGCCGGCGCCCTTCAGCGTCAGTCCAACAACGTGCATTTCGAGCCCATGACGCTGCTTTCGGCCCTGGCCATGGTCACGCGCCATGTCGGACTGGTGGCAACCGCATCCACGACCTGGAACGAGCCTTACCACGTGGCCCGGAAGTTCGCTTCTCTCGACCATATCAGCGGTGGGCGCGCGGGCTGGAACGTCGTGACGTCGCATACGGAGATGGAGGCGTGGAATTTCGGGGCGAGCCAGATCCCGCCCAGCGAGACGCGCTATGAACGCGCGGCCGAGTTCGTCGATGTTGTCCGGGGCCTCTGGGACAGCTGGGACGGGGATGCTTTCCTCCGCGACAAAGAAAGCGGGATCAATTACGACCCGTCCGGGCTGCATGTCCTGAATCACCGCGGCCGGCACTTCGCTGTTCGTGGCCCACTGAATGTCGCCCGCACGCCGCAGGGACAGCCTGTCGTCGTCCAGGCCGGTGCATCCGAGCAGGGCCGGGAGTTGGCGGCGGCGACGGCGGAGGTCGTCTATGTCGCGGCGCCGACGCGCGGGGAAGCGCGGTCCTACTACGCCGATGTGAAGGGGCGCATGGCGAGGCATGGACGCCGTCCGGATGATCTGAAGATCATGCCCGGCCTCATGGCCATCGTCGGGCGCACGCGGCAGGAGGCCCGGGACAAGCACGAGGAGCTCCAGTCGCTGATCGACCCGGTGGTCGGTCTATCGCAGCTCGCCTTTTCCATCGGCGATCTCAGCGACTATCCGCTGGATGGTCCCGTGCCGCGCCTGCCGGCCTGGCGCCAGAGCCGGGGGCAGCTCATGTATGATATGGCCCAGCGCGAGAACCTCACGATCCGGCAGCTCTATCTCGCGATCGCGGCCGGGAACGGGCATTGCCAGGTGATCGGCACGCCGGCGGATGTGGCCGATCACATGCAGGACTGGATGGAGGCGGAGGCCGCCGATGGCTTCAACATCCTGCCGGCCCATGTTCCGACCGGCCTCCAGGACGTGGTCGATCTCGTCGTGCCGGAACTGCAGCGGCGCTCCCTGTACCGAACCCATTACGAGGGCAGCACTCTCCGCGAGAATCTCGGCATCGCGCCCGCGGTGAGTCGCTATGCCTAGGCGTGCCCTCCGATCGGATTACGAGTGCGGCACTGGAATTGACGACGCATGGCTCGACAGCGGAAGGCGAGCCTATCCACGTCGCAACCCCCACCCTGGTCCCACGCAGTCCAACGACGGCGCCCGGGGCCCCTGAAGGATTCCGCACAGCGAACACGGCAAGCCTTCCGGCCATCAGGAAGCCGGATGCCTGGTCGCCTCATCAGCCAACTGCACCACCAGCCATTCCCGAAAGGTCTTGATCTTCGGTACGTTTGCCTTGGATTTCATGAAAAGCAGGTGGTGGCAGACGCGGCGGATGCCGTCCGTGCCGAAGGGTAGCACCAGCCGGCCGGTATCGAGCTCACGCTGGACCATCAGACGGCTCTCCAGCCCGATGCCGAGCCCGTCGACCACGGCACCAACGGACATGAAGGTGCGATCGAAGCGGAGGCCCCGGTCCGTGGGAATGTCATGCGCGCCCTTGTGGTCCAGCCAGTCGCGCCAGGTGACGAGGTTCACCTCCGAGAAGATCAGCGTGTGGGAGCGGAGATCCTGCAGGGCACGGATCGGCCTGGGACCGTCCGCCACTTCCGGCGCGCACAGGACGACGAAGGTCTCCTCGGGGAAGGAGACGACCTCGACGCCTGGATCGGGAAATACGGTCCCGTAGCGGATGTCGAAATCGGCTTCCCCGGCCGCCAGGTTCACGCGATCCAGCGACGCGTTCAGCCGGATGTCGGTGCCCGGCTGCAAGGCGCTGTAGCGGGATAGGCGTGGCATCAGCCACTGCGTCGCGAAGCTGGGGACGGAGTGGATGGTCAGGATGTCCGACTTGCCCGCCCGGTCGATGTGGCGCGTCGCCGCCTCGATCAGGCCGAAGGCCTCGGCGATCTGCTCGGCATAGCGGCGCCCCGCGTCGGTGAGCACGATCGAGCGGTGCACCCGATGGAAGAGGGGCAGGCCGACCTCGCGCTCCAGGGCTCTGATCTGATGGCTCACCGCCGAAGGCGTGATCAGGAGTTCCTCGGCGGCGGCCGAGAAGGAGCCGAGCCGGGAGGCGGCCTCGAAGCAGCGGACAGCCTGTAACGGAGGCATTCTGCGCATTTTCGCATGAGCCTGATTCATCTATAGACCGATTTTATTCGTTTGAATTTGCGTCCGCAACGGCTCATCAGGAATCCATTCGAAATCGGACCGACCGCCCCGGCGGAACAAGGCCGGTACGGGAATGGAGGAACGACCATGCTGCTGCAGGGCAGGACATGCGTGATCACGGGCGCCGCGTCGGAGCGGGGCCTCGGCCGGGCGGCCGCGAAGCTCTTCGCCGAGCAGGACGCCAGGGTCGCCATCCTCGACCTCGATGAAGCCGCCGCGCAGGCTGCCGCCAAGGCCATCGGCCCGGATCATCGCGGCTATGCCTGCGACGTCACGGACCGGGATGCCTGCCTTGGCGCGGCCAGGCGCATCCGCGAGGATTTCGGCGGCATCGACGTGCTGGTGAACAATGCCGGCATCACCCAACCCGTCCGGACGCTCGACATCACGCCGGAAAACTACGAGGCGGTGACGGACGTCAGCCTTCGCGGCACGCTGTACATGAGCCAAGCCGTCATCCCCACCATGAAGGACGCCGGCCGGGGCGCCATCGTCTGCATGTCCTCCGTCTCCGCCCAGCGCGGCGGCGGTGTCTTCGGCGGCCCGCACTACAGCGCCGCCAAGGCCGGCGTACTCGGCCTGGCGCGCGCCATGGCGCGGGAGCTGGGGCCAGACGGCATCAGGGTGAACTCCATCACCCCCGGCCTGATCCAGACGGACATCACCGCCGGCAAGCTCAGCGACGCGATGAAGGCGGAGATCCTGAAGGGCATCCCGCTGAACCGGCTGGGCGATGCCATCGACGTCGCGCGCATCTGCCTGTTCCTGGCCTCGGACCTCTCCTCCTACGTGACCGGTGCCACGATCGACGTGAACGGCGGCATGCTGATCCACTGAGGCGGGCCTTGACGGCCATCGCATCCATTCGAGGGAGGAATACGCAACGTGACCCAGATCGGGCATAACCTGACCCTGGCCGAGCGGGCGCGGCGCATCCGCCGTCATGCGCTCCGCATGGGAGAGGTGCAGGGACAGGGCTATATCGCCCAGGCGCTCGGCGTCGCCGATGTGCTGGCTGTCTCCTACTTCCACGCCACCAACTATCGCCCCGAGGACCCGGAGTGGGAGGAGCGCGACCGCTTCCTCCTCTCGATCGGCCACTACGCCATCGCGCTCTACGCGGCGCTGATCGAGGCGAAGATCATCCCCGAGGAGGAGATCGAGACCTACGGCTCCGACGACAGCCGCCTGCCGATGTCCGGCATGGCCGCCTACACGCCGGGGATGGAGATCACCGGCGGCTCGCTCGGCCATGGCCTCGGCATCGCGGTCGGGATGTGCCTGGGGCTGAAGCGGAAGAAGTCGAACTCCTTCGTCTACAACCTCTTCTCCGACGGTGAGCTGGACGAGGGCTCGACCTGGGAGGCGGCGATGTCCGCCGGCTCGCACAAGCTCGACAACCTGATCGGCATCGTGGACGTCAACCAGATGCAGGCGGACGGCCCCTCCACCAGCGTCATGAACTTCGAGCCGCTGCTGCCGAAGTTCGAGGCCTTCGGCTGGTTCGCCCAGCGGGTCGACGGCAACGACATCGCGGCGCTGGTCAAGGCCTTCGACGCGGCCCGCCACCATGACGGCGCCCGGCCGCGCATCATCATCTGCGACACGAAGATGGCGAAGGGCGTGCCCTTCCTGGAAGCCCGCGAGCGCAACCACTTCCTGCGCGTCGAGGCCGGCGAGTGGACGGAAGCCCTTCAGATCATCGATGCGGGAGCCATGGCATGAGGCGCTCGAAGTACATCCGCCCGTCCCTGACGGGCGCGGACGGCAAGCCGCGACTCACGACCTCGGCGATGATCGCCTCGATCGCGGGCGCTGGGCAGAAGACGAAGCCCGCCCCCTTCGGCCACGCCCTCGCCGCGCTGGCGCGGACGGATGAGCGCATCGTCGGCCTCTCGGCGGACCTCGCCAAGTACACCGACCTGCACGTCTTCCGCGACGCCCATCCCGACCGCTTCTACCAGATGGGCATGGCCGAGCAGTTGCTGATGATGGCCTCGGCCGGCCTGGCGCGGGAGGGGTTCCAGCCCTGGGCGACGACCTATGCCGTCTTCGCCTCGCGCCGGGCCTACGACTTCATCTGCCTCGCCATCGCCGAGGAGATGCTGGACGTGAAGATCGTCTGCGCCCTTCCTGGCCTGACCACGGGCTACGGCCCCAGCCACCAGGCCACCGAGGACGTCGCGATGTTCCGCGGCATGCCGACCCTGACCATCCTCGACCCCTGCGACGCGCATGAGATCGAGCAGGCGGTGCCGGCCATGTCGGCGCACAAGGGGCCGGTCTATATGCGGCTGCTGCGCGGCAACGTGCCCTGCGTTCTCGACGAATACGGCTACCGCTTCGAGATGGGGAAGGCGAAGCTGATCCGCGATGGCAAGGATACGCTGATCGTCTCCTCCGGCCTGATGACCATGCGCGCGCTGGAAGCCGCCGAGACGCTGCGGGCGGATGGCGTGGATGTGGGCGTGCTGCACGTGCCCACGATCAAGCCGCTCGACGAGGCGACGATCCTGGCCGAGTGCGGCAAGGGCGGCCGGCTCGTCGTGGTCGCCGAGAACCACACGGTGATCGGCGGGCTGGGCGAGGCGGTGGCGGGCGTGCTGATGCGCGCGGATGTGCGCCCCGCCGGCTTCCGGCAGATCGGCCTGCCGGACGCCTTCCTCGACGCCGGGGCGCTGCCGACGCTGCACGACCAGTACGGCCTGTCCACCAGCGCCGTCGCGGCCAGCATCAAGGGCTGGCTGTGATGCCGCCCTTCCCCGAAGGCATGCGGCGATGAGGACCGTCGCCTTCGTCGGGCTGGGCGCCATGGGCCGCCCCATGGCGCGGAACCTGCTCAAAGCCGGGTTCCAACTGCGCGGCTTCGACGTGAACCCCGCCGCGCTGGAGGAGCTGGAGGCCGCCGGTGGCACACCGGCCGCCTCCGCCCGCGAGGCCTTCGCCGACGCCGAGGCCATCCTGCTGATGGTCGTCAACGCCGCCCAGGCGGAGGCGGCGCTGTTCTCCGACGGCGCGCTCGATGCCGCGCCGCCCGGGGCCGTGGTCTGCCTGATGGCGACCTGCCCGCCGCGGCAGGTCCAGGCCATCGCCGAGCGGGTGGTGGCGAGTGGCCGCCGCTTCGTCGATGCCCCCGTCTCCGGCGGCGTCGTCGGCGCGGTCGCCGGCAGCCTGACCATCATGGCCGCGGCCCCCGCCGGGACCTTCGCGGCGGTCCGGCCCGTGCTGGAGGCGCTGGGCAACCGCACGCTGCTGGTCGGCGACCAGCCGGGCCAGGGCGCCACGGTGAAGACGGTCAACCAGCTCCTCTGCGGCGTCCACATCGTCGTCGCGGCGGAGGCGCTGTCGCTGGCGGAGAAGATCGGCGTCGATACGGCGGTGATGCTCGACATCCTCACCGGCACCTCGGCCGGAAGCTGGATGCTGAAGGATCGCGGCCCCCGGATGCTGGAGGCCGATCCGGAGGTGACGAGCGCCGTCGACATCTTCGTCAAGGATCTCGGCATCGTGCTGGAGGCGGGGCGGGAGACGAAGGCGGCGCTGCCGATGACGGCGCTGGCCTTCCAACTCTTCAACGCCACCTCGGGCCGCGGCGAAGGCGCCGCCGACGACAGTCAGGTCATCCGCGCCTACCGGGCCCTCAACGGCACCGGCTGACGCCTTAGCGAACCATAACCAACAAGGAGGAAACCATGACAACAACAACGTTCCGGCAAAGCCGTCGCACCCTTCTCGCGGGTGCGGCCGCCCTGCCCCTCGTCGCCGTCTTCGGTCGCCCCGTCCGGGCCGCCGAGTTCGAGATGAAGTACGCCACAGGGCAGGACCCGACCCATCCCGTGAACCTGCGCGCGCAGGAGGCACTGAACCGCATCCGCGAGGCCAGCTCAGGTCGCGTCGATATCAAGCTTTTCCCGGCGAACCAGCTCGGCTCCGATACGGACCTGCTGTCGCAGGTCCGCAGCGGGGCGGTCGATTTCTTCAACCTGTCCTCGCTGATCCTGGCGACCTTCGTGCCTCTTTCCGGCATCACCAGCCTTGGCTTCGCCTTCAAGAGCTATGACGAGGTCTGGGGGGCGATGGATGGCGAACTCGGCGATCACATCCGGGCCGAGATCGCCAAGACACCGATCTTCACGGCCTCCCGGGTCTGGGACAACGGCTTCCGCCACATCACCTCTTCGACCCGCGAGATCAGGGGACCAGCCGACCTGAAGGGCTTCAAACTGCGCGTGCCGCCGGCGCCACCGCTGACCTCGTTGTTCAAGGCGCTCGATGCCGCGCCCTCCCCCATCAACTTCAACGAAGTCTATACTGCCCTGCAGACCAAGGTGGTGGAAGGACAGGAGAACCCGCTCGCCATCATCGCCACCACGCGTCTCTACGAGGTGCAGAAGACCTGCAGCCTGACCGGGCATGTCTGGGACGGCTACTGGGTGCTCGGCAACAAACGTTCCTTCGCCCGCCTGCCGAACGACATGCAGGCGATCGTCACGCGGGAGCTCGACAAGTCGGCGCTGGACCAGCGGGCGGACATCGCGCGATTGAGCGAAAGCCTGCAGGCGGATCTCAAGGCCAAGGGCATCACCTTCATCGACGTCCAGCGGGACGAGTTCCGAAAGGCCCTGGCCGATACGAGCTTCTATGCGGAGTGGAAGCAGAAGTACGGCGCCACGGCCTGGGGGTATCTGGAGAAGGTCTCCGGCAAGCTCGGCTGAGCGGACACCCGGAAACACGGGACCGGCGGGCGTGGATGGCCGGGCGCGCGCGCCCCGCCATCCGCGTTCTTCCTGGCAAGAAAAGAACGGGAGGAGGATGCCATGAGCATTCCGAGCGACAGCGTGGAGGTCTCGCCGCATGGCGTGCCGGCGAGCCGGCACCGGCCGGAGGCCTGGGTCGAAAGGCTGAACAACATTGTCGGCGTGCTGGTGGAGTTCCCGGCGGCGATGCTGGTCCTGGCGGAAGTCGTCGTCCTCCTCATGGGCGTGATCTGGCGCTACTTCCTGCATCAGCCGCTCATCTGGTCAGACGAACTGGCCTCGATCCTCTTCCTCTGGCTCGCGATGCTGGGCTCGGTCGTGGCGCTCCGGCGTGGCGAGCACATGCGTATGACGGCCATCGTCGGCAAGCTGGCGCCACCGCAGCGTGCCTTTCTCGACCTGATCGCAATTGCGGCCGCCCTGGCCTTCCTGTTGCTGGTCGTCCACCCGGCCTATGAATTCGCGGCGGAGGAGGTCTGGGTCACGACTCCGGCCATGGAGATCGCCAATTCCTGGCGCGCTGCCGCACTACCGGTGGGGATGGCGCTGATGATCCTGGTCGGCGTCATCCAGATCTTCCGCCTCGGCCGCGCCCGCGACGCCCTCCTCGCCCTGGCGACGGTGGCGGCCCTTGTCGGCATCGCCGCGCTGGTAGGCCCTTCACTCAGGGGGCTCGGCAACTGGAACCTGTTGATCTTCTTCGTCTTCGGCGTCGGCAGCATGGTGCTTCTGGGTGTGCCGATCGCCTTCTCTTTCGGCCTCGCGACCTTCGCCTACCTGGCGCTCACGACCACGACGCCGATCGTCGTTGTGGTGGGCCGCATGGATGAGGGCATGAGCCACCTGATCCTGCTCGCCGTCCCGCTCTTCGTGCTGCTGGGCCTGCTCATCGAGATGACGGGCATGGCACGCGCGATGGTCGGGTTCCTGGCCAGCCTGCTGGGGCATGTACGCGGTGGACTCTCCTATGTGCTGATCGGCGCGATGTACCTCGTCTCCGGCATCTCGGGGTCGAAGGCGGCCGATATGGCAGCGGTCGCCCCCGTCCTCTTCCCGGAGATGAAGCAGCGCGGGGCGAAGCCGGGCGACCTGGTCGCGCTGCTCTCGGCCACCGGGGCCCAGACGGAAACGATCCCGCCCTCCCTGGTGCTCATCACCATCGGTTCCGTGACAGGCGTCTCGATCGCGGCGCTCTTCACCGGCGGACTGCTGCCGGGCGTGGTGCTGGGGTTGACCCTCGCGGCGCTGGTCTGGTGGCGCTACCGGAACGACGATCTGTCCTCCGTGCGGCGTGCCACGGGGCGCGAGATCGGCAAGGCCTTCCTGATCTCCCTGCCCGCGATCGCCCTGCCCTTCATCATCCGGGCGGCGGTCATCGAGGGGGTCGCGACGGCGACCGAGGTGTCCACCATCGGCATCGTCTATGCGGTGGTGGCCGGGCTGCTGATCTATCGGCGCTTCGATTGGAAGCGTGTCTATCCGATGCTGGTGGATACGGCCTCGCTGTCCGGGGCGATCCTGCTCATCATCGGGGCCGCGACCGGCATGGCCTGGGCGCTCACCCAATCCGGCTTCTCGGGCTCCCTGGCCGAGATCATGAAGGGTCTCCCCGGCGGCGCGCCCGCTTTCCTCGTGGTCTCGATCCTGGCCTTCATCGTGCTGGGATCGGTGCTGGAGGGTATTCCGGCCATCGTGCTCTTCGGCCCGCTGCTCTTCCCGATCGCCCGGCAGATCGGCGTGCATGAGGTGCATTATGCGATGGTGGTCATCCTGGCGATGGGCATCGGCCTCTTCGCACCGCCGTTTGGGGTCGGCTACTACGCCGCCTGCGCCATCAGCCGCATCCATCCCGACGAGGGTATGAAGCCGATCGTGGGATACATGATTGCCCTCTTCGTCGGGCTTGTCATCGTTGCCGTCGTACCCTGGATCTCGATCGGATTTCTTTGAGGGTGTTTCAAGGATGGCCGGCTGTCATCCGGACGCGGGTCATCCCTCCCCGCAATGCCTGGAAGGCTTCTGCACGGGTATGATGGTACTGATTGGCTGGTAACTGGTCGGAAGCGCCCCCCCGGATCATCGCAGGGGCTGAGAAGTCTGGGCCCGCGGCCTGATCGATCCCGTGCCAGCCGCGTCGGGGAACGCGGCTGGCCTCTCGGCGAGGAGACGCCGATGGGCCCGAGCCGGACCCGTTGCCGGTGGCCCTTCAGCGTGCGTGCCGTCTCGGGCATGCGGCGGATGAAATCCGCTCCCCCCCGAAAATTCAGCCGGTTCATCAACCAAAATTTATTTGGTGGCGACCTAATTCGACCCCGCTTCGCTCGGCTCGGGTCATGTTCCTGATTCGACCGGCCGAGGCGGCGGGGTGCTCTCGGCTGAGAGGCCCTGCACCGTCAACACGGCGTCCCAGAGGTCGATCACTTGTCGAAGAAATCCCCGAAACGCTCCACCCGCACCAAGAGGATGGGTGCGGCGGCAGCCAGTGCGGTCTTCGCTGTCGGTACAACCACGCCGATCTCCGCCCAGCAGGTTCTTACAGGCAGCCTCGACGTTGCGGGGTCCGTGAACGGTAATCGCCAGGGAGGGTACGTGATCCTCAACGGCGGATCGCTGGGCCTGTCGGATGGCACTTTCTATAACTTCCGCACGGTCGGCGGCGCCGGCAGTGGTGGCGGTGCCGGGCTCGGCGGCCTTGCCTTCATCGACAACGGCGCGACCCTGACTCTGAACAACGCCACGGTGATCGGCAACTCGGCGATCGGCGGCGCCGGCGGGAACGGTTCCGCCATTGGCGGCACGATGAACAGCCTGGGTGGCGGTTCCATTGGCGCCACGGGCGCGGCGGGAATCACCTTCCCCGACAACGAAAGCCTGATGGGGGATGGCAACGGCAACGGCCTGGCCGGCACCGTGGGCGGCAGCGGCGGGACGGTCGCCCTGGGTACGGGCGGCACCGGTGGCCGTGGAGGCAACGGGCAAGAGGGTTGGGGCCATAACCCGCAACTCATCCTGGATGTGACCAACGCTTCCATCGGGGCAGCCTCCGTGGCGGCAGCCCTCGCGGCCAAGCTGACCGAGTCCACGGCGCTCTGCGCCAGCCCCTTCACCGTGGCGGCATGCCCGGGCTCCGCGGCCGAGGCGGTGCAGCTCGGCCTCGATGTGGCGCAGGCCGGGATCACCCTTGGTCAGGCGTCCGCCCTGCTGGATGCCTGGAACAACGCACTGGATCGCGGTTCGGTGGGCCTGGGCGGCGATGGCGGCGCTGGCGGGACCGGCGGGGATGGCTCCGCCTATTATGGTGGTGGTCGCGGCGGGAACGGCGGCACCGGAGGAGCCTCAGGTGGTGGTGGCGCGAAGGCTGGGGTCGGCGGAGACGGTGGAACCGGCGGTGCCGGTGGCTTCGGTGCCGGCGGCGGCAGCGGTGGCAATGGAGGCTCCGGCAGCATCGCGGGCGCGGCAGGCGCGGGTGGCGCGGGAGGCTTCGGCGGCGGCCAGGGCAGCAGCGGCGTCGGCAAGGACCAACCCACCTCCACTGGCGGCGGTGGCGGCTCGGCCTATGGCGGTGCGGTCTTCGTCCAGGCGGGCGGCACGCTCCATGTCACGGGCGATACGACCATCGGCCAGAACAACGTCACGGGCGGCGCAAGCCTGAACGGCGGGAAGGCAGGCGATTCCGCCGGCACCGACATCTTCGTCATGACGGGCGGCAATGTGGTGCTGGACCCCGGCACGGGCCATGTCGTGACCATCAACGGCACGATCGCCGATGACAGCGAGGCCAGCATCGGGGGCTCCGTCGCAGAGGGTGCGGGGGCGGACGTCCATGTCAAGAGCGGCCTGGTTCGCCTGAACGGCGCCAATACCTATACCGGCCAGACCGTCATCGATGGCGGCGCGCTGGAGGCTCAGGACGGCGTCGGCATCAACCGCAACAGTAACATCCGCCTGAATGGCGGCGTCCTGCAGACCTCCGGGGTCTTCGACCGGTTCCTGGGCACCGAGAGCGATCGGATCCAGTGGAGCGGCAGCGGCGGCTTTGCCTCGTCCAACGCGGATACGCTGCGAGTCCGGCTTCAGGGTGGCATGGCGCTCACCTGGGCCGAGGACAGCTTCGTGCCGGATGGCCATGCGCTGATCTTCGGCTCCGACACGAGCCTCGGCAACGTGCTTCTGGAGAACGGCATCGACCTGAACGGCGGCATCCGGACTATCCTGGTTTCGCCCAATGCCGACGGCCGTGGCTATGCGGTGATCAGCGGAGTGCTGGCGAATGGTGGCCTGACTGTCGGCGATGCCGGCCACACCGGCCGGCTGATGCTGACGGCCGAGAACACCTATGCCGGCAAGACGACCATCAATGCCGGCGCGACGCTGGTGCTGGTGGGCGACGGTGGCATCGCACATTCCGCCGTCGTTCAGACCGACGGCTTGCTCGACGCGACCGGTGCCAGCCGCGACACGCACCTCGTTGCGCTGCAAGGCAACGGCGAGGTCCGCCTTGGTGTCCACGACCTGTCGATCACCAATGGGTCCGGGACTTTCGCCGGCGCCATCACGGGCTCCGGTGGCCTCGCCGTCCAGGCGGGCGACATGACTCTCTCCGGCACCAACACATACAGCGGCCAGACGAACATACGGGCCGGTGCCATCCTGCGCCTGGCGGGTGAAGGCTCCGTGGCTGCTTCCGCCGGCCTGAACGTGGATGGCACCTTCGATATTGCCTCCACCGTCGTCGGTGCTCTGGTGAAGACCCTCTCCGGTAGCGGGCAGGTGCAGCTCGGCGACAGAACCCTTGCGGTCGGTGGCGGATCGACGACCTTCGCAGGTGTCGTCGCCGGCACCGGCAACCTGGACATTCTGGGCGGAACTCAGACGCTCAGCGGCAGCAACACCTTCTCCGGCGAGGCCTATATCGGGCCGGATGGCAGGCTGGCCCTGGCCGGCGCAGGTGGCGTTGCCGCAGCCTCGCGCGTCGTGGCGGATGGGAGTTTCGATATCGCCGCGACGGATGACGGCGCACGCATCCGCACGTTGGCCGGCACCGGGGCCGTCACACTCGGCGATCGTATCCTCACGGTCACGAATGGCGCAGGCACCGATTTCTCCGGGCGGATGTCCGGGTCGGGCGGCCTGACGGTGAGTGGGGGCACGCAGATCCTTTCCGGCGTGAGCGACTACACCGGCCAGACCCGGGTGACGGCAGAAGCGAATCTCGGCCTCGCCGGTGCTGGCTCCGTCGGTGAATCCGAAGTGGTGGTCGACGGGACCCTCGATGTTGCGGCGGGTGACGCGCCGGCGATACGCACCCTCTCGGGAAGCGGTTCCGTGCTTCTCGGCGACAAGACGCTGGCCCTGAACGGCGCTGATACGCGCTTCGACGGCGTTATCGCAGGCGCGGGCGGCGTCACCGTGCTGGCCGGGCGGCAGGAGCTGACGGCCGTCCAGAACTTCTCCGGCGATGCGCGCGTCGCCGCGGGTGCCACCCTCGCCCTGTCCGGCGCCGGTTCGGTGGAGAATGCCTCCGCTATCCGGACCGATGGTGTTTTCGACATCGCCGCGACGAACGCCGGTGCACGCATCCGTACTTTGTCGGGTGCCGGTGCCGTCACCCTGGGCGATCGCGACCTCACGGTGACGGCAGGTTCGGACCGCTTCGATGGCGGCATCGCCGGCAATGGCGGCCTGATCGTGGAAGGCGGGCGGCTGGACCTCGCCGCCGCCAGCACCTATGCGGGCGTGACACATGTCATGGCCGGGGCTGGCCTCGGCCTGGTGGCCGGCGGCAGTGTCGCCAACTCCGCCCGGGTCCAGGTCGATGGCCTGTTCGATCTGTCGGGCGATGTCGCGCTGCGCTCCATCCGGGACCTGGACGGCATCGGCCGGGTGGCGCTTGGGGACTCGACGCTTGAGGTGACGAATGGTGCATCCACCTTCGCCGGCACGATCGACGGCACGGGGGGGCTGGTTGTCTCGGGCGGAACGCAAGGCCTGTCCGGCAACAACACCTATACGGGCCATACGCAGATCGCTGTGGGTGCCACCCTGGCTCTGAGTGGCGATGGCGCGATCGAGCACTCCTCGGCCATCGGCAACGACGGTGTCCTCGACATCGCGGCAACCTCGGCAGGTGCCCGCGTGCGGAGTCTTTCCGGTCAGGGCCGGGTGGAGCTCGGCGAGCGCGTGCTGAGCCTGACCGCAGCCGCCGACCGTTTCGACGGTATCCTCGCTGGTGCCGGTGGCCTGGCTGTCGAGGCGGGCGAGCAGTCGCTCACGGGCGCAAACACCTATACCGGCACGACGCGGGTCGATCCTGGGGCTATCCTGAGGTTGGAAGGCGCTGGCGCGATCGATCAGTCGGCCGTCGCCAGAATCGACGGCGCCCTCGACCTGTCTCCCGGCCTGCCCGTCCAATCATTGCGGACGGTCGCCGGTACGGGTGTCATCGCACTGGGCTCCAATACGCTGAACATCTCGGCAGGGTCCACCGAGTTCGGCGGAACCATCGCGGGAAGCGGCGGCCTGCAGATCGCCGCGGGCACGCAGGTCCTGTCGGGCAGCAACATCTATACTGGCTCGACCGTCATCGCGTCGGGAGCGGGGCTAGCGCTGAGCGGGCCGGGCTCCATCGCGACCTCGGCGGGGTTGATCAACGACGGCAGCTTCGATATCGGCGGCACCGCCGACGGGGCGGCCATCCGGACCCTGTCCGGCGCCGGACGTATCGATCTCGGTGCGAGGACGCTGACGCTCACCGATGCTTCCGGAAGCTTCTCGGGAACGATCGCGGGCACGGGTGCGCTTTCCGTGACCGGCGGAACCCAAGTTCTGACGGGCGCCAGCACCCACACCGGCGGCACTTTCGTCAGCAACGCGACGCTTTCCGTGAACGGCGACGCCGCGCTCGGTGCCGCGTCCGGCCCACTGGGCCTGGACAATGCCCGGCTCGTCACGCCACAGGGCCTCGTCTCAGCCCGTGACATCTCGCTGACCAACGCCAACATGGTGGACACCGCCCGGCAGACCGTTTCCCTGTCCGGTACCATCAGCGGGACAGGTGGGCTGATCGCCGCCGGTGGCGGACAGCTCTCGCTCAGTGGCAACAACACCTATTCTGGTGGCACGTTGGTGAAGGAGCAGACCACCCTCGCCGTCGGCACCGACCAGGCGTTGGGTGCCAAGCAGGGCGCGTTGGTGGTGGAAAGCGGACGGCTTCTCGCGACCGGTGATTTCTCCACCGAACGCACCATCGTGGTCAGGGAAGGTGGTACACTCCAGACCGACGGCTACCGTGTCGATCTGCGCGGAGACATCGTTGTCGAGAAGAAGGACAGCATCGCAGGGGGTGTGCGTCTCTTCGCTGGCACGGTTGGCGTCTATGGGCCGATGACCGTGGACGCACAGGGGCTCACCGTCTTCGAAGGGGGCACACTTAACGGCACGGGTACGGTTTCCCTCGCCACCACCGTCCGGGGCACACTGGCACCTGGCAACAGTCCGGGCGTGCTGTACGCGACCGCTCCCGTCACGATGGCAGCGAACTCGTCCTATGCCGTGGACATCGATGGGCCTACCGCCGGCACCGGTGCGGGTCATCACGACGCGCTCGTGGTCGAGGGGGCATCCTTCACCGCTGGTGGCGAGATCCGGCCCCAGCTCCGGGGTATCAGCGGCGATGCGGGCAATGCCTATACGCCCTCCATCGGCCAGGCCTTCCGGATCGTGCAGGCCGATGCAGGTGTGTTCGGCAGCTTCTCCGGCTTGGCACAGCCTGCTGCGGGACTGCCGGTCGGCACGCGCTTCGACGCCCTCTACGGTAGCCAGGATGTCACGCTCTACGTGACACCCCGGAACTATGCCGATCTGTCCGCCTTCGGTATTTCGCTCCGCGGCAACCAGACTGCGGTGGGCGAGGCACTGAATGCTCTGCGTCCCGTTGCTGGGCAGCGGGTCAGCGAGGCCGTGACGAAGGAGCTCCGCACGCTGTTTCCGATGTCGCCTGATGCGATGCCGCAGGCCATGAACCGGCTCGGCGGCACCGTCTATGGCGATGCCTTGGTCTCGGCCGCTTCCAGCAGCCGGATGTTCGGAGATGCGATTGCCGGTCGTACGACCGAACGCAGCTCGGTGTCCTCCGCCGATGGACGCTACACCAGCTGGATCTCCGGCTTTGGCGCTTCGTCCCGCATCGGCGCCGACGGCAACACCGGCTACAAGACGTCCGGTGGCGGTGTCGCGGTGGGTGCCGAGACACGGGCCAACAGCGAGATCCGCCTCGGCGGCGCCATCGGCTATGATGGCATGAGGGTCTCCTCGAACGACACAGCGTCGAGCGCGCGGATGGATAATACGCATGCCGCCGCCTATGGTGTCTGGGAGAGAGAGCGCTACAGCATCACCGGCCATGCAGGTGCCAGCTTCTCCGAAATGCGGATCAAGCGGAACCTGGGTGTCTTCCGGACCGAGGCGGAAGGGCATGGTTCGGGCTTCGGCGCCATGGCCGGACTGGAAGCGAAGGCTTCCTATAGCCTCGCTGGCTTCCGGATCCAGCCTGCAGTCGGTCTGCAGCTTGATACGGCAAGCCGGGGCGGCCTCACGGAAGCAGGGGCCGGCGCGCTTTCGCTTCGCACGGAGGATGGCGATGTGGCCTCTCTCCGTGGGTCGCTGGGCTTCCGTGTGGAGCGTTCGTTCCGCCTCGCGGAGGGATGGGGTCTCGCTCCCGCGCTTCGCGTCCGTTACTCGCATGAGTTCGCGGACGATGGAACGAGCACCGACGCTGCCTTCGTCGGTGGTTCCGGAAGCCGGTTCCGTCAGGCTTCGGCTCATTTGGGCCGGGACGGCGGAGATCTGCAACTGGGGTTGAACCTCAGCATGCCATCCGGTGTCTCGTCCTTCGTCAACTATGTGGCCGAGGCACGTGGCAATATGACGGGCCAGGCCGTGACCGGCGGCCTGCGTTACAGCTGGTGATATGTTCGTGGGGCGGGATGGCACAGCCACCCCGCCCCGCTCATGGAGAGATCGAGTCTCACGATACCGCAGCCCGTTCCGATTGCTGCGAGGTATCCACGGTACGTCGCTTCCGCTGCGTCAATCCCGGTTGCTCACGCCGGACGGTACGGCCAGCGAATGTCCAGTGCCAGGTCGGCCTCGCGCTGTGCGGCGCGGCTGGAGCCCGGTTCACCGGACGACTGACTATGCCACCCAGCCCCGACCTGCTGTTGCGCTTGTTCCACTGCGTGAAGGCACTGCTGTCTCCTAATGCTGCGCGTGCTGGCTGACGATGACGGGGTCTAGCGACGCAGACACTGGTCTGGGTTTCACTTTTCCCCCGACTGCGATCTATGGCGCGCGAACGAAACGCAAGACCATATCAACAATGGCATCCTGCCTCTGCGCGAGAACGGCTGGATCGAACAGGTTGCGTCCGAAGACAGCCGACAGGGTATGCCTGTTCGAGACGTACATGAAACCCAGGGCGGAAATGCTGATGTAAAGATCGAGCGCGTCTATCCCATCGCGAAATTCACCGCCAGCAGCACCGCGCTTTAGAATATTCTCGACGATATCGATGATCGGTCGATTCAGTTTTTCCACCAGTCTGGAAGACTTCAGATACCGCGCACCATTCTGGTTCTCGATGTTGAGGATACGCACGAAGTCGGGATGCTCGACATAATAGTGGAAGGTGAACTGGACGAGTTTGGCAAGAGCCTTGGTCGGGCTGAGGGATGCGAACTCGACGGCTTCCTCACTCAATCGGATACCAGCATAGACCTCTTCCAGGACCGCTACGTAAAGCTGCTCCTTGCTGCCGAAATAATGGTACAGGACAGCCTTGTTGCTGTTGGTGCGGCTGACGATGCTGTCGATCCGTGCCCCGCCATATCCATGCTTCGCAAACTCGGCAATCGCCGATTCCAGCAGTTCCCTTCGGCGACGCTCTGGTGCGCGTTCGCCTGGCGCTACCAATGTGACTGTGGGCTTGCGGCGCCGAAGTTGTGATCCCGGTGCGCGCGGCGATGTCATGGTCCGATGACTTGCTTCAGTTCCGGCTTTCCCAGGCTTAATAGGTAGCACGGCCGCCTGAGAGATCGAACACCGCACCTGTAGAGAACGAGCATGCGGGCGAAGCAAGCCATCCCACCAGTGCCGCGGCTTCTTCCGGCCGGCCCAGGCGGCCCATGGGGATCTTCCCTTTCATGGCAGCGATATATTGTTCGGTCATCTGTTGAAGAAGCTCGGTCTCAATCATGGCCGGCGCGATGCAGTTCACCCGCACGTCGGTCAGAGCGAGTTCCTTGCCGAGGGATTTGGTCAGCGCGATGACACCCGCCTTCGACGCGGAATAGGCACCTCCATAGGCGTTTCCCTCCTTCCCGGAAATCGACGCGATATTAACGATGCGGCCGTAGCCTGCTTCCGTCATATGGGGAACGACTGCCCTGCAGCACAGGAAGGTGCCATCGAGGTTGATCGACATCACACGCCGCCAGTCATCGAGGCTGTATTCGGCCACGGAGAAATTCGGCCCGGTGATGCCAGCCGAGTTGATCAGGTTGGCAATGCCCGAAGCCCTCTCGATTGTCTCCTCGAAGCCGCGTGCGACGGAGGCCTGATCCGTCACATCCACGATCAGGCCTAGACCCCCTTCAAACTCCGCCGCCTTTTCGGCGACGTGCCGATCCAGGTCCCACAGGACAATCCTGTCACCACGCTTCGCCAGATAGCGGGCGATGGCGAGCCCAAGGCCACCACTGCCGCCCGTCACGACTGAGACCTGCTGCGCGGCTTCCATCCTGGGCTTCCTCCGTTTGTTTTGCTGCGTTGCAGTAAAGGGCGGAGCCGATACTGACCAATAACTTGACCTCAACCAACCAGTCGGTTAACAGCATACCAGACGTTCGTCCAGCGTCGCATGGCAATGCCGTAAACGGCCTTAGAAAAACCGGGAGGAAGCTTGGAATACAGCTTCGACTTCGCTGTTGTCATCGACCAGTGGCGGGAGCTCTTCTGGGGCTGCCTCCTGACGCTGCAGCTTACGGCGTTGGCTGTTCCTATTACACTGGCTATCGCAATCCTGGCAGTATTCGTGCTGCAGGTGCGAGAGCGCGTCAGTACGACCATCATCCAGGCCTTCGTGGAAATCGTACGCAATACCCCCTTCCTCGTACAAATCTTCTTCCTTTTCTTCGGCCTTCCCACGATCGGCATCCGCCTGGACCCGAACATCGCGGCCGTCCTGGCGCTCGGCCTCAACGGAGCGGCCTATGCAATCGAGATCATCCGTTCCGGCGTGGATGCTCTGCCAAAAGGCCAAGTCGAGGCTGGCAAGGCACTTGGGATGAGGCCGTTCCAGATCTTTCGCCACATCATCCTGAAGCCGGCATTGCGGACCATCTATCCGGCGCTCACGAGCCAGTTCATCTTCCTCATGCTGACGTCGAGCATCGCGTCATCCATAACCGCACGCGAGCTCACCCATGTCGGAGCGGAGATCGAAGCGACGACTTTCCGGAGCTTCGAGGTCTATTTCGTGATCACGGGACTGTATCTGCTGATGTCGATCTTCCTGTCGAAAATATTCGCGGTGATTGGCCGCCTGAGCTTCTCCTATCCCACCAGCCGTTGAGCGCCGATCAATGGAAGAATGCCGATGATCACCTCACTTGGCCCTGCGCAGTTCGAGTTGCTTTTCAGAGGTCTTCTCTGGACGCTGGCGCTGTCGGGCATAGGCTTCGTTGCCGGTGCGCTGGGCGGTCTGATGATTGCCCTTTGCCGCAGCTCAGGTCTCCGGTGGCTGGAGACTCTGGCTGCCGGCTTTATCGAGATCTTCAGGGGCACACCGCTTCTGCTGCAGCTCTTCATTGTTTATTACGGCGTGGCTTTGCTCAACTTCTCCATCGATCCATGGCTTGCAGTTTCGATCGCCTTCATGCTGCATGCCAGTGCCTTTCTCGGTGAGATCTGGCGAGGAAGCATTCAGGCGATTCCGGGGGGCCAGAGCGAGGCGGCTGTCGCGCTCGGCCTGCGGTACGCAGATCGCCTGCGGTACATCATCCTCCCACAGGCGCTCAAGATCTCGATCCCTGCCACGATCGGCTTCCTGGTCCAGTTGATCAAAGGAACCTCTCTGGCAGCCATCGTGGGCTTCACCGAACTCGCCAGGACCGGGCAGATCCTGTCCAACATCACTTATAGGCCGTTGCTGATCTACGCGATCGTCGGCCTGATCTACTTCGCTGCCTGCTGGCCTCTTTCACGGCTCGGCAAGGCGATGGAGCGCCGACTGACTCCGGCGAGATAATGGAAAAGCAATTGGGAGGACACCAATGACCCTTCATTTGAACCGGCGCCATCTTCTGGGTGCCTTCGCCCTGACCGCCACCGGGCTGATGGCGGCGAGCCCAGCTTTTGCCCTGACGCCGGACGACATCAAGAAGCGCGGCAGCCTCCGGATCGGCGTGCTTTCGGAACTACCGCCTTGGGGGTTTCTAGACGCCGGTGGGCAGCCGGCTGGCTATGATGTCGATGTCGGCAAGCTCATCGGCAAGAAGCTCGGCGTTCCGGTCGAGTTCGTCGGCATGACGGTCGCTGCGCGTATCGCGCAGGTCATGACCGGCAAAGTGGACATGCTCCTTGCCACCATGGGCATGTATCCGGATCGCGCGAAGGTCGTGCAGTTCACCAAGCCCTATGCCGGGCTGAAGATCATACTTCTGGCAAAGAAGGACCAAAAAATCGAGAAGATCGACGATGCCTCCGGTTTGCGCATTGGAGTCACACGTGGTTCGGCTCAGGACACGGCGATCTCTGCTGCCCTGAAGAATGCCGACATCCGCCGCTTCGATGATGATTCCGCGGCCATTCAGGCGCTTATCACCGGCCAGGTGGACGCCATCGGCGCCAATACGACCTATATGATCAATATTAATAAGATCTTCCCCAACAACAACTTCGAGCAAAAGCTCGTCTTCAACGAGCAATGGATGGGCATCGCGGTGAAGCCGGGACAGAAGGAACTTGTGGATTGGCTCAACGCGTTCATCGATGAAGTCAAGGCGAATGGGGAGCTGGAGAAGATCAGCCAGCATTGGATTGGCCAGAAACTTCCGGTCTTCCCGACGCAGATCGAGGGTGTTCCGTTCAGCGCATAAGGCTGGGATGAAATGAACACCATGCCGATTGAGACGCAAACGGCCATTCTTATGGAGAAGGTCAACAAGCACTACGGCTCTTATCATGCCCTTCGGAATGTGGATTTCACCGTCGGGACCGGCGAGCGCGTTGTGCTTTGTGGCCCATCCGGCTCCGGAAAATCGACGCTTGTCCGGTGCATCAACCGCCTCGAGATTATCCAGTCCGGCCGGATCGTGGTGGATGGCGTGGACCTGGGTGGCGGTCGGCATAATGTCGACCAGGTGCGTCGTGATGTCGGCATGGTGTTTCAGCAGTTTAACCTGTTCCCGCATATGACGGTGCTGCAGAACTGCATGCTGGCACCGATGCGGGTGCGTGGGCTTTCGGCTCAGGAAGCCCGGGCAGTGGCGCAGCGACTGCTCGATCGGGTGCAGATTGGCAAACAGGCGGAGAAGTACCCCGCCCAGCTTTCCGGCGGCCAGCAGCAGCGTGTCGCGATTGCACGGGCTCTCTGCATGCAGCCACGTATCATGCTGTTTGACGAGCCGACCTCCGCTCTCGATCCGGAAATGGTCAAAGAGGTCCTCGATACAATGACGGACCTCGCCAGCGAAGGCGTGACGATGGTCTGCGTCACCCATGAGATGGGATTTGCACGCGCTGTCGCTGATCGCGTCGTGTTCATGGCGGATGGAGAGATTGTCGAGGAAGGGCCGCCTGGGGAGTTTTTCTCCTCACCGAAGCATCAGCGGACACGTAACTTCCTGGGACAGATCCTCAACCATTGAAGCGATGAGCAGGAGCACCAAATGAATAAGTCCATCTTCATCCTGAACGGTCCGAACCTAAATCTGCTCGGCCAGCGCGAGCCCGAGATTTACGGCTACGACACGCTGGACATGATCCGCGAACGATGTGCCGCCCGTGCCAATGCCCTGGGCGAGACTATTGAATTCCGGCAGAGCAATCACGAAGGCGCCCTGGTTGAGAGCGTGCATGAAGCGCGCGATGTGGCATCTGGCATCATTATCAATCCAGCTGGCTATACCTTCACTTCAGTCGCGCTCATGGATGCCTTGAAGATGTTCAACGGTCCCAAGATCGAGCTCCACATCAGCAATGTGCATAAGCGGGAGCCTGTTTACCACAAATCCCTGATGAGTGCTGTTGTCACTGGCCTCGTGGTTGGCTTCGGCGCCTATGGCTACGAGATGGCCGTCGATGCCATGCACTACCTCTGCGATGAGGAAGCGTAACGGCTCTGCGACGCTCCGTATGGTATGCATCGGCGCTTTTCTACGTTCCAGCAAGCTCAGCGATCGCGTTTTTGCCAACGATGCTATGTTGATGTTTGCTGTGACGACCGGAACTGGTTCGCTCAATAACCAAGCCGGTCGGTCTCCTGGTAGAGGCCCTGGATCTCTTTCTTGAAGGCAGGGCTCGCGGGCGTTGACCGTGACGGCAGCCACTCTGAACGGCTGGGGTGACGCCTTCCCGGCGACACGGCCCACCGGCGGCGAGAGGTTGAGGAGCGCACGGCTCAAGGCACGACTGGGGGAGATGCTACTCGAGCGTGAGCTGCTGGAGGCCAGAGTCGCAGCCCTGGAGAGCGGCTGCCCTTTGGCCCAAAGGAGATCGAGGCCACGAGCCAAGTCATGCCGCATAGCAACGGCGCATCCTATGGCTTGGCCCGGGTGTGTCGTGTCTGGCGCGCGGCCCGGGCCACGATCTACCGCCGCCGCCTGCCGCCCCGGACGCAATCCCCTTGGCGCCGAGGGCCGATGCCGCCCGTTCCTCGTCGGTAACCCTGGACCAGAGAACCCGCCTCATGGGCTGGTGACACTGCTCAGGGTTGCCCATCACCTCAACCTTTACTGGCCACTCCTGTCAGGCGCACCAGCGCCTCACCGCTGCTCCGGTCCCGCGCGATGAGCGCTTTGAACTCACCCGGCGAGTTGCCGACGCCGTGGAAGTATTGCGGCAGCAAGACGCGGCGGCGGAACTCCTCATCCGTCACCACCTGACGGACGGCTGCGGCAAGACGTGTCGAGATGCCTGCATCGATCCCCGGAGGCGCCGCCAGGCCCCACCAGGCGCCGGCATAGGGAAAGTCATACCCCAGCTCAGCCATGGAGGGTGTCTCCGGGAGATCGGGCAAGCGCCGGTCGCCGAGGACCGCCAGCGGCCGGATCCTGCCTGCCTGGATCTGCGGCATGGCCACCGCCATGCCGACATAGGAAGCCTGCACCCGCCCCGCGGAAAGTTCACGAATGGCGTCGGCGACACCGCGATAGGGTACGTGCTCCAGCTCGATCCCTTCTGTCTTCTTGATCCACTCCCAGAGGAGGTTCGGTGTCGAACCCGCGCCGGAAGAACCGTAGTTCAGGCCCTTGCGCCCCCGGGCCCAGGCGATGAAGTCCTTCAGGTTGCCGGGTGGCGCCTCCAGGCTGGCCAGGACCACCGAAGGGCTCGTAGCCAGTTGCGTGACTGGTTCGATCGAAGCAAAGCGCTGATAGAGCTGTGGCTCGATGAAAGGCATGGTGGTCATGACCTCCACATTAACGGCGCAGAACGTGCTCCCGTCCGGCGCAGCCTGGGCGCAGGCCTCGAGGCCGATCACGCTGTTGCCGCCCGCCCGGTTCTCCACGACGACGGGCTGGCCAAGGACAGGGCGCAGCCCTTCGGAAACCGCGCGCACCAGCAGATCGAGATTGCCGCCGGGTGGCTGCGGCACGATGATCCGTATGGGGCGCTTCGGCCAGTCCTCCTGTGCCATTGCTGGCATCCCGGCCAGACCGAGGGTGCCGAAAGCCGTCAGCCCCCTCAGAAGCGCCCGGCGATCTATGTCGCTTTTCGGCATGACTTGTTTTCCTCCTGGACGTTCCCCGCAGAGCCTGGACTAGCTCTCGTCGGCGACCCCGTTGATGAGCAGGCCAACCTTGTCGATCTCGACCTCCACGGTATCGCCGGGCTTGAGCCAGAGTGGAGGCGTGCGCTTGGCGCCGACCCCGCCGGGCGTACCGGTCGCGATCACATCGCCTGGCTCCAGCCGTGTGAAGGCCGAGCAGTATTCGATCTGGCGCGGAATATCGAAGAGCATCTCCTCGATCAGGGCGCTCTGTACCACTTCCCCATTCACGCGCGTCTGCAGCCTTAGCTTGTCGAGCGCTCCCACCTCGTCAGGCGTGACGAGCCAGGGACCGAAGGCGCCCGTATCGGGAAAGTTCTTGCCTGGCGTGAACTGATGCGTGTGCCGCTGCCAGTCCCGCACGCTGCCATCGTTGTAACACGCATAGCCGGCGATATGCGCGAAGGCATCGCCGCGGGTGATGTAGCGGCCCGGCCGGCCGATGATCACGGCGAGTTCGCCCTCATAGTCCAGATCCGTGGAGACGCGGGGACGAATGATGTTGGCCCGGTGACCCGTCTGGGAATTGGCATAGCGGGCAAAGATGGTGGGGTTCTCGACCTCGCTCCGGCCGGTTTCCTTGCGATGGTTCTCGTAGTTCAGGCCGACACAGAGGATCTTGTCCGGATTCGGGATGACCGGCAGCCATTCAACAGCCGAAAGAGCATGGCGCGGAGCCCGTGGAGCCTCGCCTGGAAGATCGGGCAGCGCGCCGGCGGCGATGGCTGATTTCAGGTCCGGAAGGCGGCCGCCCAGGATGGCGCCCAGGTCGGCCACGGTGTCATCTTCGACAAGGCCCCAGCTGGTCTTTCCATTCAGGCGGAATGTGGCAAGCTTCATGCGATCTCCTGCGCGACGGTTTCAGGGTGAAGGCGCCCGGCAAAGCGACGGACCAGCGCTTCGAGCGCCAGTTGGTCACCTGCGGTGCCGAAAACATAATGGTCGGGACGGACCAGGGCAGCGATGACACCATGACGGCCGAACCAGTCCGCGAGCACATGGTCCTGCTCCGAGAGGACAGTGCACGGCCCGGACACGCCATCGGATGGCGGGAGGCGCAGTACGCGCAACTCTCCTGGAAGGTCGGCCGGAACTGCGACGTCCCTGGCCAGTACCAGCCGCCAGCCGGTGCCGGCCCTCGCATCCATCAGCACCGGCCCGGATAGCCCATCGACGAGAGGTTGGGGGAAAAGCGTACCACGTGCGGGATGCGGGGTCGCATCGAGAAAGCCCGTCTCCAGCGGCGGCACGATATCCTGCCGCGTGACAACAGGAGCCCTGCCACCGTTCCCCGCCAGCAAGGCCTCGTCGCGCCTGCGGGCAGCCTCGGGGTCACGCTCGCAGATCTGCCGGCCGATCGCCTTGATCCGTCCGGTCAGGGTCCGGACATGCTGGGAACGCTCCTCGGCGTAGCTATCGAGCAGTGCCGGTGCAGCACCGTCGCGCACGGCCATCAGCTTCCACACGAGGTTGCTCACGTCGCGGAGCCCCTGGCACATGCCCTGGCCGATGAAGGGAGGCTGCTGGTGCGCGGCGTCGCCAGCGAGAAAGACGCGCCCCCGGCGCCATTCCGCCGCGACCAGGGCATGGAAGCGGTAGCTTGCCGCGCGCCAGAGCCGGGCCGATTCCGGCGTGACCCAGGGGGTCAGCAGGCGCCAGACATTCTCCTCTCGCTGCATCTCCTTCGGGTCTTCGCCGGGCAGCAGCATGATCTCGAACCGCCGGTGATCGCCGGGCCCAAGGATATAAGTGGTCGGCCGCGCGGGGTTGCAGAACTGAGCGGAGGTTTTGGGAAGGCTGTTCGGGGTACCTGCCGTGAGCAACAGGTCCACCACGAGCCAGGGCTCGTCGAAGCCCAGATCCTCGAAGCGGATGCCGAGCGAGCGTCGCACGAAGCTCGAGGCGCCGTCACAGGCGATGGCTTGGCCGACCCTGACGCTTTCCTCCTCGCCAGATTCAGCCCGCAATTGCAGGATCACGCCATCCTCGTCCTGCTCGATGCCGACAAGCGTGGTGCCGAGCAGGACCGTAACGCTCTCCTGCGCCGAAGCGTGGCGGCGGAGGATGGCCTCGACCGGCGGCTGCGAGAAGACGAGGCTCGGCGTATAGCCCATCGGCCAGGGCGGCGGGACCATGTCGATCCGACGGATGAGTTGTCCCAAGGCACCGAAATGCTCGGAAGCGGTGAAGGGCGCAGTGTACGGCAGCACCTCCGCCAGCAGGCCCATATTGTCGAAGAGCCTGATGATCTCGTGGTCGAGCGCGATGGCACGCGGCAGGTCATAGACTTCCTTGTCGCGGTCGATGACCAGGGTGGAGAAGCCGGCCCGGCCCAGGAGGCCAGCGGCCACGGCACCGGAGGGGCCGAAGCCGATGACGGCGACATCGTAGGAGCGCTTTGTCATCGCGCGTATCCGATCGCGAGCTGGGCTTTCTTTGTGGCATCGGGCTTGGGGGGAGCGATGCCCCAGTGGTCGGTGCGGCCCGGCGGCCAGACCCAGTGCTCCGGGCCACGAGGAAGGTGGCCATCGCCCACCTGCTCCACCTCAGCGGTGTATTCGATGACGATGCCGGAGGGATCGATGAAGTAGGCAAAGACATTGTCGCCCGGCCCATGCCGGCCTACCCCCCAGGCAATGGGAAAGCCCGCATCGATCATGCGGCCCGCGCCCAGCATCACGCCCTCCCAGCCCGGCATCAGAAAGGCGATATGGTTCAGCCCGTTCACCGGCGCCTCGGCCAGAACGATGGCATGATGGTCGCTGTTGCAGCGTTCGAAGGCCATCAGGCGGGAGCGGTCGCTCAGCGCGAAGCCCAGCCCTGCCTGCAGGAAGGCGGCGGTCTCATCCACGTCGCGACAGTTGAGATTAAGATGTGCCAGGCGCTCGGGCTTCGCCGGGTCCGGCGCCAGCGCTTCCCGCCGGGTATCACCATGGACGAGACGCAGCACCAAGCCATCGGGCATGCGCAGACTGGCACCAAGGCCGCCGCCGGGCTCGGAAAGGGCGGCCGGCGGCGACACCATGGTGGCTCCGGCCTCGACGGCCTGAGGGCATAAGGCTTCCAGCGCCTCGGCACTGGCAGCACGGAAGGTCATGGAGCCAAGGCCGGGAATCTCCCCTTCGTGCAGGGTGAGCACATGGTGATCCGTCCCCGTGGCGCGGAGCCATGATGAACCCGGCATCCGCTCGACCACGGCGAGGCCCCAGGTCTCGGTATAGAAACGCTCTGCCATAGCAAGGTCGGGTACGATCAGCTCGGCGCTTCGCAAGGCGCTAAGGGGAAATTCGGACATCAGGCCATCCCGAGAAAATGTCGTGCCGTGCCGGCAAGGATGCGGTCGCGCTCGCCCCCGGCCGGGAAGATCCGGCAGATACGCCCGGCCGGGTCATCATCCCGGAAGGCAAATGGGGCATCGGTTCCGAGCATCAGCCGCTCCGTTCCGAAAACTTCGATGAGATGCCGCAGCAACGGTTCGTCGAAGACCAGCGTGTCGAGATAAAGCCGCCGCGCCATGCTCCCGGGGCTCTCCGGCATGCTCTCGCGCAGGGCCGGGAAGGTCCTCCAGGCCTGCTCCAGGCGTGGCAGCAGCGCGGCAAGAGTTCCGCCACCGTGGCTCAGGCAGAGCCTCAGCCGCGGGTGACGTGCGAGAAGTCCGGCGGTGATGAAGGCCGCGCCGGCGAGGCCGATCTCCGATGGATAACCCAGGGCCTGCTCAAGGTTCCTGGGGCCGATCACCCGCTCCATTCCCACAGGGCGGACAGGATGGACGAGCACCGGCATGTCCAGCGCCTCGGCCTCCGCGAAGAAGGGTTCGAAGATCGTGTCGGCAACCACCGTACCGTTGACGTTGCTGCCGATCTCCACGCCGGTGAAGCCCGCGGTCTTGAGGCGATGCAACTCCGTGAGGGCGCGATCCATATGTTGTAGAGGAAGGGCCCCGAAGCCGACGAGCCTGCCTTTCGCCTCTTTCACCATGCGGGCGATATCGTCGTTGATGAAGCGCAGCAGGTCGTCCGCCGCCTCGGGAGGCATCCAGTAGGAGAAGAGTTCCGGCATCGGGCAAACGACCTGCGCCGCGATCCCCTGTTCATCAAGGACCGCGAGCCTGGCCTGGACGTTCCAGCAGTGCTCGGAGACGGTGCGATAGGCCCTGCCGTCGATCATGACATGGCGTTGCGCGTCGCCGGCCGGCACCATGGCGGGCCAACCCCTCGGTGCATCGGATCGGGCCGGGAAACCTCCCGGTACGACATGCGAATGCAGGTCGATAGGGCCCGCGGGCGGGGCGGGTAACGGCATGAACATTCCCTTGCCGGTTGCTTACCGGTGTCGAGCCATGAATGATGCATATTTAAAGGCATGTAAAGGAGAATGTATATTTTCTCGAAGGCTATCAGGCGATATATGCTGCCAGGATGAGTCTGACCCGCCCTTCGCCCGCCACCCACGCTTCCAGTGTCTTTGAACGCCTCCGCGCCGACATCCTGGATGGCCGCCTTTTGCCGGGCAGCCGACTGCAGATCCGGAACCTGATGGAGAGCTATGGCATCGGTCAGACGCCTCTGCGCGAGGCGCTCAATCGCCTGAGCGCGGAAGGTCTCGTTGTGTCAGAGGACCAGCGAGGCTTCACCGTGCCCGGTATCAGCGCCGAGGACCTGGTGGAACTCACCCGCACACGTTGCTGGCTGGAGGACCGGGCCCTACGCGAATCCATGGCAGCAGCCACCGAGGAATGGGATGAGGCCGTGCTACTGGCGGGCCACCGGCTGGCAAGAACGCCACGCGCGTCGGAAGGGGAAACAGCCATGAAATGGGAGGAGCGGCATCGCGACTTCCATCGGCTGCTCATCAGCCGCTGCGGCTCCAGGTGGCTCATAGGCTTCTGCGAACAACTGACGGATAGGCACCAGCGCTACCGGCGCCTGGCGGCGCTGCGGGCTTTTTCCGAGCGTGATGTCTCGGCCGAACACACCGCGATCATGGAGGCGGTGCTGCGACATGACGTGGAGAGCGCGGCATCATTGCTGACCGAGCATTACCAGCGGACGGCAGCCGTGATCTTGGAAGACGAGGCTTTGTTCAGACGCAACTGACAGCCTGTATTTTTCGAACTGAAACCATGAGTGGAACAGCTGCCGCGCTGCAGGCGCCGTAGGGCAGAGCGCGCTCGCACCGCGAGTCAAGAACAGCAACAAACAGATCAAGATTAAAAGTTATTTATCCACCATCCAATCCACATTCCACGGATTATATATTTTCGTCTTGCATCACACAAATGATGCATATTATGACCGCTTGGCTCCAGGGCTGAGAGGCACGCAGCCTTCGACAGAAAGCCTATTAGGCCCAGGAAACAGAGCCACCAGCCTGCCCCTGTGGCGAGGAAGCCAAGAATGCAAAATCAGATCGAGAATTCCGCGTTGCCAGCGCGCGGCAAAGCGTCCGACAGCAGAACGAAGGCATATGTGGTGCTGGTGCTGTTGTTTCTGTTCCAGATGCTGAACTTCTTCGACAAGCTTGTTTTCGGACTGTCGGCCGTTCCGATCATGCAGGAGCTGTCGCTCTCGCCGAAGGAATTCGGACTGATCGGGAGCAGCTTCTTCCTGCTGTTCTCGCTGTCCGGGACCTTGGTTGGCATCTTCGTCATCGGCCGCGTACAGACGCGATGGGTGTTGATGTGCATGGCCCTGATCTGGTCCGTGTCTCAGTTGCCGATCTTCTTCAGCAGTTCCGTTGCCGTAATCGTGGTGTGCCGTGTCATCCTCGGCGCCGGGGAGGGCCCGGGCCTGCCGACCGCCTTGCATGCCTGTTACGACTGGTTCCCGCGCGAACGCCGCAGCGTGCCTAGTGCCGTCGTCCTACAGGGCATCAGTGTCGGCTTCCTGGTGGGCAGCCCGGTCCTCAGCTACATCATCCACGAGTTCGGCTGGCGCTATGGCTTCCTGACCTGCGGGCTGCTCGGCGCCACCTGGCTGGTTGCCTGGATGCTTCTGGGTGGGGAAGGCCCTTTCGCCCAGCCGAGGTCGACCGAAAAGCTGGCCCCCGCTGTTGAAACCCGGCTTCCGGCGCGGGTCCTCTGGCTTGATCCCAGCATCCTCGGCGTGATGATCATGTCGACGATGTCCTACTGGATCGTCGGCATGGCCGCGACTTGGCTGCCTCCCTATTTGCAGCTTGGTCTCGGTTATTCGCCACTGACCGTCGGCTGGATCATCTCGGCTATCTATCTCTTCCAGTCTCCCCTGCTGCTGGGTGCCTCATGGGTCACGCAGCAGTTGCAGTCACGCGGCTGGAGCATGCGCTCCAACTATGGCCATGCCAGCACATTGGCGCTTGCTTGCAGCGGCCTTGCCCTGGTGCTGGCCACTCAGACAGCCGGCGTCGCGCAGATCGTGTTGATCGCGATCGCCTTCGCGGCGCCCAGCCTCACCACGATCTTCGGTCCTGTCCTGCTTAGCCATGTCGCGCCCGCCGCGCAGCGTGGCATGCTGGTGGTGGTCATCTATTCCGCGAACTCGGTGTCCGGCCTCCTGGCGAACTATGTCACCGGCTGGGTCGTGGACATGGCGGGAGGCGACCTTCCTCATGGCTTCATCAATGCCATGCTGACGGCCGGAGTGGTGTTGCTGAGCGGTGCCGTCGCAAGCCTGCTGTTGATCTTTCCCGAGCGGACCTTGCGACGCTTCGCCGGATACAAGGCGACATCGGAAGAACTGTTCAAACCCGTCGAATTGGCGTGATGAGAACGGTGCGCAAGGTGACGTAAGCCCTGTGGCCACGGGTGGGCTTGTGCTGCAGATGGCCCTGGCCCACCTCGCTCCCGGACGCCTCAAATCCCGAGTTGCCGCCGCATCACCTCCAACCGCTCCATGGCCACGACTCCGGCGGCGATATCCGGTGCCCCGGTCTTCTGCCCCGCCAGGGCTGGGACGACATCGGCGAGAAGAGCATGATAGCCCTTGTAATCCTCGTTCGCGGCCGCGGTGAAGTTCGGGCGCCAAGTGAGCGTGTCCTCGCTCTCCAGCAGGGTCGCGGCGGGATCGGCGACCTTGAAGGGCGGGTTGCGGTGCCAGGTCACGTTCACGACATTGTCCACCTCGATGCGCTGGTGGTCGCCCATCAGCTCGATCCGCTCCACGGGGGCACCACGGCTCTGCATCGTGCCCATGGCGACCGTGCCGATCGCACCGCACTCGAAATCGAGGGCGAGGTGGAAGAGGATGCGCCCCGGCTTGCGTTCCACCTTCCGGGCCTGCATGCCCACGACCGGCGAGACGAGATGCGAAACCAGGTCCATGTAGTGGACGCAGTGGTGTAGCAGGAAGCCCGTATAGTCCACGTTCCCTTCGAAATACCCGGGCGCCGTCATGTAATATCCGGTCAGGCCATAGATCGGGCCGAACTTCCCCGATTCCAGTATGTTCTTCGTGATCTTGTTGCCGACCGAATAGCGCTTCATGAAGCCAAGGAGCAGCGGCTTGCGGGCACGCTCGGAGGCGGCCAGGAGTTCCCTCGCCCCTGCTGCGGTCCCGGCCGGGGGCTTCTCCATGAAGACCGGCAGGCCACGTTCCAGCGCTGCCTTGCCGAAGGCCAGGTGCTGGTCCGGTCCCACCGCCATGCCGATTGCGTCGAGGCCGCGTGTGGCGATCAGGCTGGCCGCATCGCTGGTCAGCTCACGCACGCCGAACTGGCGCCCTGCCTGGGCCAGGCGGTTCCCGTCCACGTCGCAAAGGGCAGCGAGTTCCACGTCATGCCGCAGAAACTGCGGCAGCAGCATCTGCGTCGCATGGGTGCCACAGCCGATCCAGCCGATCCTGAGGGTCAACGTCGGTACTCCGTCAGCAGGAGGTGGGACTTGATGAAGTGGACCGCGGCGTCCAGGCGCGCGCTTTCATCCTCATGCGGCGGCCGCCACTGGGCGAAGGGCACACCGAAGCGGTCGTCGTTGCGGCGGAAGGGTTCCAGCGAGACAGGCCCCTCGTAGCCTACCTCGTGCAGCGCGCGGCAGACGGGAACCCAGTCGATCGAGCCCGTGCCCGGGAAGCCACGATGATTCTCGTTGGCCTGGAAATGAATGAGATGCCGACCGCCCAGGCGGATCGCCTCGGCGATCGAGGCTTCCTCCATGGCCATGTGGAAGGTGTCGAGCATCAGCCCGACCGCGGGATGCTCCACCGCCTCCAGCAGTTCCATCGCCTGCTGCGTGGTGCAGAGGACGTCGCTCTCGAAGCGGTTGAGAGGCTCGATCGCCAGCCGGATGCCGCAGCCCGCCGCATGCTCGCCGGCGGCCCGCAGCCCGTCCACGCAGCGCGCCTTGCGGGCCAAGCGTTCCTCCTCCGCCACCGGCGCCGGGGGGCGTCCGGCGAAGACCAGGGGGTTGCCGGTCAGCGGCCCGCCGACGATCGTGGCGCCCAGGGCAGCGGCACAGTCCGCAGCGTAGCGCAGGTAGTCCACGCCCGCGCGGCGCTTCGGCTCCTCGACGGAGGACAGGTTGCGGTCGAGATTGACCCGGGCGGCGAGCACCACACCCAGACCGGCATCGCGCAGCGCCCTGGCGGCCACGGCGAGGTCCATCTCGCCCGGCTCCGGCACCAGCAACTCGACGAAGTCGAAGCCCAGCGCGCGCATGCGGTCGAAGAGGTGGAAGTGATTTTCGGTGAAGGGCCGCGCATACTGCATGGAGATGAGACCGACGGGATTCACGTGCCGCCCGCCATCGCTTTGTCCGCTTGTCATGATGTTCCGTTTCATCCCTTGACGGCGCCCTGTGTCAGGCCGCCCACGAGGCGGCGCTGCACGAGCAGGAAGAGGATCGTGACCGGCAGGGCACCAACCACGCCGCCGGCGGCGAGGAGGCCCCATTCGATCTGGTATTCGCCGATCAGCGTCTGGATCGCGACCGTGACGGTGCGGACATTCCTGCCGCCGAGGGTCAAGGCATAGAGATACTCGTTCCAGGCGGTGATGAAGATGTAGATGCCGGTGGAGATGATCCCCGGCAGAGCCAGCGGCAGCACCACGCGCCGCAAGGCGGCGAGACGCGAGCAGCCGTCGATCATCGCCGCTTCGTCGAGGCTTTTCGGGATGGCACCGACATAGCTGCGCAGCATCCAGACGGCGAAGGGGATCGCCACGGTGGAGTTGGCCAGGATCAGCGCCAGATGCGTGTCCAGCAGCCCCAGTTTCCGCATCAGGATGAAGAGCGGAAGGATCAGCAGCACCACCGGGAACATGTTCACCAGCAGGAACTGCAGCATCAGGAGCCGCCGACCCCGGAAGCGGAAGCGCGAGAAGGCATAAGCCGCCGTCACCGAGACGGTGAGCCCGACCGCCACCGTCCCGAGCGCGACGATGAGGCTGTGCCCCATATTGCCGAGGAAGGAGGTCTGCCGCAGCAGGCGCAGGTAGTTGTCCGCGCTCCATCCGGCCGGGGAGACGGACACACCGCTGGCCGCGATCCGCGCACTGGGGGTGAGCGAGGTCAGGATCATCCAGAGGAAGGGACCGATCGCCAGTAGCACGATCAGCGCCACGGGCAGGTGGATGGTGAGCAGGCGGCGGGCGAAGCCGTGGCGGCGCATCACTCGGCTTCCTTCATCGTGCGGGACAGGTAGAGCGCCACGATCCCGGCCAGCAGGATGGTGAAGGTGACGGCGATGGCCGTGCCATAGCCGAAGTCGAGGTTCTGCCTCGCCTTCACGAAGGCGTAGAGTGGCAGGGTATAAGTCGCGTAGCCGGGGCCGCCACCGGTCATCACGAAGATGACGTCCATCGAATTGGCCACCCAGATGACCCGCAGCAGCCCGGCCGTGGCCAGGACCGGGGCCAGGCCAGGCAGGGTGACATAGCGGAACTGCCGCCAGGGGGAGGCGCCGTCGATGGAGGCGGCCTCGTACTGGCTCTTCGGGATGCCCTGGAGGCCGGCCAGGATCATCACCGCGAAGAAGGGAAAGCCCTGCCAGGTCAGGGTGGCGATCACGGCATAGAGGGCGGTATCCGGATCGGCCAGCCAGGGCACCGCCGACTGGATAATGGAAAGGCGCAGCAGCAGGTCGTTCGCCACGCCCGTGCTGGGATCGTAGATCCAGCGCCACATCAGTGCGATCACCACGCTGGGCAACGCCCAGGGGATCACCACCAGCGCTCGGGCGATGCCGCGCCAGGCGAAGTCCTGGTTCAGTAGCAGTGCCGCCACGAGGCCGAGCCCCATCTGCAAGGGCACGGTAAGGCCGATCCAGAGCGCGGTCTGCCAAAGCGCCGTCCAGAAGACGGGATCGGAGAGCAGGCGCAGGTAGTTGTCCAGCCCGACGAAACGGCTGGCATTGGGACGGAACAGCACCAGGTCGTAGAAGCTGATCCAGACGGCCTGCACCATCGGCACGAAGACGATCAGCAGGGTGACGAGCAACGCCGGCGCCAGCAGCAGATAGGGCATGGCGCGCAGGCGCAGCATCGCCCGCGCCCGCCATCCGTTCGTCGTCATCCCGCCGGGCATCGCCATGGAAACGGTCTCGCTCATGCGGATCTTCCCTTCTTGCGGCGGAGCCGGGGGCATACGCCCCTCCCCTGCCCCGGCACGATCAGCGGAAGGGCTGTTCGAGCTGCGTCATCATCTGTTGCGACGTGATCCGCCCGGTCAGCGCCTGCTGCATGGCCGTCTGCCACTCGGTGTTTACGAAATCCGCCGTGGCGGAATTCTGCGGCAGCACGGCGGCGAAAGGCAGCGAGGAGACGGTCGCATCGACGAAGCGCTTCGGATGCCCCGTCCAGTTGGCGGAAGCGGATTCCGTCACAGGCAACTGCCCGGTGGCCTTGATGAAGGCCGCGTTGTTCTCGCCCTCCGCCAGGAAGGAGATCCATTTCCAGGCGGCGTCCTTCACCCGCGAGGCGGAGAAGATGGCAAGGGATTCGTCCCCGTAGGACGTCCAGGCCTTGCCGTCGCAGTTCGGTACCGGCACGGCGGAGACCTTGTCGCCCAGCGCCGCGACGAGATCGTTGGCCGAGCCGATATGATGGATGGTCATCGCTGTGCGGCCGGACTTGAAGGCGCCGATGATCTCCTGGAATCCATCATTGGGTGCCGAAGGCGGGATCGACTTGTCCTTCTGGAACATGTCCAGCAGCCACTGATTGGCTGTGACCGCCTGGGGCGAGGTCAGTCCGCCCTTGGTCAGGGAGGCGCCGCGGGAGAAGACGAAACTGCCCCACTGGTCCCAGCCGCCCTTGCCGCCGCGGAAGCCGAAGCCGTAGCGGTCCGGCGCCTGGGTCAGCGCCTTGGCGGCGGCACGGAACTCGTCGCAGGTGCGCGGCGGCTGCAGGCCAGCAGCCTGAAGCAGGTCGGCCCGGTAGTAGAGGTAGAGCACCACATACTGGACCGGCAGATAGTACTGCCTGCCGTTCGGGCCGGCATTGAGCTTCAGCAGGTTGTCCAGCAGGTCAGCCTTGCCCGGCCACTGGGCGATACGGGCATCCAGCGGCTCCAGCGCCTCCATCTCCACCAGGCGCGGCTGGGCGAAGAGCTTCACCATCGCGGCGTCGGGCGCATTGCCTCCGACCAGCGCTGTGTAGAGATTGTCGTAGTAGCTGTTCCAGGGAACGTTCTCCGCCTGGATCGTGATCCCCGGATGGGCAGCCTGGAACTTCTGGACCAGCGCCGTCATCGGGTTTTCGGGATTGTCGACGTGGTACCAGAAGCGGACCGTCTCGGCCTGGGCCGTGCGGGCGGAGAGACCGCCGGCCGCTAGCCCCGCGAGCGTCAGGCCCGCCAGGGCCAGCCGGCCCAGGCTGCGCCGGCTCGTTCCCAGCCTGGCGGCATGGCGGCGGAAGGCAAGTCCACGCAGTCGTGCGATCATTCCTGTGTCCTCCCAGACAAGTTTCCTACACGGCCGCCGTATTCGGTTCGGCCGTTCCAATGCGCGGCAGCTAAGGCGCGATGGTCATGCGATCCGCCGGGCGAAGGCGCCGGCGGCGGCGATCGCCTCGCGGGCCTGCGGCAGGTGTTCCGACATCTGCAGGAAGCCGTGCACGACGCCGTGCACCACTACCGCCTCCTCCGTCCGGCCCAGGGCACGGAGGCGGGCGGCAAAGTTCAGCGTGTCGCTCAGCAACGGATCGATCCCGGCCGCCATGAGATGCATTGGCGGCAGCGCGCGCAGCGCGGCCTCGGAGGCATGCAGCGGCGCCACGAGGGGGTCGCGGCGACGGTCCCGGTCAGCGAGGTAGAAATCCCAGTAGCGCTGCATCTTGGCCCGTGTCAGCCCAGGCCCTTCGGCGAAGACGGTGTAGGATTCCGTGCCGAAATCCGCATCCATGACTCCGTAGAAGAGCAGCAGCGCGGCGGCTGGGGATGCGCCCGCTGCCTGCTCGTGGAGTTCGGAGGCCAGGGCCAGATTAGCACCCGCCGAATCCCCCGCTAGCAGCAGAGGGCCTTCCGGCAAGCCGGAGGCGGCGAAGGACCGCCGCCGCGTCGCGACCACGTCGTGCAGCCCCGCGGGAAAGGGATGCTCGGGCGCGAGCCGGTAGTTTGGCAGGATCACCGGCAGTCCGGAGGCGACGGCAAGGCCACGGGCACAGCGCTCATGGGTGCGGGCGTCGCAGAAGGCGAAGCCGCCGCCATGGACGAAGAGGATGGCACCGGGCCGCGCCTGTTCCGGACGCAGGACGAGGAGCTCCTGCTCCGGCGTGCCCAGCACTGGATCGGCCGGGACCACGGCCCAGCGCGCCTCGGCCAGGGATGGGAGGTTCCGGTTCCATCGTTCCGCCAGTCGGGCCGCCAGGGCGCGCCCCTCGGCCGGCGGCAGGGTGGTGGTGTCCGGCTGCGGCCCGTCCTCCGCCGCCACGCGCTCCGCCAGGGCCCGCATCTCCGGCGCCAGTTCGGTGGGGAGTTCGCTCATGGGACGATGTCCGGAAAGATGTTCGGGCCGAGATCGACGATGGTCGCGATGTGGTGCTGCAGAGCGGTTGCGGCGGCCCCGGCATCGCCCTGTGCGATGGCGGCGATGATGGCCTCGTGACGCAGGGCGGTCTGGCGCAGGTCGCGTGGGCCGAGGCTGCGGGAGATCTTGTAGCGGTGGTTGTGTACCAGGCAGCGATGCAGGATCGGATCCAGCGCGGCGAGGCCGGCATCGGCGAAGAGGCGTCGGTGGAAATCCCGGTCGAGCGCGGCGAGCTCAAGCTCGTCCCCGCCTTCGGCGGACTCCTCCATCTGCCTCATCAAGGCGTGGAGGTCGGGCACGAGGTTGCGTGACGGATGGCGCATGGTGCGACGGATGCCGCGCGTCTCGATCGCCTGACGGATGTGGAACATCTCGACCGCCTCGTCCGTCGTGCATTCGGAAACCTGGGTGCCGCGATAGCCCTTGCGCTGGACGAGCCCTTCCTCCTGGAGCTGGAGCAATGCCTCGCGCACCATGCCCTGGCTGCACGAGAAGCGGTTGGCGAGGTCGAGTTCCGTCAGCACCTGCCCGGCCTCCAGCTCACCCAGCATGATCTGCCGCTTCAGCACCAGGAATGGCAGGGATGCCTTGCCGGCCGCCCCCCGGGCCGCGCCTCGACTGGGGGGCGCCAGGACCGCCTCGCCCATGGCCGAAACTCCTTGTCACTCGATATCGATATCATTATTGATAATATGCAAGACAGGCAACAATGAAATTGCTGAACGGGGACAATCCCAGCCCGGGACAGACCCTGTTTGAACAGGAGGAAGGTTCCATGGCGGCCATCACGCTGCGTGGCATCCGGAAGGACTATGGTGCCCTGAACGTGCTCCAGCAGGTCGATCTGGACATCGAGAGCGGCGAGTTCATCGTGCTGGTAGGCCCTTCCGGCTGCGGCAAGTCCACGCTGCTGCGGATGATCGCCGGGTTGGAGGAGATCACCGCCGGCGACCTCAGCATCCGCGGCCGCAGCATCGGCCACCTGCCGCCTGGCGAGCGCAACATCGCCATGGTCTTCCAGGATTACGCGCTCTACCCTCATATGAGCGTGGCCGAGAACATGGGCTTCGGCCTGAAGATGCGAAACCAGCCGCCCGGCGGTGTCGAGGCGGAGGTCAGGCGCGCTGCCGGCATCCTGAAGATCGAATCCTTGCTCGACCGGCGCCCGGCGCAGCTTTCCGGCGGGCAGCGTCAGCGTGTCGCGATGGGGCGCGCCATCGTGCGCCATCCGGATGCCTTCCTCTTCGACGAGCCTCTGTCCAACCTCGATGCCGCGCTGCGCGTCGAGATGCGGCTGGAGATCGCGAAGCTGCACAGGCGCCTCAAGGCGACGACCATCTACGTCACGCATGATCAGGTGGAGGCGATGACGCTGGCCGACCGGATTGTCGTGATGAACGGCGGCAGGATGGAACAGGTCGGGGCGCCGCTGGACCTCTATCACCACCCGGACACGCTCTTCGTCGCCCGCTTCATCGGCAGCCCGACGATGAACACCCTGCCTTGCGAAATCCATCCGGACGATACCGGCGGCTGGATGGCGATGCCCGCCGGTGCCGTGCGTCCGGTCCGCCTGCCCACCCCTGTGCCCGCCACCGGCGCCGTCGTGATGGGCATCCGGGCGGAGGACCTCTTTCCCTGCGACGAGGAAAGCGCCTGGTTCTCGGGGCGGCTGACCATGGTGGAGCATCTGGGCAGCCAAGTCTTCGGCTATCTCGGCCTGGAGGGGGACCGCATCCTGACACTGGAATTCCCGCGCGGTAGCGGTGTCCAGGCGGGCGATGCGGTAAGCGTCGCCGGCGATCCGGCCCGATTGCATTTCTTCAACACCGCGGAGGGCAGGCGGATCGGGTAGAATGGCGGTGGCACCATGTCAGGTGTTGCCCTGGAGCGCACCTTCGCCCGGCTTGCCCGTTTCCGGTACCCGATCGTCTGTTGCAAGCGCCGCGCCGGCCGGCACCTCGCCCCGCAAACCCTTGCCCGTGCCCTCATCTGCCCGCAGAGGAGTACGAGGAAGCGTTGAGGAGGCGACGGGTCTCGATTCAGCCTGGACTAGAGGTCGCCTCCTGACGATGGGCTCTCCGATCAGATCATGAGGTTTTTATGCCCGTAGATGGCGAAACTGAAGTCTCAATGGGTGCTGTCTACGACGGCGATGGCAGGCTGGTCCTGGGCAGTGGTCCCACCTTCTCGCTCGGCCTGGTCACGGATTGCGCCTTCCAGGCGGTGCTGCACAACCTGGATGAGCCGGGAAACACGATCGAGCCAGGGGACCGCCTCTGGCTCCTGCCCGAAGGTCTGGTCCCGGGCGCTACCCTTCCAGAGCACGTGCTGGCCAGCCTCGCCGCGGTGGTGCGGACTGGCGGCAAGGTCGTCGTGATGGCGGACGGTGCCAAGGTTGGGAACTGGGCCTGCGAGGCCATCGAGCGGGTGCTCGACGCGCGCCAGGGCAGCGCCTGACCGCGCGTTCCCGGCAGCGGCCCTCCTTCATCATCCGGGATAGGCCTCCCGGCAGACCGTCACGACCGTCTCGCGCAGCCAGCGATGCGCCGGATCGGCGTCCAGGCGAGGATGCCACATCGCCGAGATCAGGAACTCCGGCGCCGGCACCGGGAGACCCAACCCCTCCAAGCCGGATGTGACGGTTGGATCGCCCAGCAGCCCGTTGCCGAGGCAGGATCGCGGCACCAGCGCCACCAGGTCCGATTGGCGCGCGATCCGCATGGCATCCGGATAGCCGGGCACGGCGACGGCGATCCGCCGCCCGAGGCCAAGCCGCCCCAGGGCGGTATCGACCGCCTCGCCCGTCTCCCCTTCCCGCGATGCCGCGACGTGCCGACAGGCGGCGTAGCGTTCCGGCGTCACCTCCCCGACCGCCAGGAGCGGATGCCCCGTCCGGACCACGCCGACGAAGCGGTCGCGGAACAGGAAGCGGGTGCGGATCTCCGGCGCGGAGGTGCCGTGCAGGCCGATCTCCAGGTCGATCAACCCCTCGCGGAGCGGGCCCGCCTCCTTGTCCGGCTTCGGAACGAAGCGGAGTTGGACCTGCGGCGCCGCTCGCGCGACGGCTGCCACGACCGGGGCGGAGAGGACCTCTAGGAAGCCCTCGCTGGCCCGGATGGTGAAGCTCCGCTCCAGCGAGGCGGTGTCCACCCGGGCAGGCTGCGGCCGCAGGACCGCCCGCGCTTCCCGGGCCAGCTCATGGACGCGATCCCGCAGCTCAGCCGCGCCCGGCGCGCACCGGTTGAGGTCTCCTCCGAACCCGGAGTGGTTCAGTCCTTCACCCGCGGCACCCCCTGCGACAGCGGGAAGAAGGGCAAAATCCGCCCGACTTGCGTCTCCGTCAGCCAGAACAACTTCGCCATGGCAGCACCTTCGGCTGCCGTGAAATCACAACGCTATCAGATCGCAAGGTCAGATTTAATAGGTTCTGAGCTTGAGCTGGGACGGCGCGCGTAAGCCAAGCACGACGAGGGCAGGCGGGATAACTTCTGGCCGTACCCAATAGCAGCCATGACGCCACGAGCAGACTGCATGAAACGCCATCGGCACCCGCCGCTGTTCAGGCCCGGTAACGCAGTGCATCCACTATCAGCGCAAATGCAGGCGTCGGCTGACGGCGACTGGGATAGTAGAGGTGGTAGCCCGAGAACGGCTCGCACCAGTCCTCCAGCACTCGCACCAGCCTGCCATCCGTGACATACGGCTGTACATGCTGCTCAGCGAGATAGACGAGCCCAAGTCCATCCAAGGCTGCATTCAGCATCAACGTCGTATTGTTGAACACGAACTGCCCCTCGACGCGAACCTTGACCTCCCGCTTTCCTTTCTCGAACTCCCAGGCGTACAGCCCACCATGCGTCGGCAGGCGCAGGTTGATGCAGTTGTGCGCGGTCAGGTCCTGCGGCTTGCGCGGCTGCGGCCGCCTCTCGAAGTAGGCGGGGGAGCCCACCACTGCCATGCGCATGGGTGGGCTGATGGGCACGGCGATCATGCCCTTGGCGAGTGTCTCGCCCGGTCGCACCCCGGCGTCGAACTGCTCGGCGGCGATGTCGGTCAGGCCGTAGTCGACAAAGATCTCCACCTTGATGTCCGGATACTCCGACAGGAGGGGTCCCAGGACAGGCATCAGCACGGACATGGCCGCGTTCTCGGTCGCAGAGATGCGGATGGTCCCCGACGGCTTCTCGCTGAACTCGCTCAGGGCGGCGAGCTCGGCGTCGATCTCGTCCAACCGCGGCCCGACATTGCGCAGCAGGTGCTCCCCTGCTTGCGTGGGAGAGACGCTACGGGTGGTCCGGGTGAGCAGCCGCAGCTTGAGCCGGGCCTCCACCTCGCGCACCGTCTGGCTCAGCGCCGACGGCGACACGCCGAGCTTCGCGGCGGCCCTGGTGAAGCTCCGCTCCCGCGCGACGGCGAGCAGGGCACTCAGATCATCCAGTTTTGCTTTCACCATTTTGAAGAAGCTCTTCAAAGTCTATGCGGGTTTTAGGCTCTAATCCTGGGGCAATCCATCCATTACCTCTTTGACAGACATGTCGCGGTCACCCGCCAGGGCGCTCCGCTTCGAGACGTGATGGAGAAGCCGAATGGACATCAAGCGCCCGGGCACCCAGCCTTCCAACAAGGGACCGGCGGAGTACTTCACCGGCACCGTCCGCATCGATCCACTGTTCAGCCCGCCGGACCCGGCCCGCGTCGCGGGCGCCCTGGTCACCTTCGAGCCTGGCGCCCGCACCGCCTGGCACACGCACCCGCTGGGGCAGACGCTGGTTGTCACCACGGGCTGCGGCTGGGTGCAGCGCGAGGGCGGCCCGATCGAGGAGATCCGCCCGGGTGACGTGGTGTGGTTCCCACCGGGTGAGAAGCACTGGCACGGCGCGACGGCAACCACCGCCATGAGCCACATCGCCATCCAGGAGAAGTTCAACGGCTCCCCCGTGGACTGGATGGAACACGTCACCGACGAGCAGTACCGGCGCTGAGGCGGGTCATGACCCAAGGCATTCAGGACAAGGTCGTCGTCATCACCGGCGCCAGCAGCGGGCTCGGTGCGGCGACGGCGCGGCGGCTTGCCCGCGACGGCGCCCATGTGGTGCTCGGCGCCCGGCGGCTGGAACGGCTCCAGGCGCTCGCCGGGGAGTTGTCGCTCGGCCAGGACGCCGTCGTGCAGACCGACGTCACCGAGCGTGAGCAGGTGCAACGCCTGGTGGATCGCGCGATGCAGATCCATGGCCGCATCGACGTGATGCTCAACAACGCGGGCCTCATGCCCTTCTCGCCGCTGGAACGGCTGAAGGTGGAGGAATGGGACCGCACCATCGACGTCAACGTCAAGGGCGTGCTCTATGGCATCGCCGCTGCGCTGCCGCACATGAAGGCGCGCAAGAGCGGGCATATCATCTCCGTCTCCTCCGTCGCGGGCCACAAGGTGAACCCGGCGGGTGTCGTCTACGCCGCCACCAAGCACGCCGTCCGCGTGATTTCGGAAGGCCTGCGGCAGGAGGTGAAGCCCTACAACATCCGTAGCACCATCATTTCGCCCGGCATGGTCGACACCGAGCTGGTGGACAGCATCACCGAACCCGACATCGCCGAGGCGGTCCGCAAGCGCTACCAGGGCGCCATTCCGGCCGACGCCTTCGCCGACACGGTCGCCTTCGCGATCAGCCAGCCGGACAACGTGGACATCAACGAGATCCTCTTCCGGCCCACGAGCCAGGAGTACTGAGGTCATGACCCTGTCCTTCCACGACAAGGTCGCCCTGGTGACCGGCGGGAGTTCCGGCATGGGCCTTGCCACCGTGCGCGCCTTCGCCGAAGCCGGGGCCGCCGTGGCCCTGGCCGACCGCGACGAGGGCGCGCTCGGCGCGGCGGTCGAGCATCTGAAGGGTTCCGGCTTCCAGGTACTCGGCGTTACCTGCGACGTCACTGACGAGGAGCAGGTCGCCGACGCCGTCGAGCGGACGGTCGCCGCCTTCGGGCGCCTGGACGCCGCCTACAACAACGCAGGCATCCAGTCTCCCGCTCGGGAAATCGCCGACGTCGGCAACGACGAGTACGAGCGTGTCATGGCGGTGAACCTGCGCGGTATCTGGAATTGCATGAAGCACGAGCTGCGCCAGATGCGGACCCAGGGCAGCGGCGCCATCGTCAACTGCTCCTCCATTGGTGGGCTGATCGGCCTGCCAGGCCGGGCGGCGTACCACGCCTCCAAGCACGGCGTGATCGGCATGACCAAGAGCGCCGCCCTTGAGTACGCGGCGAAGGGCATCCGCATCAATGCCGTCTGCCCGGGCACCGTCGAGACACCGATGGTGGCGGAGATGCTGGCCCAGGAACCGGAGGCGATGAAGGAGATCATGCGGGACCAGCCTATCGGACGGCTGGGACGGCCGGAGGAAATCGCCTCGGCGGTGCTCTGGCTGTGCGGCCCTGGTGCCAGCTTCGTCATCGGCCATGCACTCGCCGTCGACGGCGGATTCACCGCGCACTGACTGGCCCCGAGAAAAGGCAGGATCATGCCCCACGTCATCGTCAAGCTCTACGCCGGAAAGTCCGAGCAGCAGAAGGCACGGATCGCCGAGGAGGTGACCAAGGCCATCACGGCCACCACGAGCAATGCGGAACGTTCGGTGTCGGTCAGCATTGAGGACATCCATCCGAGCGACTGGGCCGAGACGGTCTACAAGCCTGATATCCTGGGCAAGCCCGACACGCTCTACAAGAAGCCGGGGTACAACCCGTTTTAGCGGCGTCCGCCACCCGCTCCTGAGGGCGGCACCAACAGGTCACCGGGCCCGGTCCCAACACCCTTTATCGGCAACGAGGAAGGCAGAGCATGAAGCCCATGCTGCTCCACGGCCTGTCGGCTGCGTTGATGATCGGTGCTGCCGTCACAGCCGCCTGGCAGGCCTGGGCGGGAGGAGACCTCGTTCACTTCCCCGAGGACTACCGGCGCGGCGTGCACTACGCGACCGTGAACCGCGGCAACATCCGCGAGGAACTCTTCACCAGCCGCGAGGCGATCGAGGCGGTGAAGCGTGGTGAGCCTTTTCCCAGCGGCACCGTCATCACGATGGAGGACCACCGCGGCGGTGAACTCCACCGCTTCGTCGTGATGGAAAAGCGCGCGGGCTGGGGCGCCGAGTACCCGCCTGCCCAGCGCAACGGCGAGTGGGAATACCAGTCCTTCGCCCCGGACCGCACCGTCAACACGAGCGAGAACCTCGCCCGCTGCTTCTCCTGCCACAAGTCGCGGGAGGGGCAGGACTTCGTCTGGACCGCCGACCGGATGAGGAACACCCCCTGACATGTCTGCTGCATCCTCACCCATCCACAGCCAGACGCCTGACCGATAGCATCGTCACATCAGCCCAACACAAACTGCGGGAAAGCCGGACCGGGGACCACCTCAGCCCTCGGTCTGTGCCAGTGCAGACCAGCGGCATCTCCAGTGCATTGGCGAGCAGTCGGATGACGCCGAAGAAGATGCGCTGCTCCGATCCCCAATCGGCTTTGCCTTCGTCCAGTGCCAGGGCGTGACGGTCGAGCCATGAGATCAGAAAGGGCGGCAGGACGAATGCTGATCCTGGCAAGGGGGCAGCAAAAGACCAGAATGGCGCGTGCGGTATGTTGTTGTGTCGCAATAAAATCCGCATCCGGTACTGTCAGGAACCCCACATCCCGACGGCTTTAATCCGGCTCTGGATTACTCTTAACGGATATGCAAGTGAATCATACCCACCTTGAATGCATACAATCAAGGAGTAAGATGACATATTGTAGGCGAATGAGGTTCAGGCGTGTCCCGCTCCATTGACGATCTGACTTGGCTGCCCATTATCGATCGGTCTGCGGGTCCCTTGTACCGGTCCATCGCGGATGCGCTGGATCTGGACATCAAGGCTGGGCGCATTGCCGAGGGTATTCGCCTGCCACCCCAGCGACTGCTCGCGGAGAGGCTTGGCGTCGACTTCACCACCGTGACTCGCGCCTACGCGGAGGCAGCCCGACGCGGCTTGGTGGAGGGACGGGTGGGCCAGGGCACCTTCGTGCGCCTCCATCGCGCCGATCGACCGGCCGAGATGGGGGCTGGGTTCCGGCAGGAAATTCCTTCCGTCGATCTTCGGATGAACGCGCCACCTCTGCCGGGAGAGCAAGGCCTGCAGGATGCCCTGCGGCATGATATGGGTACCTTCGCCGCAGGCTTGAGCCTGGATCTTCTGCTTCGCTATCAACAGGTCGGAGGTAGCCCGGCGGACCGCCAGGCGGGGGCGGACTGGCTGCGGGGGCGCTTGGACGTGCCCTCCGAGCGGGTGCTGGTTTGCGCGGGTGCGCAAGGTGCCCTGCTCGCTTTACTGAGCGTGTTGTGCGAGCCGGGCGATCTGGTGTGCTGTGAGGCGCTGACCTACCCGGGGTTCCGCAGCCTAACGGCCCATCTCCGGCTGCGGCTTGCCCCGATAGCCATGGACAGCGATGGCCTACTACCCGATGCCTTCGAGGAGGCCTGCCGGGACAATAGCCCCAAAGCACTGTATTGCACCCCAACCTTGCACAATCCCACCACGGCGACGTTACCGCTGGAAAGGCGCAAGGCACTGGTGGATATCGCCCGCAGGCATGGCGTGCCCATCATCGAGGATGACGCCTACGGCGCCCTGGCACCGGATGGACCGCCGCCCCTGGCAGCCCTGGCACCAGAGGTGGTCTTCCATGTCTCCGGCTTGGCCAAGCCCGTCTCGCCCGCCTTACGGATCGCCTATCTCGCCGTGGCTGAACCCCGCCAGCTATCACGGCTTGCCGCAGCCGTGCGGGCGACAACGGGGATGGCCTCGCCTCTGACCGCGGCCCTGGCAACGCATTGGATCGGCAGCGGCATGGCTGCCGAAATCGTCACCGGCATCAGGCGGGAAACCGCCGCGCGGCACGCCGTCGCCATGGAGACGTTGCCAGCGGAGCTGATCGCCGCCAGTTCCTCGGCTTTCCACCTGTGGCTACGTATGCCCGGAGAGTGGACCCGGGGCGAGTTCACCGCGCGCCTGCGCCCGGCAGATGTCGGCATCGTCGGCAGTGATGCTTTTGCCGTCTCAGCGCCGCCCGAGGCGGTCCGTATCGCACTTGGCACCGCGAGGGACAGGCCAAGCCTGCGCGATGCGTTGCAGCTCGTGGCGGACCTCCTCGCCGAAGCGCCAGCCATGTCCTCACTCCTTGTATGAATCTTCCCTCCCATTGAATGCATACATTTTGACAGGATAAAAAATAAAACACATACATATAGAAATTGCATGCAGGCATTGCTGGGCAGTGCCCTCCAAAGGAATGCGTGATGTCATCCGACTCGGAGTGGCCGCCCCTCCCCCCTCTGCGCACCGGCCTGAAAGGACACTGCCCACGCTGTGGCCAGGGGCACCTGTTCCGCGGCTTCCTCAAGCTGCGGTCCCGCTGCGAGGTGTGTGGCCTGGATTACTCCTACGCGGACCCGGCAGATGGGCCGGCTTTCTTCGTCATCTGCTTCGCCTGCATCCCCAGCGTCGTCCTGGCACTCTGGATCGAAGCCCGCTTCGCGCCGCCTAGCTGGGTCCACCTCGTCACGACACTGCCGTTCATGTTGCTGACCTGCATCCCACCTCTGCGCCCACTGAAAGGATGGTTGGTGGCCAGCCAGTTCTTCTTCAAAGCCGAGGAAGCACGCTTCCACATGGTGGCGTCGGTGGAGCAGCCCGGTGCCGCGCACAAAGGCGCCGATCGGCGCCCGATCTGACTGTCACCGGGCACCGGAGATTCGCATGCTTGGCTTGAATGCGCTGATACTGGCTCGGATCCAGTTCGGCTTCACCGCGTCATTCCACATCATCTTCCCGGCGATCACGATCGGGCTGGCCAGTTCTAAAGGCAAAATGACAGGCGCAGCGAACAGTCGAATGTGGCTCTGTTGAGTCTGCTGGAAGAAACGATGGACAAGGACCTCGCCGCCATCGAGGAAGAACTGGAGGCATTGCGGGACGCACCAGCGTCTTAGCCATCGGCACCGCAGACACCGCGTCGTCTACGGTTGCCCGCCGAGTTGTCGCGTACCGACACCCACCTTGGACCGGCCTCATGCCTATCTCCAGGACGCACTGACCCGCCTGCCGACGCTGCCCAAAGCCGCATTGGTGAATTGCTGCCGCGTCACTGGATATCGATCGACTAATCTGAGGCGTCTATGGGGTGTTCGGTGGGCACTTACGGTCCGCTGGTTTCATTTTTCTTCTTTTTCTTCCCTTCATCGTGATGCCACTTGATGGCGAAGAACATGCCCGTGCCTAACACGAGAATCTTGAACGGAAAGAAGACCAAAGGGAACCAATCCCACATTTTGAATACTTCCAGGCTATGACACTATCTATCGTCAGGAGCATTGCCTCAGAACTTCTGCTTCAGCAGCTTCGCTCTTTGTCACATTGGCCGGATGACATCGCGTGTTCGTTTGAGACGCAGAACCAAGCATTGCATGCATGCAAGGCATCGGCGCATGCTCCCTTGGAACATACAAAATCAGCACGAATGCATGCAATGGGACAATTTGTCTCATACAATCGGTGAAGACATGGCAGGAGCCTCTGGCAGGATATCCGACCTCTGCTGCAGTACAGCGCGGAGGCTCTGTGGGTCCTGGGCGGCACCCAACCCAATCCGAACAGCCTCGGGCGGCACTGAACAATGTCCGCATCATCGGCCTCGACCTGCGCGAAGAGGGTCCTGCGGTGTTCGACCGCTTCAAGACGAGGGCGGAGGGCACCTTGTGGTACTATGGCGCCCTGGCCGAGGTGTGCGCCCGCCGGTTGGACAACTCGCTGTCGCGCGAGCTGACCTGTGCCGTCCGTGACATGCAGGAACTGGTGGCCGCGGCCGATCCCGCGGGACGATGGACGGATGGGAACCGACTGACCTCCTGATGCCGAACGGTGCCGCGCGCGCCGCCGAACTCCGCGAACTCGCCGCCCAGGCCGCGGGCGTGCCGTCACCATCTGCGAGTTCATAGCCCCCATGCCACTCGCATGAACGAGGGGTTCAAACCGGCCACACTTACTGTCCGGGTCCGTGCACGGAACGCGGAGGCTGGAAGCCTCCGCGCGGTAGTTCCTGCGTCATGCCATCCAAGGGAAAACGTATCGATCGGCTAGGGCGACAACTCTTCCAACACGCGACCCTTGGTCTCGATCCCCAGGGCCATCATGATGAAAGCACCGACCAGGAGGACCGCGGCGAAGACCGCGAAGACATACTGGATGCCGAGTCCGCCGATGATCATGCCCGCCAGCACCGGCCCCGCCGAGGAACCGAGCCGGAGCCAGGCACTGCCCAGGCCCGTGCCGATCGCCCGCAACCGCGTCGGATAGAGTTCCGCGGAGTACAGGTAGAGCGAGAAGGTAATCGTCTGGACACAGGCATAGGCGAGACCGGCCAGGATGAGAACCTCGAGTGCGGACGTGGCGCCGATCGCGAAGAGCGCCAGGAGCGGCACCGCCCCTCCCACGAAGGCCATGATGTACCAGCGCTTGCGTCCCACCTTATCGATCAGCAGGGCGCAGATGACCGCCGCGACCACGCCGGCAAAGGAGGTCAGGAAGCCGTAGCCGAGGCTGGTCTGGAGAGGCAACTGGAAGGTTTCGCGGTACAGCGTGGGCAACCAGGTGATCGTGCCGTTGGCCACGATATAGGCGCAGAACCAAAGCGCCCAGATCATCAGGGTGCGCTTCAGGTAGATGCCCTGGAACAGCTCCCGCCAGCCTTCCGCCGAAGCCTTGCGCACCGGCGCCACGACAGGGACAGGCGGCGGCAGTTCCTGCCCGCGCCGCCGCGCGCTTTCCTCCAGCGAGGAGACGATGCGGTCGGCTTCCTCGTAGCGGCCCTTCGAAGCCAGCCAGCGCGGTGACTCCGACATGAAGAAGCGCAAGGGAAGCATGACCAGGGACGGCACCAGGCCGATGATGAACATCGCCCGCCAACCATAGACCGGAACCAGGAAGTAGCCGATCGCGCCCGCCCCCACCAGGCCCATCAGGAACATCACCTCGTAGAGCAGGAAGAAGCGTCCGCGTCCCTTGGAGCCGATGTATTCGTTGATATAGGCACTCGCCACCGGCACTTCGCCGCCGGTCCCAATGCCCTGCACGAAGCGGAACAGGATCATCGACCAGGCGCCCCAGGCGAAGAGACAGGCGAGGTCCATCGCAACGAAGAGGACGATGGTGAAGAAGAGGATGCGCAGCCGGCCATAGCGCTCCGCCAAGCCGCCGAAAAGCACCGCGCCGATCAACTGGCCGAGATAGCCCGCGGCGAGGATCAGGCCGACCTGCTGGGGCGTCAGGCTCCATTCGCGCACCAGCACGGGCATGGCGTAGGCGATCGCCAGGACCGTGTAGCCATCGAAGAAGGTCGCCGCGCCGACGATGTTGCGGGTCCAGAAGACCTTGCGCGTGATGGGTAGGCGCTCGAGGCGGGCACTGATGTCGGCGGGGCCGTCCATCGTCTTTGCCGCCGTACGGTCGATCAACTGTGGATCGGCCTGCATAAGCATATGTCTTCTCCCTGGATTGGCCCTGGTTCTTCTTGTTATGGCCGGCTGTCTTCGGGGCGCCGGAGGCGATGATCGGAGCCTGCCCTCGATCCCGCTCCGTCAGGAGCGGGATCAGGGCCTGTTCCCCGTATCGGGGAAGCGTCTGCCTATGGCAGCCGGATCAGGCGGCCAGCGCCTCTTCCACTACGGTCAGGCCGGAGGCCCTGACGGCGGCGCGGATCTCCACGTCGGCGGCGTCCCCCAGCGGCTTCAGGGGCTCGCGCACATTGACGTTGTCGATCAGCCCGCGGGCGCGCAGCGCATGCTTGAGCGCCACCGAGCCCTCCATGTGCGAGCCGCGGTGATAGACGGCCCGGGTGATGGGCAGGAGCTGCTCGTGGTACTTGCGCGCGAGCCTGTAGTCCTGGGCCTTGCCGGCCTCCAGGTACTCGATGAGCAGCTCCGGCGCCATGTTGCCGTAGCCGACCAGCAGGCCGTCGACGTCGAACATGGTCGGCAACAGCCATTCGTCGTGGCAGGACATGATGGCCAGGTCCGGGAAGGCGTTCTTCAGGGCCGGGATCTCGTTGTACCAGCGCTTCATGTCGCGCACGCCATTCTTGGTGGCGGTGACGCCCGGGATGGCGGCGATCTCGAGTTGAGTGTCGAGGTCGTAGTTCGCCTTGGTCGCGGCTGGGTACTGGAACAGGATGCATTCCAGGCCGGACTGGGCAATCGCCTTGTAGCGGTCCTGTGGGGCGCCCTTCTGGTAGCCGAAGCGCAGCCAGCCATGGTTCGGATAGACCAGAGCGGCCGACGCGCCGACATCGAACTTCTTCTGCGCCTCGATCTCCGCGACCTTGGTGCCTTCCCCGGTGATGCCGGCCACCACGGGAAGCGGCGTCGCATCCTTGTAAACCCGGATCAGCTCCAGTTGTTCGTCGTGGGTGAGGAAAGTGCCTTCGCCGGCATGGCCGAGGATGACGAGGCTCTTCACGCCGGGGATCGAGGCCAGCCACTGGGCGAGCCGGGCGTTCGCCTTGAAGTCGACGTCGCCATTGTCCTTGAACAGCGTTACGGGGGCGGGGTTCAGCCCCTTCCAGTCGATGGCCATGACCTGATTCCTTCCCTGAAGGTGTTGAGGCGGGACGTACCCAGAGCTGCCGATCCTTGTTCATGACGTTTGCAAGGATCGTTACCGGGAACGTTCCCATAGATGATCTTGCGCGGCCGTTCCTGTCAACCGATAAATGAAGGGAACCCGACGTGGCTCGAGAGGCTGAGCATGATCCAGGACGATGAGACCCAGGAGCGGCCCGGACGTGTCACGATCCTCGATGTGGCTGCGGCGGCGGGAGTGTCGAAGTCCACCGTCTCCCGCATCTTGGACGAGCGCCTTCCCCGCTCGGAGAACGAGACAGCCCGGAAGGTCCGTCAGGTGGCAGCCCAGCTCGGCTACATCCGCGACGTCTCGGCGGCGAGCCTCCGCCGGGGCCAGACCAACACGATCGGCGTCATCGTCCCGCGCCTCACAGACACGGTAATGGCCATGCTCTACGAGGCACTGGCCCGGGCCTGCACCCGCTCCGGCCGCTTCGCGATCGTGGCAACGACCGATGACGAGCCCCAGGCTGACCGTGCCGCCGCCCAGGCCCTCCTGCAGCGGGGCGTGGACGGGCTTGTTCTCTCCACCGCGCGGGAAGGGGACGATTTCGCGCAGGAACTGGCGGAGCGCGGCGTGCCTTGCGTCCTGGCCCTGCGCAGCGACGGGCGGAGCCTGGCATCGGTCGGCGACGACCGGCTCGGAGGCTATCTCGCCACGCGGCACCTCATCGATCTCGGCCACCGCCGCATCGGCATCATCGCGGGCCCGCACTATGCGTCGAGCAGCCTTGGCCGTCTGGACGGCTATCGTCAGGCCCTGCGGGAAGCGGGCCTGCCGGAAGATCGGCTTCTGGTGTCCGAATCGACTTTCGGGATCGATTCCGGCGCGGAGGCCACCGAAAGGCTGATGGGGCTCGCGAAACCGCCCACGGGAATTTTCGCGGTCAACGACAACACGGCCATCGGCGCCTTGTCCGCGCTGTCTCGGCTCGGCCTCTCCGTGCCCGATGACGTCTCGCTGGTCGGCTACAACGACATCCCGATCGTCAGCCGGCTTCCCACCCCACTGACCACGGTGCGCGTTCCTTTCGATCAGATCGCGAGTGCTGCACTTGAGCTGATGATGCAGGGCTCGACGGGCGAGCGCATCCGCGTCGCGACCCCTACCCTCATTCCGCGCCGATCCACGGCGTCACCAGGACGCTCCTGAAAATACCACTCAGTAAATATAAGAAAAACTAAATCAACCTGACGAAATAAAGTAAGTATATTTTATATAATTGTTCCGACCAACGGGTAAACTTCACTCCCCTATACATATATTTCATGGCGATTTCTTGCATTGCAAAAGGACACCGTTCGGGTGACCGGCCCTTGATGCCAGGAGAGCGTCCGCTCATGCCTCGTCGTTGAAGCGGCAAAGGAGGTTTCACGACCAGACAGTCAGAGCCTGGACAGAGGGGTGATCTGCGCCCCTGCTGCCAGGATCGCGGATCGTATCGTCTCGCCGAGCTGCACGGCGCCCGGCGTGTCGCTGTGCACCAGGATGGAATCTACCGACATCCGCAGCACCCCGCCATCGATGGTTTCTAGGGTGCCGTCGCCGAGCAGCCTGGTGATCCGGTCATGGATCCTGCTGGGATCCTTCACCACCGAACCAGGCACCGACCGGGACACCAGCAGGCCCTGCCGGTCATAGGCGCGATCCGCCAGGAAGGATCGCACAACCCGGAGGCCATGCCGCTCCGCGGCCTTCTCGGCCTCCGTACCTGGCAGGCCCAGGAAGATCAGGTCGCGGTCGAAGATCCGGACGGCCCGTAGCAGCACCTCGGCCACCTCTGCATCGACGAAGGAGAGGTTGCCGAGGGCGCCATGGAAATTGGCATGCGTCAGCCGGTGCCCCGCCGCCTCCGCGATCGCCCGCAGCGCGCCGAGCTGGTAGAGCGTCATCATCTCCAGCTCGCGGACGTCGATGCTCATGGGCCGGCGTCCAAAGCCCTGGCGGTCGGCATAGCCGATATGGGCGCCCACATCCGCGCCGCGTTCCAGCGCGAGGCGGACGGTCCTGTCCATGATCACCGGATCGCCGGCGTGGAAGCCGCAGGCGATGTTCGCCGAGGAGACCAGGGCCAGGATGCCGGCGTCATCGGCCGCGCTGTAGATGCCGAAGCCTTCGCCGAGATCCGAATTGATGTCGATCTTCATGGTGTGGTCTCCGCCAGCGGTTCGATCTCGAAGAGCCGGTCGCCATGGCCCACCAGCGCCCCATCGGGAATGCCTGCGTCCCGCAGGATGCCGTCGGCTGGCGACCGCACGGCCAGCAGGGCCGGGCCGAGCTGGATCTGGCCCAGGATCGCGCCCCGGGTGACGGCCGTGCCGGGGGTGGGCGTGTCCGGCCCGGTCCGGAAGGTGCCCATGGAGGGCGACGCGACCGCCATCGCGGCCGACCGGCCACGTGGCTCTGCCGCGACCGGTCCAGGCAGGGATGGCATGAGCCGGAGGTCGATGCGGCGGCCCCTTGCCTCGACCACCAGTTCACCAATCCCATGGGCCGCCGCGAAGCGCGCCAGCCCGGCGATATCCTTCACCTCAACCATGCAACGCCTCCTCCTGTTCCGTTCCGTGCGGCGGCGTCACGCCATGCTCCGCCTGACCCGGTCGAGCCGGGCGAAAAGCCGCTCAGCGGCCAGCACCTGCCGGCGCAGGGCCGTGACGGCCGCCTCCCGCTCCACCACCGTGAAGCGCAGCGTGCCGCCCAGCCGGGCCTGGCCGAGACGCCAGAGATCCGCGCCGATCACGGCGGCGATCTTCGGATAGCCGCCGCAGGTATTGGCGTCGCTGAGCTGGATGACCGGCTGGCCGGAGGGCGGCACCTGGATGGTGCCGGGCAGGATGCCGTGCGACAGCATCTCGATCCGGCGCGTGGGTGTCAGGCCCGGCCCGGCCAGCCGGTAGCCGACGCGGTTGCTGTCCGGCTGGACCGTCCATTCGGCCTCGACCAGGGCCTGCCGCGCCGCCTCGTCGAAGAGATCATGCTCCGCCGCCGCGACGAGGCGGATCGGCGCATCCGCCGGCCCGCACAGTTCCTCCAGGCTCTCCGTTGCCAGGCCCCAGTCGCAGGCTGGCGCGGCCTGCCCCCGGGCCCGCAGCGGCACCCGGTCGCCCGGTTGGAGGGCGCGGCCTTCCCAGCCGCCGAAGCCGCCCTTGAGATCCGTGCTCGCGGAGCCGAGAACCGGCGCGAGGTCGAAGCCGCCGGAGACTGCCAGGTAGCTGCGCATGCCGATGCGCGGGGCGCCACCCCGCAGGACCTGTCCCGCCCGCGCGGTCATGCACCACATCGGCGGCACGGCCCAGCCGTCGAGCGTCGCCGCGCAATCGGCGCCAGCGAGGGCGAAGACCGTATCCACGCCGAAACGCAGTTCGAAGCCGCCGAGGGTGAACTCGATGCCGGCGGTCCCGGCCTCGTTCCCGGTCAACCGGTTGGCGATGGCCAGCGCCAGGGGATCCATCGCGCCGGAGCGCCCGACGCCCAGGGACAGGAAGCCCTGGCGGCCGAGATCCTGCACCGAGGCCAGCGGGCCGGGCGAGAAGATCTCGATCGCGGCTGCCGCGGTGGTTCCTGCGGTCATGGCGCGAGGCTCTCGATCGTGAAGCGGATCATGTCGCCCGGTGCGAGCAGGGCCGGCGGGTCGCCCCCGGGATCGAAGAAGGGCAGGTCGGTCGTTCCGATCACATGCCAGCCGGAGGGCGAGGTGCGGGAGATGACGCCCGTCTGCGCGCCGCCGATGACCACGGACCCGCTTTCCACCCGCACACGCGGCACATCGCGGCGCGGCACGACGAGGGCGGGATCGAGGCCGGCGAGGTAGCCGAAGCCCGGCTGGCTGCCGAGGGCATAGACGACATAGCGGCCGGCGCTATGCCGTCGCGCCACCTCCTCGGGCGAGAGCCCCGTCACGGCGGCGACATGCGCCAGGTCGTATCCGGACGTGCCGCCGTAGCGTACGGGGATCGTCACCTCCTTGCCCGTCACGGCACTGCGGCCGGCGCTGGCCCAGCAGTGCCGGATCGCCGCCACAGCCGCCTCGCCATCGCTACAGGGGTCGATCACCAGCAGGAGGTTGTTCATTCCCGGAACCGCCTCGCGCACGAAGGGGAGGCGGACGACCTCCCGCGCCAGGGTCCAGAACCGCTCCTGCAAGGCCGTATCCAGCGGTGCGGGGTCGGACTGGCAGAGCACGGCGCCTTCGCCCAGCCAACTGGTGTGAAGCGGGGGAAGAGCCTCAGCCATGGTCGCGCTCCTTCAGCCAGTGCTCCAGGTGATGGATGCCGACGCCACCCTGGCGGAAGCCGGGTTCCGCCAGGATCGCCTCGTGGAGCGCGATATTGGTGGCGATGCCTTCGACCCGCGTCTCGGCCAGGGCGGCGCGAAGGCGCGCCATGGCTTCTTCCCGATCGGCGCCGTGGGCGATCACCTTGGCGATCATCGAGTCATAGTAGGGCTGCACCGAGTAGCCGCTCTCGACATGCGTCTCGACGCGGATGCCGGGGCCGCCGGGTGCCCGCCAGCGGAGGATCCGCCCCGGGCAGGGGCGGAAGGTGAAGGGGTCCTCGGCGTTGATCCGGCACTCGATGGCATGGCCGCTGCGCCGGATCTCGGCCTGGGTGAAGCCGAGCGGCAGACCCGAGGCGATACGGAGCTGCCAGGCGACGATGTCGATCCCCGTCACCATCTCGGTGACGGGATGCTCGACCTGGACACGCGTGTTCATCTCGATGAAGTAGAAGGCGCCGCCCTCGTAGAGGAACTCGAAGGTGCCGGCGCCGCGATAGCCGATGTCGAGGCAGGCGGCAGCGCAGCGCGCGCCCACCTCCTCGATCAGCGCGCGGGGGATGCCCGGCGCCGGCGCTTCCTCCACGACCTTCTGGTGCCGCCGTTGCAGCGAGCAGTCGCGCTCGCCGAGCCAGACCGCGTTGCCATGCGCGTCCGCCAGCACCTGGATCTCCACATGGCGGGGGGCTTGGAGGAACTTCTCCATGTAGACGTCGGGGTTGCCGAAGGCCCGGGCGGCCTCCTCCCGTGTCGTGGCGACGGCCTCGACCAGCCGATCGGGCGCCTCGACGATCCGCATGCCGCGGCCGCCACCGCCGCCGGCCGCCTTGATGATGACGGGATAGCCGATTTCCGCGGCGATGCGGCGGCAGGCCGCGTCGTCGGCCGGCAGGGCGCCGTCCACGCCCGGCACGCACGGCACCCCGGCGGCGCGCATCGCCCGCTTGGCGGCGATCTTGTCGCCCATCGTCTCGATGGCCGCGGCGGGCGGGCCGACGAAGACCAGGCCTGCTTCCTCCAGGGCACGGGCGAAGCCGGCATTCTCGGAAAGGAACCCGTAGCCCGGATGCACAGCGTCGGCGCCGGTCAGTTCCGCGGCCAGCAGCAGCCGGTCGATGCTGAGATAGCTGTGCGCGGCCGCCGCCGGCCCGATGCAGAGCGCCCGGTTGGCGGTCGCGACATAGGGGGCTTCGCGGTCGGCCTCGGAGAAGACCTGGACGGATTCGATGCCGAGCAGGCGGCAGGCCCGCTGGATGCGCAGCGCGATCTCGCCACGGTTCGCGATCAGTACCCGTTTCAGCATGCCATCCGTCCCGCCGCCCACTGCTCCGCCATTACTCATGGATGCGCCCTCAGCCGATCTCGAAGAGCGGCGCGCCCTCGTCCACCATCGCGCCATTCTCGGCGAGGATCCGCAGGACCACGCCGTCCGCCGGCGCCTTGACCGGTGTCAGCATCTTCATTGCCTCGATGAGACCGAGGGTTTGGCCGGCCGCCACGGCCGCTCCCACTTCCGCGAAGGGCGGCTCCGTGGGGCCGGCGCGTCGGTAGAAGAGTCCGGGCAGCGGCGCCGCGCAGCGATGCGGCGCGGTCTCCGCGCCATCCACCCCGCCCGGTGATGCGCCGCCGGCGACGACGGGGGCGGGATCGGCCGCTGCTCCGGCCGCCGGAGGCGGGGCCTCCCCGGCCGATGCCACACCGTGCCTGACGATCCTGACGCTGGTCTCGCCCTCTCGGTATTCCAGCTCGGCGATGGGCGCCTCGCTCACGAGGCGGATCAGCGTCTTGATCTCATCGATGTCCATCGCACTCTCGCTCGGATGTCTTGGCGGGGCACTGCCCCGGGGATGGCGGAACGGGATTGCCCGGCGGGGCCAGCCCGCCCGGCCATCCCTCCCTTTGGGGGGCTCTGGCGGCCCGCTCAGCGGCTGGCCACGCTTCCGCCTACCTCTTCCGCCTCGATCGCCTCCAGGCTCCTGCTGCCGGTCTCCACCGCGAGCAGGCCGATCGTCACGGCCTGGATGACCAGCAGCACGGCCACGCCGCTCACCACCGCCAGCATGCCGCCGGCCTGCACCAGGAACACGGAGGCGAAGGGGATGCCGATCGAGGCGAGACGCCCCGCGGTCACGGCCCAGCTCGTCAGCCGCATGCGGACCTGGGTCGGGAACAGCTCCGGAAGGTAGCCGGCCTGGATCACCGAGACCAGGAAGTAGACGAGGCTGAACATGACGAAGCCGAGCGCGGTCGCCACGACCTGGGATTCCACCAGGGCGAAGCACGGACCGATGATGGCGGCGAGCAGCGAGCCACCGACGATCGCCGGCTTGCGCCCGATGCGGTCGCTGAGGAAGTAGGCGAGGATGGCACCGGCCGGACCGCCCAGGGTCATCAGCACCGACTGGCCCAGCGACTGGTTGATCGGGATGCCCTGGCGAGCGAGGAAGGTGGGCAGCAGGGCGATGAAGCCATAGATCGCGGCGCTCTGCACGATCTGCGTGATCGCGCCGATCACGAGCGGCCGGCGGAAGCGCGGATCGAGCGGGCCGATCCCGGCCGCACCGGGGCTGACGGCCGGCTGTGGCGCCGGCATGGCGGCGGCGGCGGCCGGTGCCTCGGCCTCGATCCGGGCCACAATCGCGTCGGCCTCGGCCTGTCGGCCATTCCTTTCCAGCCAGCGCGGCGATTCCGGAATGTTCTTGCGGGCGATGAAAACGATCAGGCCACCAATCCCGGCGATGACGAACATGGCACGCCAACCCAGGGTGGGGATCACGATCCAACTCATCAGAGTGGCGGCGAAGAGACCGAACTGCGCAATGCAGGAGAGCAGCGCCGCCCAGCGGCCACGCCAGGCCGGCGGGACGAACTCGCTGAGCAGGCCGTAACCAATCACCAGCTCGGCGCCCAGACCGATCCCGGTGAGGAAGCGCGCACCGATCAGCAGCTCCATGTTCGGCATCACCGCACAGAGCAGCGAGGAAAGGCCGAAGACGAGGAGGTTGAACTGGTAGGTGAACTTCCGGCCGTAGCGGTCGCCGAGCATGCCCGCCATCAACGAACCAATCAGCATGCCGAAGGCCGTGGCGGACAGGAAGGCGGCATTCTTCTCGACGGTCGACCAGCCGCTCTGGACAATCGAGCCCAGGACCGAATTGGCGAGGTAGATGTCGAAGGCGTCGAAGAACAGGCCGGCGCCCACCAGCAGCAGGATCCTCTTGTGGAACGGCAGGATCGGAAGCCGGTCCAGGCGTTCCGAAACCGAAGCGGTATGCGTGGCCCTCATCACAATTCCTCGCGTCATCAGCGCGTATCAGAAGACAGAGCATTCAGTATTAAAAGAGATTTATCATCATGTTGAATTATCGCTTTTAGGAATATAATTTACCGAAGGCAGTGGGTCCAGGCCGTGCCGGCGTGACACTCCTGTCGCCTGGGCGGTGCTCAAGCCCAGCGGATGGGGTCCGAGAAATTGCAGGTCGACCTTGCGATGTTCGCCAGGGAATCGACGACGTTGCTGGATTCCGTTCCGCGAAACATTAACGCGTAGGTGACTGCGGGGAGCGGCGGGTCAGTCGAGATGACCCACAGCCTACCCTGTTCCACCAAGCCACCGAAGCAACTCTGCGGCAGGTAGCTGACCCCTACCGCCGCCAGGGTCAGGCCCACCATGGCCATGAGACTGTTGCTGGTCAGCAGACGCGGGAACTCGACACCGTTCTCCTCGAGCCATTTGCCGAAGACCAAGCCCGAACCGGAGCGTCGCCCTTGCGTCAGGATATTGAAGCGGGCCAGCTCGCGCAGCGGTAGCATGCGACGGTCGTGAAACAGCTCTGGGCTACACATCCAGGCATTCTGCACATTGATCAGCGGCACGCGCCGCAGGCCAGGCGTCCAGAAGGTGTCCGGGACGATAATGAAGTCGAGGCTGCCCTTCCGAAGGGATTCCACGAGGTCGGCGCTCATCTCCACCTCCGGCTCCAGTGCGATGTTGGGATAGGAGGCGCGCAGCTCGCTGACGAAGGCAGGAAGCCAGGTCATGGCCGTCAATTCGGTCACTCCGAAACGCAACTGCCGCATCGCGATGGCACGGCTGGTGCCAACGGCGAGGATGCGGTCGCGCACCGATAGCAGCTCCTCGGCCAGCGTCATGATGGCCTCGCCCTTCGCCGTCAGGCGCGAGCTACGCTGCGCCCGGTCGAAAACCGGCGTGCGAAGCTCGGCTTCCAGCTCCTGGATCCGCTTCGAGATGGCGGACTGCGTGGTGTGCAGGCGCTCCGCTGCCTTCTCGAAGCTGCCCAGCGCCACGATCCAGCGCAACGCTTCCAGTTGCTTGATGGTGGGCATGTCCTGGGCACTCCCCTGCATGAGACGACCGCTGGTCCATACCATTCCCTAAAGGAATGACCTAACAGTAGATCAAATCCTTTTTTTCTGAATTCCCGCTGTGGCATCTCCCGGACATCGGAGGTACCGCCATGCCAGCCACGACCACTTTCCAGCCGATCCTGCCGCCTACCCTGACGCCGGCGGAGGACGCTGCTCTCCGTGCTCTCGCCACACCGTTGCTCAGCGACAACATGGATCGCCTCGTCGGCGCGACCGGCCTCAACAAGTATCATCGCCAGGGGATGCTGGTGGGCACGGCACTGACCGTCCGCTCGCGTCCGGGCGACAACCTCGGCATGTATCAGGCCCTGGCGCTGATGCAGCAGGGCCATGTGATCGTCGTCGATGCGGGGGGCGATCTCAACAACGCCATCTGCGGCGACCTGATGCGCGCCTACGCCGTCTCGCGCGGCTGCGCCGGCTTCGTGGTCGATGGCGCCATCCGTGACGTCGCCAGCTTCGCCAACGGCGATTTCCCTTGCTACGCGCGCGGCGTCGTCCATCGCGGCCCGTACAAGTCCGGCCCCGCCTTCCTGAACCTGCCGGTCAGCATCGGCGGTCAGGTGGTTCGTCCCGGCGACATCGTCGTGGGCGACGAGGACGGGCTCGTCTTCATCGCGCCAGACCGCCTCGCCGATACGATTGCTGCAGCACAGGCGAAGCTGCGCGCCGAGCAGGCCATCATGGCCGAGATCGAAGGTGGCGCCGAGCGCCAGAGCTGGCTGCACGGCCTGCTCGGCCAGATGGGCATCCAGGTCTGAGGAAGGCACCAGACACCATGACCGACATCACCATCGCCCGCCGTCCGGCGGCCATCAAGCCCTCGCCCAGTATGGCCGCGCGTGCCCTGGTCCTCAAGCTGCGTGCCGAAGGTCGCAGCATCGTTGACTTCACACTGGGCGAGCCGGATTTCAACACCCCCGCCCACATCACTGAGGCCGCCTTCGCCGCGGCGCGCAAGGGCGAGACGCGCTACACGGCCCCGGCCGGCACCCAGGCGCTGCGCGACGCCATCGCCGCCAAGTTCGGCCGCGAGAACGGGCTGGACGTGCCGGCGGACCGCATCGTCGTCGGCAGCGGCGCGAAGCAGCTGATCGCGACCGCCTTCGCCGCGACGCTGGACGATGGCGACGAGGTGGTGGTGCCGGCGCCGTACTGGGTCTCCTATCCGGACATGGCCGTGATGAACGGGGGCGTGCCGGTCTTCGTGGATTGCGCTGAAGCGAATGACTTCAAGCTGACGCCGGAGCAGCTTCGTGGCGCCATCACGCCGCGAACGAAGTGGCTGGTGCTGAATTCGCCCAACAACCCGAGCGGCGCCGTCTATTCCCGTGCGGAGATGGCGGCGCTCGCTGAGGTGCTCGCCGGTCATCCGCAGGTGCTGGTGATGACGGACGAGATCTACGAGCACTTCATCTACGACGGCGCCACCATGGATTCCTTCGCCGCCGTGGCACCGGCACTGGCCGGCCGGACCCTGACGATCAATGGCGTCTCCAAAGCCTATGCCATGACCGGCTGGCGCATCGGCTACGCTACCGGGCCGGCGGCGCTGGTGCGGACCATCGTCAACCTGATCTCGCAGAGCACCTCCTGCCCCTCGGCGGTGAGCCAGGCGGCGGCCGTGGCCGCGCTGACCGGCGACCAGGGTATGGTGCGCGAGGCGAATGCTCTCTACCAGGAGCGCCGCGACCGCATCGTGGCGCTCCTGAACGGGATCCCCGGCATCACCTGCCGCACGCCAAGCGGCGCCTTCTACGTCTATCCGAATGTCGGTGGCCTGATCGGCCGGCGCACGCAGGACGGCGCGGTGCTGGGCAGCGATGTCGAGATCGGGCTCTTTCTGCTGCGAGAGGCCGGGGTCGCCGTGGTCGATGGCAGCTCCTATGGCCTCAGCCCCTATCTCCGCATCTCCTTCGCCACCTCGATGGACGAGATCAAGGAAGGCTGCGACCGCATCCGGCGCGCCTGCGAGAGCCTGCGCTGAACGAGAGGCAGGCCCCGCTGCCTGCGGGGCCTGCCTCCCCCGATACCCCACCCCGTCACGAGGAACCGATCCATGCGCTTCGCCACCGTGGCTTTGACTGCCTTGCTTGTCCTTGGTGTCTCCGCCGCCCGAGCCGACCAGTTGGATGACATCCGCCAGCGCGGCACACTGGTCTGCGCCACATTGGGCACAGCCGAGCCCTTCAGCTTCCAGGATCCCGCGACGCGGCAGACCATTGGCTACGATGTCGATTTCTGCCGGCGTATCGCCGAGCATCTGGGCGTGAAGCTGGAGCTGAAGCTGCTGGCGGTGGAGGCCCGCATCCCGGAGCTTTCGCAGGGCCGGGTGGATGTGGTGGCGGCCAATCTCGGCTATACGCCGGAACGCGCGCAGCAGATCGACTATAGCCACTTCTACTATGTGGGCCAGCAGAAGCTGCTGGCCCGCGCCGGCGACAGCATCCGGGTCGCAAATGATGTGGGTGGTCGGCGCGTCAGCACCATCAAAGGCTCCACCTCGGAGCTGGCGGTGCGCGAGAGCGTGCCCACCGCCCAGACGGTGACGTTCCAGGACGCGCCCTCCGCCTTCCTGGCGCTGCAGCAGCGGCGTGTCGTCGCCTTCGCCGCTTCCGAGATCATGCTGGTCCGCTTCCGCGCCCAGTTGCCGGATGGGACGCTGACCATCCTCGAACCTTCGCTGATGCGCGAGCCCTGGGGCATCGGCGTGCGGCGCGGCGAGGCACGGCTGCTCGCCGCCGTCAACGAGGCGCTGACGGGAATGGAGCAGTCGGGCGAGGCGGCTTCGATCTTCGATCGCTGGCTCGGCGCCGGCTCGGCCTATCACATGACCCGCGAGTTCCGGATCGAGCCGCGCGGCTGACCGGGCCGTAACAGGGCGAAAGAGGGAGGATGGGCCAGATGCTCGACATGCTCAGCATCGTATCCGCGGATGGCGGCACCTGGGTCTGGATGGGGCTCGCGACGACGCTGGCCCTGACCATCTTCGCCGGAGCCATCGCCTTCGGCCTCGGCACGCTGCTCGCCGTCATCCGCGTGGCGGGAGGACGCGGCGCGGAAGCCGCGGTCACCGCCTATGTCGAGTTCCAGCGCAACGTGCCGATGCTGGTACATATCCTGTTCTGGTACTTCGGCATCGCCGCGCTGCTGCCCGACACGGTGGCGGACTGGATCAACGAGCGCGGCAGCGAGTTCGCCTTCGCCGGCATCGCCATCGGCCTCTGCATGGCAGCCTATATCTCCGAAGATCTGCGCAGTGGCCTGCGCGCGGTTCCGAAGGGGCAGTACGAGGCGGCGCAGTCGCTCGGCATGACCTATCCCGACCTGATGCAGAGGATCATCATGCCGCAGGTCTTCCGCGTGGCAGCACCCGGCCTCGTGAACCAGGCGCTGCTGCTGTTCAAGAACACCAGCCTCGCCATGGCCATCGGCGTGGCCGAGCTGACCTACCGGACGCGCGAGATCGAGAGCCTGACCTTCCGCACCTTCGCCGCCTTCGGCGTCGCGACCGCGATCTACCTCGCCGTCTCCTTCGTCATCATGGGCGCCGGCGCGATGATCGGCCGCCGCCTCGACTTCCTGCGGCGGTGAGCATGCTCGACATCCTTCGCGACAACTGGGTGCTGCTGCTGATCGGCCAGTACCCGAACGGCCCGCTCGGCGGGCTGGCGATGACCCTGATCCTGGCAGTCAGCGCCATCGCCGCGGCCTTCGTCCTCGGCACGCTGATCGCGCTGGCGCGGACGAGCGGCATCGCGCTGCTGTACTGGCCGGCCACGGCGCTGGTCTATGTCGTGCGCGGCCTGCCGCCGGTCATGGCGGTGTTCTGGGCCTATTTCGCCCTGCCGGCGCTGACCGGCCAGGCAATCCCGGGCTTCTGGACGCTCCTGGTCGCGCTGATCCTCTACGAGAGCACCTATCTCTCGGAGATCATCCGCGCCGGCATCCAGTCGCTGCCGAAGGGACAGGTCGAGGCGGCGAAGGCGCTCGGCTTCGGCTACGGCCGCATCACGCGCGACATCGTGCTGCCGCAGGTCTACCACACCATGCTGCCGAGCATGGTCAGCCAGTTCGTCTCGACCATCAAGGAAACCTCGCTCGGCTACATCATCGCGGTGCAGGAGCTGACCTTCGCCGCCAACCAGATCAACAGCCAGCTCCTGACCCGGCCCTTCGAGGTCTTCCTGATCCTGGCAGCGATCTACTTCCTGGTCTGCTTCACCCTGACCTCGGCCGCCCGCTTCCTGGAGCGGCGCGTCGCGAGGCAGCGCAACGCTCCCGCCCTGAAGGTGCAACCGGCATGATCACGCTCCGCAAGGTCAACAAGTGGTACGGCCAGTACCACGCCCTGAAGTCGGTCAGCGCGGAGGTCGCGCCTGGTTCGGTGGTCGTCGTCTGTGGTCCCTCGGGCTCCGGCAAGTCCACGCTGATCCGCACGATCAACCGGCTGGAACCGATCGGCGACGGCCAGATCCTGGTCAACGGCGAGGACGTGCATGCCGCGAAGGGCCGGGAAATCAACCGGATCCGCAGCCATATCGGCTTCGTCTTCCAGCAGTTCAACCTGTTCCCGCATCTCAGCGTGCTCGACAACGTGGCGATCGCGCCGGTCCGCATCCTCGGCCTCTCCTGGCACGAGGCGCGCGAACAGGCCCGCGCGCTCCTCACCCGGGTTGGCCTCGCGGCGCGGATCGACCGCTACCCGCACCACCTTTCGGGCGGGCAGCAGCAGCGCGTCGCCATCGCGCGGGCGCTCGCCATGAAGCCTCCGGTGATGCTGTTCGATGAGCCCACCTCGGCGCTCGATCCGGAGATGGTCGGCGAGGTGCTGCAGGTGATGCAGTCGCTGGCCGCCGAGGGCATGACGATGATCTGCGTCACCCACGAGATGGGCTTCGCGCGCGAGGTGGCGAGCGAGGTCTGGTTCATGGACCACGGCGAGATCATCGAGACCGGCAGCCCGGCCGGGTTCTTCTCCGCGCCCCGCTCGGAGCGCGCCCGGAAGTTCCTCGCCGAGATCAGGCACTGAGCCACCGCCCCGGCAACGAAGCGCAAACCGCATCAGAGGCGACAGCATGTCCACCTATTCCGGCCCCGTCTTCGAGATGGCGCGCAGCCAGTTCGAGACCATCGCCGACCATATCGGCATTCCGCAGCACGAGCGTCCGCGCATCCTGATGCCGAAGCGGGCGATCACCGTCGCCTGCCCGATCCATCGCGACGATGGCAGCATCGCCGTCTTCGAGGGCTACCGCGTCCAGCACCACCTGACCTTCGGTCCGACCAAGGGTGGCACGCGCTATGCCGCCAATGTCGATCTCGGCGAAGTCGCGGCGCTGGCGATCTGGATGAGCTGGAAATGCGCCCTGGCCGGGCTGCCCTATGGCGGCGCCAAGGGGGGCATCGCGGTCGACCCGCATTCCCTTTCGCGGCGTGAACTGGAGGCGCTCTCGCGCCGCTACATGCAGGAGATGATCCCCTTCGTCGGGCCGCAGACCGATGTGCCCGCGCCCGATATGGGTACCAATGAGCAGGTCATGGCCTGGTTCATGGACACCTACTCCATGTACCAGGGCCAGGCGACACCCGAGGTGGTGACCGGCAAGCCGGTCGCGGTGGGCGGCACGGTCGGCCGGCGCGAAGCCACCGGCCGCGGCGTCGCGCATCTCGTCGGACGGGCGATGGAGCAGCTCGGTATCGATCCCCGTGGCGCGACGGCCATCGTACAGGGCTACGGCAATGTCGGCTCCGTCTCCGCGCTGACGCTGGCCGGGATGGGCATCCGCATCCTGGGCGTCAGCGACCACACCGCGTGCTACCACGATCCGCGCGGCCTGGATCTCACGGCGATCGAGCGGCATGTCGCGGCGCATGGGGTGCTCGCCGGCTTCTCCAGCGAACTGGCCTGCGACCCGGCGGCGCTGCTGGTGCAGCCCTGCGACATCCTGGTGCCGGCCGCGGTGGAGCGGGTGATCGATGCCGATGTCGCGCGCCGGCTGCGCTGCCGCATCCTGGCAGAGGGCGCGAACGGGCCGACCACCCCGGATGCGGACCGCGTGCTGGAGGAACGCGACGACATCTTCGTGCTGCCCGACATCCTCTGCAACTCGGGTGGCGTGATCGTCAGCTATTTCGAGTGGGTGCAGGATATCCAGCGCCTCTTCTGGGAGGAGGACGAGGTGAAGAGCAGGGCCAATCAGATCCTCGACCGGGCCTTTCACCAGGTGCAGGAGCGCGTGCGCCGGGAGCGGATCTCCCAGCGCGTGGCAGCGATGGCCATTGGGGTCGAAAAGGTGTTGGACGGCAAGCGTATGCGAGGGCTGTTCCCTTGATAGCAGGCGTTTTTCGTACGGACTGACAGCCACTGCAACCGAGGGCGGAGTTTGCCAACGCAACTCCGCCCCCCTCTGTCCGTCAGGGAGCTTCGCGGAGCGAACGGAACGCTGGCTGTGGTTGATGGCCATAACCGGGCATTTCAGGAGGCGTCTGGAAATTTTATTGCGTGCTGCCAGGGCGCGCATGCAGCCGGGGCATCAACCATCTGGCTCGCATATGCACCTTACCCTAAGCGCTGTCCTGATGAGGCCTCACCTGCTGCGAGCCAAGGAACTGCTCGGCGACAAGGGTTACGACAGCAGCCGATTTCGTAAGGCCCTCATCGCCCCCTGCATCCCCTCGACCCGCAGCCGGAAGATCCCGATCCCCTACGACAAGGCACTCTGCCGCCAGCGCCATCGCATCGAGAACATGTTCGGCCACATCGACGATCGGCACCGCGTCGCCGTGCGCTACGGCCGCTGTACCCGTACCTTCCTCTCGGCTATCTGCCTCGCCGCCACCGTCCTCTTTTGGATCAATGCATCCTGAGCCTAGTCGGCGGGGCCCAGCCGGTAGCCGACACCTGGTTCCGTCCGGATCAACGTGCCGGCCTCGCCGAGCTTCTGACGCAGATGTCCGATATAGACGCGCAGATACTGCGGGCTCTCGGCGTGCCCTGGCCCCCAGACCGCCGAAAGGAGCTGGCGCTGGGTCACCACGCGGCCCGCCCCGGCCCTTGCCAGAGCAGCCAGCAGGTCCCATTCACGGGGCGTTAGCTTGATGGCTGTGCCGCTCACCGTCGTCGTCCTCGTCGCGAGATCCATCTCGATCTGACCGATACGGATCAGCGCTGTCAGCGCCTCGTGTCCGGCTGCTGCGGTGGCACGGCGAAGTGAAGCCCGGAGACGGGCGAGCAGCTCCGCGAGCGCGAAGGGCTTCTCGACGAAATCGTCCGCGCCGGCATCCAAGGCCGCCACCTTGGCCATTTCCCCGTCGCGAGCGGACAACACGATAATCGGTGCCGCGCTGAAGGCACGGAGTCTGGGAATCACGTCCTGCCCGTCCAGATCAGGCAGTCCGAGATCGAGCAGCACGGCGGACGGCGATTGCGTGGCTGCGAGATGGAGCCCTGTTGCTGCATTCTTCGCCTGCAGGGGCGCATAGCCAGATGCAGCGAGTGCCGGCCCCAGGAAGCGATGGATCTGCGGCTCGTCGTCGATCACCAGGATACGGGGGGAGGAAAGATCGGGGGCAGAATTGATCATGCAGGAAACCGTACCGTGATGCGTGTGCCGTGCCCGCCCTGAATGGGGCTCTCGGCCAGGATCGCTCCGCCCATGGCCTGGGTCAAACCCCGTGCGATGGCAAGGCCCAGGCCGCTGCCGGCCACGATCCGGTCGGTGCGCGAAGCACGGAAGAAGGGATCGAAGATCCGCGCGAGATCCTCGCGCGGGATGCCGGGCCCGTCATCCTCGACGGAGATCGATACATTCGCGCCGAGGCGCCGCGCGACAACGGCAACCTGCCCCTCTGGGCCCGAGAACTTCATCGCGTTGTCGAGCAGGTTGCCAAGGATCTGGTCGAACAGGACCGGGTCCAGGGAGGGCTCCGGCAGGTGCTCGGCGATGCGCCGCTCCACCTTGCGCCCCACCACGTGTTCCGCCCGCGCCACTGCAGCCTCCAGAGCGGAAGGCAGGTCCACCGCTTCGCGCCGCAGCGGAACCTGCCCGCTTTCCAGCCGGACCATGTCGAGGATGTTGGATGTGAAGCGGCCGAGGCGCACCGTTTCCTCCTCGGCCGCGAGGATGAGATCCACCCTGGCCGCCGGGGAAAGTGCATCGCCCATCGTCCGGAGCGTTTCCAGCGACCCCCTGATGCTGGTCAGCGGCGTGCGCAGGTCGTGGCCGAGCGAGGTGAGCAGCGTCGTTCGCAATGCATCCGCTTCCGCCCGCATGGCGCTTCGCGCCCGGTCCTCCGTCAGCTCCGCCCGTTCGAGCGCGATGGCCGCCTGGTCGAGAAGCGCGGTCAGGGTTCGCGACCTCTCGCTGTCGAGCGGTTCCGAGCGGTCCGCGAAGCGGATTCCCACCACCCCCGCGATCCCCTGCCCGCTGGGCAAGGGCTGGAACTGCCAGAGCGCCGTCGGAAGCGTATCCGTCCCCCACCCTGTCGGCTTCCCCTTGGCGTAGGCCCAGCGCGCGGCGGCCATGGAGGCGTCGTCGGGCTCGGCCGTGGACGGCACCGCCGCCCGGAGGATCAGGTCGGTATCGTCCGGCCTGCGCTCCCGCGGCAGGCCCAGACCCGGCAGGTCCTCCCCGGAAAGGGGCACGAGGACGCAACAGGAGCAGCCGGAAACCCGCCCGGTCTCTTCCGCGATCAGGGACAGCAGGGAGCCCCGGTCCATGGGGGCACCGAGACGACGGCTGAACTCCACCAGGCGCCGAAGCCCGAAGACCCGGGCCTGGGCGGTGCGGGCGGTCCGCCCGAGCCGTCCCGCCGTCCCCGCGAGCAGCAGGGCCACCAGGCCGAAGACCAGGGCGCCGAGCACTTCCTGGGGGCCGTCGATGGTCAAGGTGTAGCGCGGTTCGATGAAAAGGTAGTTCCAGAGGAGGAAGGACAGGAGCGCGGTGGCGAAACCGTGCAGGGGGCCGAACCCGACCGCCGCGGCCACCGTGGTGGCGAGGTAGACCATGCCGAGCGACCCCTCGGTCACCCGGCCATCCAGGGCAAAGGCGATCCCTGTCGCGGCCAGGACGCCGACGGCCACGCTGGCCCAGCCGAGCCAGGCGGGGTAGCCGCGCCGGTCCGCGACCGGTTTCGGACGACCCGCCTCGGCAGGGCTTGGAACAAGGTGCAGCGTGAATTCCGGGGTGCGCCGCATCAGGATCGTCGCGAAGGTGCGCCCCGTCAGGCGCCGCCAGAACGACGGCCGGCCACGACCGATAACGAGATGCGTGACGTTGCGCGATTGGGCCACCCTCAGGATGGCACGGGGCAGATCGGTCTCGACCACCGTCTCGGTTTCGGCACCGAGCGACTCCGCCAGACGCAGCGCCTGGGACGGGTCTCCTCCTGCCCTGCCCGATCGTTCGATGTGCAAGGCCACCAGGGGCGCCCGCAATGCGTCCGCTATGCGGCGGGCCTGCCGGACCACCGTCTCGGCCTCCGGCCCACCGCCCACGAGGACCATGACCCGGTCGCCTGCCGGCCAGGGGCCCGCGATGGCATTGGCCCGCATGTAGCCCGTGACGTCGGCATCCACGCGTTCGGCCGTCCGGCGGAGTGCCATCTCCCGCAAGGCTGCGAGGTTGCCTTCGCGGAAGAAGCCCTTCAGGGCGCGCGCCGTCTGGTCAGCGCGATAGACCTTGCCCTGCCGCATCCGCTCCAGCAACTCGGCCGGCGGGATGTCGATCAGCTCCACCGCATCCGCGCCGGCCAGCACATGGTCCGGGACCGTCTCGGCCACGCGCACGCCGGTGATGCGCGCCACCGTTTCCGACAGGCTCTCGAGATGCTGGACATTCATGGCGGTCCAGACCTCGATGCCGGCCGCCCGCAGTTCTTCCACATCCTGCCAACGCTTCGGATGGCGGCTGCCGGGCGCATTGCTGTGCGGCAACTCGTCGAGCACCAGGATGGCGGGATGGCGTGCGAGTGCCGCGTCCAGATCGAACTCGCTCAACATCTGGCCGCGATAGGGCAGACTGGCGCGCGGCAGAACTTCCAGCCCGGCGAGCTGGGCCGCTGTCTCCGCACGGCCATGGGTTTCCACCAGACCGACCAGCACGTCGGCACCCCCCAGGGCACGCCTGCGGGCTTCCGTCAGCATCTCGTAGGTCTTGCCGACGCCTGGCGCCGCACCGAGGAAGACTTTCAGCCTTCCCCGTTGCTCCCGCTTCGCCAGGGCCAGCAGTGCATCGGGATCGGGCCTGACAGGCTCACCGTTCGCTGCCCCCGCCTCTCTCGTCATCCGGGATGCCGGCCCGGGGAGCGTGCCGTGCCGAAGATCACTCGTCCGGCCGCGCCAGCACAAGCAGCTCGATCACGAAGCCACCCAGGACGATGGCCATTGCCACGACGGCCCACAGCATGGCCAGGCGCGGCTGGGTCGTCACCGGTGTCCGCAAGCCCATGAGCAGCGACCCGACGAAGCTCCAGGCGAAGAGCAGGCACAGGGTCGCCATCACCACCGCACCTCTGCCAAGCCATCGCGGGGAGTTGCTGGCGAGACCGGCGATGTCCTGGTGGCGGCGTGGAAACGATTCCCCGGCGAGATGCTCCGGCTCTTTCGAAATCATGGATGACATGGCGACCGTTCTTGAACCCTGGCCTCCCACCTGCCTGGGACGAAAAGTGTAAAAGCGCGATCATCCATTCCTCCCAGGGCCATAAAAAACCCATAAAAATCCTGGCCGTCCCGGTCAGTGGCCGCGCGTGTTTATGCGCTTTTTATGCGCTCCGGCGAAATCTCGGATGGCCTCTTTACGCCCGTTTTTCCATTGACTTCCCAGGTGTCGGCCGTGAGCCGACCAGGGAAGTCTGGAACATGAACGATCTCGTTGCTCTTGCCCTCGGCCTCGGCCTTTTCGCCCTGCTGGCGGCCTATGTGCGCGGTTGTGACCAGGTCTGACGCGCCATGCTCGACCTGATCCTGGGCGGCGCCGTTTCGGCCGGGCTGCTGGCCTATCTGCTATGGGCGCTCCTGCGCCCCGAGGACCTCTAATTCCATGACACTCATCGGCTGGGCGCAGATTGCGCTCGTCCTCGCATGCATTCTCGCCTCCGCGGTGCCGCTCGGGCGCTACATCGCGGCCGTTGCCGATGGCCGCGCGACCTGGCTGCGCCCCCTGGAGACGGTGTTCTATCGTGCCGGAGGCATCGATCCCGGACGTGGCCAGGACTGGAAAGCCTATGTCCTCGCCATGCTGTCGGCGAATGCCGCGGGCTTCGTGCTGCTCTTTGCCATCCTGCGCCTGCAGGGCCTGCTGCCGCTGAACCCGCAGGGCTTTCCCGGCATGTCTTCCTCGCTCGCCTTCAACACAGCGGCGAGCTTCGTGACGAACACGAACTGGCAGGCCTATTCGGGCGAGACGGCCGCCTCCTACCTGTCGCAGATGGCCGGCCTCGCCGTGCAGAACTTCCTTTCCGCCTCGACCGGCATCGCCCTGGCGCTCGCCGTCTCCCGTGCCTTCGCCCGTGGAGGTTTGCGCGAACTCGGGAACTTCTGGGCCGACTTCGTCCGTATCACCCTCTATGTGCTCCTGCCCCTGGCCATCGCGCTGGGTGCGGTCTTCGTGGCGCTCGGCGTGCCACAGACTTTCGCGGATTACGCCACGGCGACCACGCTGGAGGGCGCCCGGCAAACCATTCCCCTGGGTCCGGTGGCCTTCCAGATCGCGATCAAGCATCTCGGCACCAATGGCGGCGGCTTCTTCGGCGTGAACTCGCTGCATCCCTTCGAGGGGCCCGACGCCCTGGTCACCGCGCTGCAGATCTGGGGACAGGCCGTCATTCCCTTCGCGCTCTGCCTGACCTTCGGACGGATCGTGGGCGATATCCGCCAGGGTCGCGTGCTTCTGGCGGTGATGCTGGGCTTCGTGGTCGCCGCCACCGCAGCCATCTATGCGGCGGAGGCCGCGGGCAACCCCCTGCTGACCGCGCTGGGCGTCGATCCGGCCATGGGCAACATGGAGGGCAAGGACGTGCGCTTCGGCCTACCGCTCGTCGCGCTCTTCACCGCCACCACCACAGGCGCTTCCTGTGGCGCGGTGAATGCCATGTTCGACAGCTTCATGCCGCTGGGCGGTCTGGTGCCCCTGTTCCTGATCCAACTGGGCGAGGTGCTGCCGGGGGGCGTCGGATCGGGCCTCTACGGCATCCTGGTCTTCGCCCTGCTCGCCGTCTTCGTGGCGGGGCTGATGGTCGGACGCACGCCGGAATACCTGGGCAAGAAGGTACAGGCGCGCGAGATCAAGCTGGCGATGCTCGCCGTGCTGATCCTGCCCACGGTGATCCTCGGCTTCACCGCCGTTTCGCTGGTGCTGCCGGCTGCCATGGCCTCGATCGCCAATGCCGGGCCGCATGGGCTGACCGAGATGCTCTATGCCTATTCCTCGGCGGCCGGCAACAACGGCTCGGCCTTCGGCGGCCTCGCCGCCGATACGCCCTGGATGGACCTGACGCTTGGCATCGCCATGATGCTCGGCCGCTTCGCCTATGTCGTGCCGGTCATGGCCATCGCCGGCTCGCTGGCCGCCAAGCCGCGCGCTGCGGAAGGCGGGGGAACCTTTCCGACGCATGGTCCGCTTTTCGCGGGCCTCCTGGCCGGCGTGATCCTGATCCTGGGCGGCCTGCAGTTCCTCCCTTCCCTCACCCTCGGTCCGATCGCCGAGCACTTCACCCTGCTTGCCGGCAAGACCTTCTGAGGCACACCCTGATGCTCGACACCACCACCGGCCCGGGCGAATCCACGCGCACCCGGCCTGTTCTCCTCGACACGACGCTGCTGCCGCGCGCGGCCGCGGATGCTTTCCGCAAGCTGAACCCTGTCACGCTGATCCGGAACCCGGTGATCTTCGTGACGGAGGTTGTCTCCATCCTCGTCACGCTGCTGGCGGCCCGCGCCGCCTTCGCGGGGGAGCCATGGGCTTTCCAGGCAGGCATCGCGCTGTGGCTCTGGTTCACCGTCCTGTTCGCCACCTTCGCCGAGGCGGTGGCAGAGGGCCGCGGCCGCGCACGGGCGGAAAGCCTGCGCAGGGCCCGCACCGAGACCCAGGCGAAGCTCCTCCTGCGGGCCGATGACCGCAACCTCTGGCAGCCACGCAGCGCGGCGGAACTGCGGGTGGGCGATCTGGTCCTGGTCGAAGCGGGCGACCTCATCCCCTCGGACGGCGAGGCGGTGCAAGGCATCGCCTCGGTGAACGAGGCCGCCGTGACCGGTGAGAGCGCGCCCGTGATCCGCGAAAGCGGTGGCGACCGCTCGGCGGTGACGGGCGGAACGCTGGTGGTGTCCGACTGGATCGTGGTGCGCATCACCGCGGCGCCGGGTTCCACCTTCATCGACCGCATGATCTCGCTGGTCGAAGGTGCCGCGCGCCAGAAGACGCCGAACGAGATCGCGCTCGACATCCTGCTCGCCGGCATGACGATCATCTTCCTGATCGCCGTGGCCAGCGTGGTGGGGCTTGCGAGCTGGAACGGCGCCCCGCCCTCCGTGCCCGTGCTGGCCGCGCTGCTGGTCACGCTGATCCCGACCACCATCGGCGGCCTGCTTTCGGCCATCGGCATCGCGGGCATGGACCGTCTCGTGCGCTTCAACGTCATGGCGACGAGCGGGCGCGCGGTGGAGGCGGCGGGCGACGTGGACGTGCTGCTGCTGGACAAGACCGGCACCATCACCCTTGGCAACCGCCAGGCCGCTGCGTTCCACACCGCCCCGGGCGTGAGCACGCGGGAACTGGCCGAGGCCGCGGTGCTTTCCTCCCTGGCCGATGAGACGCCGGAGGGCCGCTCGATCCTCGCCTTCGCGCGCGAGGCGCACGGCGTGGTGCCCCCTGCCCTGCCGGCCGGGGCGAAGGTGGTGCCCTTCACGGCCCAGACCCGGATCTCCGGGCTGGACCTGCCGGATGGAAGCTACCGCAAGGGGGCGGCCGACAGCATCACGCGCGTGCTCGATGCCGAGGCGCCGTCCGCCCTGCGCGAGGCCGTGGAGCGTATCGCGCGGCAGGGCGGCACGCCGCTGGTGGTGGCCAGGGACCGCCGCCTGCTGGGTGCGATCGAGCTGAAGGACATCGTCAAGCCCGGCATGCGGGAGCGCTTCGCCGCGCTGCGCAGGATGGGCATCCGCACGGTGATGGTGACGGGCGACAACCGTTTGACCGCCGCCGCCATCGCGGCCGAGGCCGGGGTGGACGACTTCATCGCCGAGGCCACGCCCGAGGACAAGCTCGGCTATATCCGCAAGGCACAGGGGGAAGGTCGCCTCGTGGCCATGGCGGGCGACGGCACCAACGACGCGCCCGCCCTGGCGCAGGCGGATGTCGGCCTCGCCATGCAGACGGGCACCCAGGCGGCCCGTGAGGCCGGCAACATGGTGGACCTCGACAGCGATCCGACCAAGCTGATCGAGGTCGTCGAGATCGGCAAGCAGCTCCTCATCACCCGGGGGGCGCTGACGACCTTCTCCATCTCGAACGATGTGGCGAAGTACTTCGCCATCCTGCCGGCGATCTTCGTGACCCAGTATCCGGAACTCCAGGCACTGAACGTGATGCGGCTGGCAAGCCCGGAGAGCGCCATCCTTTCCGCCGTGATCTTCAACGCCCTGATCATCGTGGCCCTGGTGCCCCTGGCGCTGCGTGGCGTGCGCTACACGCCGTCCGGAGCGGCGGCGCTGCTGCGACGGAACCTCCTGATCTATGGGGTGGGCGGGATCGTCGCGCCTTTCGCAGGGATCAAGATCATCGACCTCGTACTCCAGATGCTGGGGATCGCCTGAGCCATGTCTCTGCTTCGTCCCGCCGTGACCGTGGTCGCCGGCTTCACCCTGCTCCTCGGTCTGGCCGTGCCGATGGCCATGACGGGCCTCGCGACCACCTTCCTGCCGAATGCCGCCGGGGGGTCCCTGATCGAGCGCGACGGGAGGGTGGTCGGCTCGGCCCTGATCGGGCAGAACTTCACCGGGGAACGCTATTTCCATGGCCGCCCCTCCGCCACCACCGCATCCGATCCACAGGACGGCGGCAGGACAGTGGATTCGCCGTACAATGCCGCATCATCGGCAGCCTCGCAGCGCGGGCCATCCAGCCAGGTCCTGGTCGATGGGGTGCGCGAGCGCATCGCAACGGCCGGGCCCGCGCCCGTGCCCGCCGATGCCGTCATGGCCTCCGGCTCCGGCCTCGACCCGGATATCAGTCCGGAGAACGCAGCCCGTCAGGTGGGGCGGGTTGCCCAGGCTCGCGGCATGCCGGAGGAGCGGGTCCGTGCGATCCTGCGCGAGAACACCGCGGCGCCGATCCTGGGCTTCCTTGGCGTACCACGCGTGAACGTGCTTCGCCTCAATCTCGCACTCGACGCCGCAAGCTGACCGATCGATGGCAAGGAATCCGGCGGCGGTTCCGGAAGCGGCGCTTCCTGGCGCGGACGGCGCCGCCGCCGATGGCCTGGGCCGGGATGCCGTCCGATATCGGCCATGGCCGAGCGGCACGGCGCCGGAAGCGCGTGTCTTTCCACCTTCGCCGGCAGGGGCATCCGGCCATCCATGCCATTTTAGGGCTTTAGTATTTTAGGATTTTAGTCCTTTACCCGGCTGGATGATGGCAAGGGCTTCGTCCAGCGTGGCGAATGGTGGCTGATCCGGCTTTCGCTCCGGAGGTGGTGTCACCCTGGCAGGCGGTGCGCGAGTCATCCGGCGGATCGGGGCATTTGAAAAGGTTGGTCGGAGCCATGTCCGGCTGGCCGGAGATCGCCTGGGGCCTGCTCTGGAAGCGCCTTGGATCGCGCAGTTACGGGGCCGGTTGCTGACTTTATTCCTATATCCCGGGGCGGGTGAGGAAGCAAGAGTCCTTGTTCGACTTCCCGCATTGCCGGCCGGGCCAGCGGCGTGCCGCCGCTGCGACGGCAGCACCGCCACCTGCCCCCACCGGCAGAGGCCGGCTGTGGCCAGCAGGGCCGGCGGCGTCCGGCGCCGGATGTATCAGACGGTCATCCGGTCCGGGTCTGCACGATCCACTCGTGATCGGGATCGTTGTGGAAGCGCCAGCTCCGCACCGGGCCGGCCATGACGTTCAGATAGTAGAGATCGTAGCCGTGGATCGTGGCGCAGGGATGGTAGCCCCTGGGCACGAGGGTCAGGTCCCCGTCCTCGACCAGCATGGTTTCGTCCAGGCTGCGGTCATCCGTATAGACACGCTGGAAGGCGAAGCCCTGCGGCGGGTCGAGACGGTGGTAGTAGGTTTCCTCGAGGAGGGTCTGCCGCGGCGGATCGTCCTCGTCATGGCGGTGCGGCGGGTAGCTGGAGGTATTGCCGCCGGGGGTGATCACCTCCACCACCAGCAAACCATCCGCCTCCGCCGTCTCCGGCAGGATGTTGGTGACATGGCGGGTGTTGCTGCCCCCGCCCCGCACCTCCTGCGTCACGTCATCCGGCGCGATGCGCCGGGCTGCACGCCTGCCCGGTTCGCCCGGCGCAGTGCAGACGGCCAGCACGGCCTCCTCCGGCCCCTCCCCCACCGCGTTCCAGGCGGCGCCCGCCGGGACATAGACGGAATCGGGCCGGCCTTCGAACGGCGAGGGCCGCCCCCCGACGATCCCGAAATCCTGCCCCGCGGCGGTGATGCGCGCCTTTCCGGAAACCAGGACGAGGCAGGCCTCGCGCCCCGGCTCGCCGCCCGTCGCCCCGGCACCGGACCGCAGCCGGTGGAGATCGAAGCCGACATAGGTCCAGCCGGCGGTTTCGGGCGTCACATGGAGCACGCGGCCGGAGCTTCCCTCTGGCCGCAGGCGCAGTCTGGACATGCCTTCCCTCCCTTCAGGCGGCGCGCGATGTCGCCGGCCTGGACAGGCGCGGGCCGAAGCCGGCCTCCTTCAGGAAGCCGACGAGACTGTCGAAGCCCATGCGAACATAGGTCTCCGGGGGTGCCTTCAGCGGATCCTGCTCCGCCTCGATGACCACCCAGCCGTCATAATCGGGGATCGCGCGGAAGACGGAGACGTAATCCACCGTTCCGTCGCCCGGCACGGTATAGACCCCCTCCATCACGGAACGGAGGAAGGACCAGCCTTCCGCCATGGCCCGCCCCGCGACCGGAAGGCGCACGTCCTTCGCATGGACATGGGCGATGCGGTCGCGGTGACGCGAGGCCAGGACCGCCGGATCGGCGCCGCCCCAGGTCGCGTGCCCCGTGTCGAGCAGCAGATGCACCGCCGCGCCCGTGCCTCGCATCAGCCGGCCGATCTCCGCCTCGGTCTGCACCACCGTGCCCATGTGGTGGTGATAGGCCAGGGTCAGGCCCTCCGCCGCGATCATGTCGGCGAAGCGGGTCAGCCGGGGCAGGAAGCGCTTCCATTCGGCCTCGTCCATCACTGGCCGCGCGGAAAGAGGGGTGTCTTCCAGCGGATGCACCGTGCGGGTGCATTCGCAGGCGATGAAGACCTTGCTGCCGAGGGCCTTCAGCTTCGCCAGATGCGCCTGCGCCGCGGCGAGTTCCGCCTCCGGCTCGCGCTCCAGCAGGAAGGTCGAATACCATCCACCGACCAGGGCCAGGCCATACCGGCCCAGCACTTCCGCCAGTGCCCCGGGCTCGGCCGGGAACTTGTTGCCGAGCTCCATGCCTTCCAGCCCGATCTCCCTGGCCTGGGCCAGGCATTGCTCGAGGGTGATGTGGCCGCCGATCTCCGGCTTGTCGTCATTCGACCAGCAGATCGGGTTGGCGCCGATGCGGATCATGCATGTTCTCCCTGGCGTCCGCTTCTTGCGGCGGGCGCGATGCTTGTGGATCTCAGTCGAAACGCTGGCCCTGCCGCGCGGCGTCGTAGCGGGCGCGGGCGGCCGCGACCTCCGGGCGCTGGCTGACCTCGGGCACCGCGACGTCCCACCAGTGGCCGCCCTCCCGCGTGATGATGGCGGGATCGGTGTCGATGACGATCACCGTGGCGCGGGACGCGTTCCGGGCCTCGCGCACGGCCCGTTCCAGCTCGGCCAGCGAGCGGACATGCCGGGCCTCGGCGCCCAGGCTGCGCGCATGGGCGGCGAAGTCGATCTCCGGCAGAGTGTCGTGCCGCGCATCGGCGAGCAGGTTGTTGAAGGCCGCCCCGCCGCATCCGGCCTGCAGCCGGTTGATGCAGCCATAGCCACGATTGTCCAGCAGCACGACGGTGAAGCGCAGTCCCAGCATGACCGCGCTCGCCAGCTCGGAGTTCAACATGAGGTAGGAGCCGTCGCCGACCATGACGACGACCTCCTCCTCGGGCCGCGCCAGCTTCACGCCCAGCCCGCCGGCGATCTCGTAGCCCATGCAGGAGAAGCCGTATTCGAGGTGGTAGCGGCCGGGCGCGGTCGGGCGCCAGAGCTTGTGCAGCTCGCCGGGCAGGCCGCCCGCGGCGCAGACCACGGTGGCATTCCAGTCGAGCGCACGACCGACGGCGCCGATCACCTGCGCGTCGGAGGGCAGGGCCGCATCGTCCGTCGGGGCCATGGCGCGGTCCGCTGCCGCCACCCAGTCACGCTTCAGCGCCTCCGCGCGCTCCCGCCAGGCCGGGGGGGCGGCATAGTCCGGCAACCCTTCCTCCAGCGCGGCGAGGCCGGTGGCGAGGTCGGCGACCAGGGGCACGGCATGGTGCTTGCTGGCATCGAAGGGCTGGATGTTGAGGCCGAGGATCCTCCGTCCCTCCCCTCGGAACAGGGACCGGGATCCGGTGGTGAAATCCTGCAGCCGCGTCCCGGCGGCGATGATGACATCCGCCTCCTCCGCCAGCGTATTGGCCGCTGAGGTGCCAGTGACGCCGATGGCCCCCATGGCCAGGGGGTGCCCGAAGGGCAGCGAGGACTTTCCGGCCTGGGTTTCCGCCACCGGGATTCCGTGCCGCTCGGCGAAGCCGGCCAGATCCTCCGCCGCCCCGGCATAGAGGACACCGCCCCCGGCCACGATCAACGGCTTGCGCGCGCCCCGCAACAGGGCGACGGCGCGGGCGGCCTCGGCCTCGCAAGGGCGTGGCCGCCGCCCGTGCCAGACCCGGCGCTCGAAGAACGCTGCCGGATAGTCGTAGGCCTCGGCCTGCACGTCCTGGCACAGGGAAAGCGTGACCGGGCCGCATTCGGCGGGATCGGTCAGCACCACCATGGCGCGTTCCAGCGCCGGGATGATCTGTTCCGGCCGGGTGATCCGGTCGTAGAAGCGGGAGATCGGGCGGAAGCAGTCATTGGCCGAGACGGTGGCATCGCCGAAATCCTCGACCTGTTGCAGCACCGGGTCGGGGCGGCGGCTGGCGAAGACGTCGCCGGGCAGGAGCAGCAGCGGCAGGCGGTTCACATGCGCGACGGCGCAGGCGGTGGCGAGGTTCAGCGCCCCCGGGCCGATGGAGGTGGTCACCGCCATCATGCGGCGGCGGAAGCTGGCCTTGGCGAAGGCGATGGCCGCATGGGCCATGCCCTGTTCGCTATGCCCGCGCAGGACCGGCAGGCGTTCGCGTTCCTGGTACAGGGCCTCGCCGAGGGCGGCGACATTGCCATGGCCGAAAATGGCCCAGACACCGGCGAAGAGCGGCAGTTCCCGGCCATCGACCTCGGTGAACTGGTTGGCCAGGAAGCGTGTCAGCGCCTGTGACATGGTGAGGCGGATGGTGCTGGTCATTTCCCCTCCGGATGGTCTTCCGATGTTTCCCGGAGCGGACACCTTGCTCCGGCGCATGACGTCAGGCCGCCTGTTCGTGGCGCAGGGCCTGCCAGCCCTCCACGAGCCGTCCGAAGCGCGCGGCCATCTCGGCCACGGCGTCCTCGTCGCCGATCCGGCCCGCGAGCCAGTTCTCCGCGGCTTCGGCGAAGATGGTGCGGCCGACCGCGAAGCCGCGGACAAGCCGCGACAGGCTGGCCTGCCGGAAGGACTGCATGAGCTCGGCCTCGGGCGCTTCGAGGCCAAGCAGCAGGACGCCGCGGCAATAGGGATCATTCGCCAGGATGGCCTCGTCGATGGCACGCCAGGCCGCCGGACCCTGGTTGGCTTCCAGCTTCCACAGGTCGGGCCGGATGCCCAGCGCGTAGAGGCGCCGGATCGCCGAGGCGACGGTGTCGTCGCCGAGCGGACCGGCCTTGGCGGCGATGATCTCGACCATCAGCTCCAGCCCGGCGCTGCGCGTGGCTTCATGGAGCTGGACCAGGGTCTGCTCCTGCTGCCCGCGCAACTCGGCTGGATCGTCCGGGTGATAGAAGCAGAGGCATTTGACGGCGTGGTTCACCGGCCAGGCGCGCAGGTGGCTGCCGAGATCCGTCATGCCGTCGAAGGCCAGCGGGCGCGAGCCGGGCTTCTCGACGGGCCGCCCGATCCAGAAGTTGCGCGGCACCTTCGCGAAGGCCTCGGTGCCGTAGGTGCCGTCGATCAGCACGCCATAGCCGTCCCGCCCCCCGGCGACACGGGCGGCGGCCTCGACGGCGAGCGCCTTGAACCTGTCGATGCGCTGGCGCGGCACGCCGAGGCGGTCGGCCAGGGCCTCGATCTGGGCGCGGTGGTCGCAGGCCAGGGCGAGGATGCTTTCCGATTGCGGCCGGCGGGTCGTGGCCCAGTGGATGTGGTTCAGGTCGGCATCGCGGCGCAGGGCACGGTGCGGGCTGCCGTGCCGCAGGAAGTGCTGCAGTTCCGGAAAGGTCGGGATCTCGGGGGAGCAGAGCAGGCGCGACACGGCGAAAGCGCCGCAGGCATTGGCCCAGGTGGCAGCGGTGGACCAGCTTTCGCCGCCGAGCCAGCCGCGCAGGAGCCCGGACATGAAGGCATCGCCCGCGCCCAGCACGTTGTAGACCTCGATCGGAAAGCCCTGACCGAGGATGCCGTCCTCCAGCCTGTCGCTGATCGGGCCGTCATAGACGATGCAGCCCATGGGGCCACGCTTGAGCACGATGGTGGCGGCGGAGACCGCGCGGATCGCCCTGAGGGCGGCCAGCAGGTCCTCCGCCCCGGAAGCGATCAGGATCTCCTCCTCCGTGCCCACGACCAGGTCGCATTCGGAAAGGACCGGCCGGAGTTCGGCGGAAACGCGGTCGGACTTCACGTAGCGGGCGAAGCCCTCCGCATGGCCTGCGAGGCCCCAGAGATTGGGGCGGTAATCAACATCGAGCACGACCCGCGTGCCGGCCTCCTTCGCGGCGCGGATCGCCTTCCATTGCGCCGCGCCGGTATTCGGGCGGGAGAAATGCGTGCCGGTGACAACCAGGGCACGGGCGGAGGCGATGAAGTCGGGGGCGATGTCCTCCTCGGAAAGCGCCATGTCGGCGCAGTCCTCGCGGTAGAAGATCATCGGCGAAGTGTGGTCCGCCTCCACCGCCAGCAGGACCAGCGCGGTCAATCGCTGCGGATCGGTCACGACGCCTCGCGTCTCGACACCTTCGCGCGCGAGCTGTTCGCGGATGAAACTTCCCATCTGCTCCGCGCCGACCCGCGTCACCAGGGCCGAGCGCAGGCCCAGCCGGGCCGTGCCGATGGCGATGTTGGCAGGGCAGCCGCCGACCGACTTGGCGAAGGAGGCGATGTCCTCCAGCCGTGAGCCGATCTGCTGTCCGTAGAGATCCACCGAGGAACGGCCGATCGCGATCACGTCGAGCCAGCGGGTTTCGCCTGTGTCACCCATCGTAGACGTTCCGTTCCATCCTGCTTGTTTCGGAGGGACATGACCGCAATGGGGTCATCGCCCTGAAGGATATGGAAACCCGCCAGGAGCCTTCCTGGATCAGGCGCTCCGCCGGACCTCCGCCACCATCACGGTCAGCGTCATGGCCAGGGTGAGACTGGCGGAAAGGAGGCGGAAGCCGTGGAGATCGGCTTCCACCACCTCGAACCACAGCGACGATTCCGCCACCAGCGGGCTGAAGGGACTGTCGGTGATGGCGATCAGCGGGGCCTTGCGCTCCGCCACCATGCGCGCATGGGCGACCGTGGCGGAGGCATAGGGCGAGAAGCTGATGGCCACGGCCGCGTCGCGTTCCGTGACGAAGGAAAGGGTCTCCTGGTCCGTGCCCGCCGGGGAGCCGATCAGCACGGTCTTCACGCCGAGCTTGCCGAAGCTGTAGTTCATGTAGGCGCTGATCGGGAAGGAGCGGCGCTGTGCGATCAGGTAGATCGTGTCGGCGGCCGCGAGAAGCTGGGCCGCGCGCTCGATCTGGGAGACATCGATCCGATCGTGCAACTGGGTCAGGGACCGCGTGGCAGCCTGGAAGAAGCCGTCGAGGATATTCGCCGCGAGCGAGTTCCGTCCCTCCGCCTGTTTCAGCGAGAGCAGGCGTTCGTCATAGTTCGAGACCTGGCTGCGCAGCCGGTCGCGAAACAGGAGCTGGAGTTCGGAGAAGCCGCTCAGCCCGACGGACTTGGAGAAGCGCACCAGGGTGGATGGCTGCACCCCTGCCCGCTCCGCGATCCCGGCCGCGGTGCCGAGGGCGACTTCCTCGGGTTCCGCCACGACGAAGGAGGCGACCTGAGCCAGTCGCTTCGGCAGCTTCACGCGGCCTGACAGGAGCAGGTCGCGCAGCTCCTGATAGCTCCGCGGCGGTGCCGCGGCCCCGAGAAGCGTGCCCGTATCCTCCGCAGCATCGGGTTCGTCCCGGTTCATGATGAGGTACCCGCCCGCTTCTGCATGCCCGGACCCATCGGCCACCTGCCCATCCCTTGTGCCCGTCAGACCCGCACGGGGGTCCCTGCCTGCCATGATGCCGTCGCGGCATCCGCCAGGCGCTGGGCGAGAAGACCGTCCCGCCCGGATGGCGCGGGCGGGGTTCCCGACCGGATATGCGACAGGAAGGCGGCCAGTTCCTCGCGATAGGCATCGGCATAGCGCTGGAGGAAGAAATCCTGGACCGGATCGGCCAGGAAGCCGGCGCCGGTCGCAATCTCCACGGTGGACCTGTGGATGTTGCCGGCACGCAGCATGCCCTTGGACCCATGCACCTCGATGCGTTGGTCATAGCCGTAGCTGGCGCGGCGGGAGTTCGAGATCTGGCAGATGCGTCCCCTGGCGGTCTTCATCAGCACAGCGGCGGTGTCGGCATCCCCGGCCTGTCCGATGGCCGGGTCCACCAGGGCCGACCCGATGGCATGGACCTCCACCACCTCGTCGCCGCCGAGAAGGAAGCGCGTCATGTCGAAGTCGTGGATCATCATGTCGCGAAAGATCCCGCCCGAGGAGGCGACATAGGAGGCCGGGGGTGGCGCGGGATCGCGGGAGATCACGGTCACCATCTCCACCTCGCCGGCCACGCCCTCCACGAGGCGGCGGCGTAGTTCCGCGAAGTTCGGATCGAAGCGGCGGTTGAAGCCTATCATCAAGGGCACGCCCGCTTTCTCCACCACTTCCAGGCAGGCGGCGATCCTTTCGGACGACAGGTCCACCGGCTTCTCGCAGAAGATCGCCTTGCCGGCGCGGGCGGCCCTTTCGATGCAGTCGGCATGAGTGGTCGTGGGCGTGCCGATGATGACGGCATCGACATCGGGGCCTTCGATCGCGTCATCCACGTCGCGAACCTCGGCCCTGGTCATCCGCGCGAGCTTCTCGGCCGCCGGCCGGTGCGGATCGGCCACGGCAACGAGGCGCGCGGCCGGCGAGGCCGCGACGTTCAGGCCATGGATGGTGCCGATGCGACCGGCACCCAGAACAGCGATCCTCATCCCTGGTCCCCCGTGGCAGGCTTCGTGGGTCAAGCCAGCCGTAACTTATCTTCCGTTGCAGGCACAATGGAATGAATATGCCGAATCAGCAAGCCGGAAGATGCGTACTAGATAGCCTTTCCTCGCACTGGATGGTGTATTTCCGGCCGCGGATCAATTGGGATACCGAGAAAATTCTACCGGAAGTTCTTTGGAAATAATGACTTAACTGGGTAATTTTGTCGTGTGATGAAGTTGGAACAACGGCGCCACCGTTCGACATATTTGTTCCCAAACATGGAAAAATGGAATTGACAGTCCACAAAGCCGGACGGACAGTGATGCAGAGGGAGTGCCCTGCACATCTCGGGGCCCGCGTTCATGGATGGAGAATGTCCTCATGACCCATGCGGAAACGCGGCACGATCGTGTCTTGGCCAACGACACAGCGTAAATCCGGAACCGCACACACGAACCGGCATACCAACATGGTGCTTCACGGCCGGGATCAGGCACGCACTCGCTTGCCCCAGGCGTCTTCCAGCCCGGGTTTGTTCTTCCCCGGCACCGGGAATTTCCGGACTGCATCAGAACTGCGCCTGGGCGCGCGACTTCGCCACTGAACGCAACATCACAACAGCAAAACAACCGGTTCAGAAAAAATAACTGGGAGAGACGGACAGATGCTCAAGAACACGCTGAAGGCCTTTGTCTTCCTGGGCGCGCTCACGGCGGGAGGTGGCGGTCTTCATGCCCAAAGCGGCAGCTTGGTCATGTATTGCGGCGTGAACGAGCAGTGGTGCCGCGCCGCCGCGAACGCCTTCCAGGGAGAGACAGGCATCCGCGTGGACATGACCCGGCAGAGCGCCGGGGAGATCTATGCGCGGCTGCGCGCCGAGAAGAACAACCCACGGGGCGATGTCTGGTTCGGTGGTACGGGCGATCCGCATCTGCAGGCTGCTTCGGAGGGAATCTCGGAGTCCTACCAGTCCAGGACTCTCGACCAATTGCAGGACTGGGCACGCAAGCAGGCGGAGCGATCCGGATACCGGACGGTCGGCCTGTACATGGGGGCGCTTGGCTATGGCTATAACGAGACCGAGTTGCAGCGCCGGAAGGTCGCCGCACCCAAATGTTGGGCCGATCTTCTGAAGCCGGAGTTCAAGGGAGAGATCCAGGTTGCCGATCCGAACGCATCGGGGACCAGTTGGACCATGCTGGCGACGCTCGTGCAGCTGATGGGCGAGGACCCGGCCTTTGCCTACCTGAAGAAGCTGGACGCGAATGTCGACCAGTACACCAGCGCGGGCGCAGCCCCGGCGCAGGCCACCGCACGCGGCGAGACCATGGTCGGCATCGCCTTCCAGCACGATGTCATCGATGCGGCCAAGCAGAACCCCCATGTGAAGGTGGTCTCGCCCTGCGAAGGCACGGGCTACGAGATCGGCTCGATGAGCATCATCCAGGGTGCGCGCCATCCGGAGGAGGCCAGGCGCTTCTACGAATGGGCGCTGACGCCGGCGGCGCAGAAGATCGCGGCCAGCAACGGCTCCTTCCAGGTTCCGTCGAACAAGGCGACGCCCGTTCCGCCGGAAGCCCCCGATATCAGCCAGATCAAGCTGATCAACTATGATTTCGAGAAGTACGGCTCCTCGCAGGAGCGCGGGCGGCTCCTGTCCCGATGGACACGCGAAGTCAAGAACGCACGCTGACCGCCATCATCATGGGAAAGGCGCCGATAGGAGCGCCGCGTCGCGGCGCCGCATGGTGGCTGGCGGCCCTGGCCGCCGCCCTGTTCCTCCTGCCCTGGTACGGCCTGGACAATGGCCTGCTTGGCGGCCGCTGGAGTTCGCTGCCGGCCATGGCGGAGGCTGTGCTGAAGGGCCGTGTCTGGCTGTGGCCCTTGCTGCTGCCCCTGCTGTCGGCCGCCTGGGGCATCCGGCGACGGGCGTCGGAGCCCCTGGTGGTGGCGGGTGTTGCCGGCCTGGGCTGGCTGGTCCTGGAGGCTTTCGGCCTGCGGGAGCACGGCCTGCATCTCGGCGGGCTGTCCGCGTTGCTGGAGGGAAGCGCGAGCCAGCCGGCGCTGGGCTGGGGCGCGCTGCTCTATGCCGTGGCCGCCATGATGCTCCTGGCCTATGGCCTCGCGTGGCGGGGCTGGTGCAGGGGTGAGGTCTTCACCGTCGGCGCGATCGGCCTCGTCTGCGGCTCCATCCTGGTCTTCGTGGGCTATCCGGTCCTGTCCATCCTGATTTCCGCCTTCCAGGACAATGACGGGCGTATCGACCTCATGCTCTTCGCCCGGAAGTTCACGGATGAATCCATCTGGAGCCTGGATTGCCTGGCGGGTGGCCGTAGCTGCGGCGTCGCATGGAACTCCCTGGCCCAGGGTGTCCTGGTCGGCGTGCTGAGCACCCTGCTCGGCCTGGCCTTCGCCCTGGTCGCGACCCGCACGCGCTTTCCCTTCCCGCGCCTGCTGCGCGTCATGTCCGTGCTGCCGGTCATCACCCCGCCCTTCGTGATCGGCCTGTCGCTGATCCTGCTCTTCGGCCGTGCCGGCATGGTCTCCAACCTGTTGCAGGACTGGTTCGACCTGCCACGCTCCCGCTGGATCTACGGCATGCCGGGATTGACCATCGCACAGCTCCTGGCCTTCACGCCGATCTCCTTCCTGGTGCTCCAGGGCGTGCTGCAGGGTGTCAGCCCCAGCATGGAGGAGGCCTCGCAGACCCTGCGCTCGGGGCGCTGGCGCACCTTTCGCCATGTCACCTGGCCGCTGATCCGGCCGGGCCTCGCCAATGCCTTCCTGATCGCCTTCATCGAGAGTCTCGCGGATTTCGGCAATCCGATCATGATCGGCGGCAATTTCCGCGTCCTTTCCACCTCCATCTACTTCGCCGTGGTCGGGGCCGCGCATGACCAGGGGCAGGCGGCGGTGCTGGCGATCGTCCTGCTTGTCTTCACCCTGTCCGCCTTCCTGCTTCAGCGCTTCTGGATCGGCCGCCGTTCCTACGTGACCCTTTCCGGCAAGGGGGATGCCGGGCTGCCGCTGCAACTCCCCACGGGGCTGCGGCGCCTGTGCCTGGCCGTCGTCATGCCCTGGGTCCTGCTGACGGCGGCCGTCTATGCCATCATCCTGACCGGCGGCTTCGTGAAGGCCATCGGGAACGACAACAGCTTCACCTTGCAGCACTTCCTGACCGCCTTCGCCATCCAGCACGGCGCGGCCGGATGGTTCCTCGCCGGCTCGGCCTGGAACTCGCTGCTCACGACGCTGATGGTGGCCCTGCTGGCGATGCCGCTGACCGCGGCATTGGGTATCCTGACGGGCTATCTGCTCAACCGGCAGAGCTTCGCCGGGCGGGGGGTCTTCGAGTTCCTGACCATGATGAGCTTCGCCATACCCGGCACAGTGATCGGCATCAGCTATATCCTGGCCTTCAACGTCCCGCCGCTGGAGCTTACCGGCACGGCGCTGATCATGGTGGTGGCCTTCGTGTTCCGGAACATGCCGGTGGGCATCCGGGCCAGCATCGCCAATCTGAGCCAGGTGGACCGCTCGCTGGACGAGGCCTCGCTGACGCTCGGGGCGCGTTCGGCCTCGACCCTGTGGCGGGTGATCCTGCCGATCCTCCGGCCGGCCGTGGCCACCTCCATGGTCTATTCCTTCGTGCGGGCGATCACCTCGGTCAGTGCGGTGATCTTTCTGGTCAGCGGCGAATACAACCTCGCCACGGTGTATATCGTGGGGCGTGCGGAATTCGGGGAGTACGGCATCGCCATCGTCTATTCCGCGGTGCTGATCGTCATCATGGTCGCCGCGCTGATGGCCATCCAGGCGCTGGTGGGTGAGCGCCGCATCGGACGGCGCAAGGCCGCGGAGGCAGCCGCCCCGGCACGGCCCGCAGTGGCAGGAGCATGAGCTTGAACCAGATCCGACGCGACCAGCCCAGCCGGGGGACCGGGAGGATGAGCGGGCATCCGGCCCTGGAGTTCCGTGGCGTGGTCAAGCGATACGGGCCGGTCACAGCGGTCCAGGCGGCCGACTTCGCCATCGCGCCCGGAAGCCTGGTGACGCTCCTGGGGCCGTCCGGCTGCGGCAAGACCAGCACGCTCCGGCTGATGGCGGGACTGGAGCACCCGTCGGAAGGGCGCATCCTGATCGATGGCCAGGACGTGACCCACCTTTCCGCCGCGGAACGCGACGTGTCCATGGTGTTCCAGTCCTATGCGCTTTTCCCGCACATGACGGTGATGGAGAATGTCTGCTATGGCCTGCGCGCTTCCGGCATGCGCCGTGCCGAGGCCGAGGCGCAGGCGGCGGACAAGCTGCTGGCCGTCGGCCTTTCGGGATTCGAGAAGCGGCTGCCCTCAGAGCTGTCCGGCGGGCAGCAGCAGCGCGTGGCGGTGGCCCGCGCCATCGTCCTGAAGCCGAAGGTGCTTCTCTTCGACGAGCCCTTGTCCAACCTCGACGCCAAGCTGCGCCGGCGCGTGCGTGCCGATATCCGGGACCTGCAGCAGTCGCTGGGGCTGACCGTGGTCTATGTGACGCATGACCAGGAGGAGGCGCTGGCCGTTTCCGACCGGATCATCGTCATGCGCGGCGGCGTGATCGTCCAGGATGGCGATCCGCGCGCTCTCTACGAGCGTCCGAACAACCGCTTCATCGCGGACTTCATCGGCAATGCAAATCTCCTTCCGGTGACCCTCCTGCGCCGCGACGGAGGGCTGGCCGACGTGACTCTGGATTCGCTGACGCTGGCCCTGCCGCACAGGGATCTGCCGGACGGCGGCGCCTTGTTGGCGGTTCGTCCGCAAGGTGTGGCCCTTCGCCCCGGCGCAGCCGGAAGCGACGAGTTGCCGGGGCATCTGCGCAAGGCGGCCTATCTGGGAGAACACATGGAATACGAGGTGGTGCTGGATGGCTCCGGGGCGGAGCTTCTGGTCAAGACATCGGATTGCGCCCTGGTGATCCCCGAGGGTTCCAGCGTGGCGGTGAGGATCGATCCCGCCGGGGCGGTGGTGGTGCCGGCATGACCGACGGGATCGCCCGCCGCCTGGAGGTGGCCGTGGAACTCGCACGCGAGGCCGGCGCGATCGCGCAAGGCATGCGGGCGACGCTGGGGCCGGTCGAGACAAAGAATCCGATCGACTTCTGCACCGCCGCCGACCATGCGGTGGAGGAGATGCTGCGCGCCCGTCTCACCACGGCCTTCGGAGACAGCATGATCGGCGAGGAGGACGGCGGCGAGGATTCCGACAGCGTCTGGGTGGTGGATCCGATCGACGGCACGGCGAATTACATCCACGGTGGCCCGCGCTGGTGCATCTCCCTCGCCTATCTCCGTGCGGGGCGCGTCGAACTGGGCGTGATCCACCAGCCGGGGGAGGACCGCCTGTTCACCGCACGGCGCGGACATGGTGCTTTCCTCAACGGGAAGCGTCTGGATGTCAGCCATCTGTCCCACGGCGCCGCACCGCTCGTGGAGGTCGGATGGTCGGCACGGAGGAGCCTGGCTTCCTATGGCGCCTTCCTCGGCCGGTTGACCAAGGCGGCCTATGAGTTCCGGCGGCACGGATCAGGGGCGCTCGGTCTCGCGGATGTCGCTGCCGGGCTGAACGACGCCTATGTGGAGCTTCACATCAATGCCTGGGACGTGCTCGCCGGCCTGATCCTGGTGCAGGAGGCCGGGGGCGTGACCAACGACTTCCTGGCCGGGAGCGGGTTGGCCCAGGGCAATCTGGTGCTGGCTGCCACGCCGGAGATCGGAGCGTCCCTGGCCGCGATGCTGGGGACCAGCCTCCTGCCGCGGCAGGAGCGCCGGGATCCGGCGGGCGGTGGCCCTGCCTGAAACGGGTTGCGCGGCCGCGGCGCCGAGGACCTGCTGCTGGCCGTGGTGGACGGGCTGAGGAGCTTTCCCGAGGCCATCCTGGCAGTGTTCCCGGAGGTCGTGGTGCATTTCCGCCTCCCGCGCCAAAGCCTGGGCTTCGTCGCCTACAAGGACCGCAAGGCGGTGGCCGCGGCGCTGAAGGCCGTCTGCCAAGCCGTGAATGCCGCCTCGGCCGGAGCTGGGCCGTGCCTGGGGCGAAGGGGTGCCCTTCCATGTCTTCAGCATGGAAATCCGGCACGTCCTGGACGCCACCAGTGCTATCGAGGCGCTGAACACCTTCCAGACCGGTCTCGTCAACTCCATCCCCTACGGTCTCGCTGCCGCGCTCATGATGTTCTGGAACGCGCATTCCGACCGTACCGGGGAGCGCCGCCGGCACACGGCGCTGCCGCTGCTTGTGATCGCCAGTGGGCTGGTCGGCGTAGCCTTCACCGGCAGGTCGCTGCCGCTGACCGTCGCGCTGCTCAGCTGCGTGCCCGTCGGCTACTCCTCGTTCAAGGGCCCCTTCTGGGCTTTCACCTCCGGCGCCCTCCGCCGGCACGTATAGCCTCGCCCTGCTGCCGATCGTGGCCTTGGCCTTCGCAGGCGCGCCGACCGTCCTGCTCATGGGCAGGCCGCGGGTGCCCCCGAAATCCGGCGTCGTCGCGGCCGGGTAGGATCATTGGGTGCCTGGTTTCTTCGGGCAATCGGACGCCCGATGCAAAGAGGGTTTTGACGCCGGCCAGTGCACCGGCCAAGCTCCGACCCGGTGCCGGCTCCATGACGTCACCGCGTCGTATCGGATACGCTGCCGAACAAGAACAAGCGCCCGCGACAACGGGCTCGCCCGGAGGAATCATCCATGTTAAGGCGTCAATTTCTCGGCAGCGTGTCCGCTGCCGCCCTTGGCCCTCTTGCCGCGCCCCGGATCGCCCAGGCGGAAGCGGCCAGCGTGCTGCGCTTCGTACCGTTTGTCGATCTGTCATTGCTCGATCCGATCGCCACCACGGCGACACCGACGCGCAATCACGCCTTCCTGGTCTTCGATACGCTCTATGGCCTGGATGGCCATTTCCAGCCGCAGCCACAGATGGTGGACGGCCATGTCGTGGAGGATGACGGTCGCCGCTGGACGCTGAAGCTCCGCGACGGGTTACGCTTTCACGACGGCAGTGCCGTGAGGGCGCGGGACTGTGTCGCCAGCATCCGACGTTGGGCAGTGAGGGATTCCTTCGGCCAGGCCTTGATGGTCGCCACCGATGAGTTGTCCGCCGTTGACGACAGGAACATCCTGTTCCGCCTGAAGAAGCCCTTTCCCTTGCTGCCAGCGGCTCTCGCCAAGGCATCCCCGAGCATATGCGCCATCATGCCGGAACGTTTGGCTTCCACGGATCCGGCGAAGCAGGTGAGCGAGATGGTTGGCTCCGGCCCCTTCCGCTTCCTGGCCGACCAGCACATGGCCGGCGCCCGTGCTGCCTATGCGCGGTTCGACGGCTATGTGCCCCGGCCGGGCAGCGGGCCCTCCGGCACCGCCGGTGCGAAGGTGGCCCATTTCGAGCGGGTGGAATGGACGACCATGCCGGATGTCTCTGCGGCCTCCTCGGCGTTGCAGGCGGGAGAGGTGGACTGGTGGGAGACGCCCTCGCCCGATCTGGCGTCGATGCTAAAGCGCGACCGCAACCTGAGGGTCGAGGTGAAGGATCGACAGGGGCTGACCCCCATCCTGCGCTTCAACTGCATCCAGCCCCCCTTCGACAACGTGGCCTTGCGGCGTGCCGTGTTGGGAGCGGCGAGCCAAGCCGATTTCATGCAGGCCTATAGCAGCGATCCCGGGACCTGGCACGTCAAGCTCGGCATGTTCTGCCCGGGCACGCCGATGGCCAGCGATGTGGGGTTCGACCGGCTGTTCGGAGAAACCAACCTGACCGCCGCGCGCAAGGCCGTGAAGGACGCGGGCTACAAGGGCGAGAAGGTGGCGTTCATGCTGCCGATGGATCATCCGGTGAGCGCGCCGCTGGGACAGGTCGGCATCGACCTGTTCAAGCGCATCGGCCTGAACGTCGAGGTGCAGGCGGTGGACAGCGGCACCATGTTCCAGCGACGGAACTCGCGCGAGCCGGTGGAGAAGGGCGGGTGGAGCGTATTCCCGTCCATGGTCTCGGGCCTGAACATCCTGGACCCCGCCGTGACGAGCGTGGCGCGCGGCAACGGGTTGAATGGCTGGTACGGGTGGCCCGAAAGCCCGGAAGCCGAACGGCTGCGCAATGCCTGGCTGGATGAGCGCGACCCCGCGCAGCAGAAGCATCTGGCCGAGCAGATCCAGGCTCAGGCCTGGTCCGACGCAAGTTTCATCCCCACGGGCCAGATCTTCCAGCCCATGGCGTGGCGCCGTACCATCGATGGCGTGCTGGATGGCTTCGTGAAGTTCTGGAATGTGAGGCGGATATGATGGCGATGCGTCAGGTCAGGGTCGGGCTGATCGGCTATGGCGAGGTGGGGAGCACGCTGGGCGCTGGGCTGCGAGCCCGTGGACTCGCGGAGGTTGCCAGCTACGACACAGGGGCTTTCGATGGACCCTACGCCGCCCTGATCCAGGAGCGTGCCGCCAGCGCGGGCGTCACGCTGGTGCGTTCGCCTGCCGAGCTGGCCGAGCGGGCGGATATCGTGATCGGCGTGACCCCTGGCTCTGCCTCGATCGAGAGTGCCGCGGGCTTTGCGGCGGTGCTGCGGCCGCGGCATGTGTTCATCGACATCGCCTCCGCCACGCCGAAGGTGAAGCAGGCCATGGCGGCCGAACTGGCGGGCACGGGAAGTCAGGTCGCGGATGGTTCGATCGTTGGCACGCCGCGTGACGGGCTAGGGTTGCCCATCCTGGCCAGTGGTCCTGCCGCCGAGAGGGTGAGCGAAGCGCTCGTGCCCTGGGGCATGAAGATTGATCCGGTAGGAGCGGAACTGGGCACGGCCTCTGCCATCAAGATCCTGCGTTCCGTGTTGATCAAGGGGATCGAAGCCCTGCTGGACGAGATGATGCTGGGCGCCCGTCGCTACGGCCTGGACGACGTTGTCCTGCAATCAGCCGCGCGGACGCTGATGTCACGGCCTTTCCCGGATTTTGCGGGCAACCTGATCTCCACGGGGGTCATCCACGCGCAGCGCCGTTCGGAGGAGGCCGCCATGGCCGCCGACGCCCTGTCCGATGTGGGGATCGAGCCGATCATGACGCGTTCCACCGCCGCGCGGCTGCGATGGGTGGATCAACTGGCGTTGAAGGAGCATTTCGCAGGCCGCATCCCGGAGGACTACCGGGAGGCTCTGGCGGCGATCGAGGCGCGGATGGTGCCATACTCTCCGCGCTGAGCCATGACGGTCGGATACTTCAATCAAAAGCTAAAGATACTCTGCGCAGCGCGGTGACGAAGTTGGCCAGCGGCGTCGCGGTTGCGGCGGCGAGGACGTCGTCGAGCGTCTCGCTGCTCCGCCGCCGCAGCACGGCGGCGGAGCCGCTTTGCCGCGGTGATCGTCGCGGCCAGGGTGGGCACTTCCTCCAGCAGTCGCGCGACGAAGGCCTGATCCGGCTGGACCTGGGTCTGGGCATCGGCCAGCAGGAGCCGGGCGGTGTTGTGGAAGCCCTCGGTTCAGCGGCGCTCCAGGTGGTCACTACAGGGATCGAGCAGGCTGCCGCGGCGCGGCTGCTGCCAGGTCGGGATGGTGCCGGCCCGCAGCCAGCGCCGCAGCGTCTTGCGATCGGCATCGAGATGCCAGGAGATGGCGCTGAGCGAGGCGCCTGCGGCATGCAGGCGGGCTGCCTCCTCGAACCGGGCCTGCCGGTGGACATGGGTGGCCGTGATCCGCTGCCCAGCCGTGTCGGCTGGCACGCCGACTACCTCACCCGGCGTCACCAGGTCCGGCACCTGCGTCCTCACCGCTTTGCCGGCCCGGCGAACCGCGCCGTGGTGGCGCTGCGTGCAGGCATGGACGGCCTCGCCGAGGTTGCGGAGCAGGTGATAGCGATCCGCGACCTGGACGGCACCGGGTGCACCCTGGCGCGCGCCATCCGCACAGACGCCGGCCCGGTCGCGGGCGACGATCGCGACGCCCGGGTTGACCTGCAGTCACGCCGCCTATGGCCAAATTCAAGGTAAGCATGCGTTGCGTTTTTTCAGGCGAAACATGGATTTCATCGGGGTATTAGAATCGAGACAGCGTGTAATATCCTCCATCTTATTCGGATAATTTCAGAAATACCTTTGCATTTCATTGTCTTTGTTCGGAAATTCTAGCAAATTTTGCCGCTCAGTATTTTTTACTGAACCCATAAATTCGGGCTTTAGCTTTTTCACGCAGGGTCTGGACCCCGACATAAAGCGCCGGGATCATCACCAAACCGAGCAAGGTTCCTACCAGAAGGCCGCCGAATAACGTCATACCGATGGAACGACGGCTTTCCGCCCCGGCACCACTTGCGATGACCAGCGGCATAACGCCCAGAATCGAACTGAAGGCGGTCATGACTATCGGCCGGAAACGCTGCCTCGTCCCATCCAGGGCAGCCTCCAGTATGCCCATCCCATCGTCCCGGCGTTCCTTGGCGAATTCCACGATGAGGATGGCGTTCTTCGCAGCGAGACCCACCAGCAGCAGCAGACCGATCTGGGCATAGAGATCGATCGGCCTGCCGGTCAGAGCCAGGGTGCCGAGGGCCCCCAGCACGGCGATGGCGACCGACAGCATGACGGCGATGGGGACGCTCCAGCTCTCGTACTGGGCCACGAGGAAAAGATAGGTGAAGACCGTGCCGATGACGATGATCAGGATCGTCTCCGTCCCCGCCTGCCGCTCCTGCAAGGCCAGCCCGGTCCACTCGAAGCCGAAGCCTTCCGGCAGGCTTTCCCGCGCCAGGACCTCCATGTGATCCAGCGCCGCGCCACTGCTGGTCCCGGCTGCCGCCTGTCCGTTGATGGAAACGGCGGGGAAGAGGTTATAGCGGCCGATGGCGTTCGGGCCGAGCGCGTCCGAGGTGACGATCAAGGCACGCAGCGGTACCATCTCGCCCGCGTTGCTGCGGACATGCAGGCGGCCGATATCGGCCACACGCCCACGGAAGCGCGGCTCGTCCTGAATGCGGACCTGGAACACCCGGGACAGGATGTTGAAGTCGTCCACATAGGCCGAGCCGAGATGCGCCTGCAGCGTCTCGAAGATGGCGCCCGGCGTGACACCGAGCAGTTCCGCCCGGCGCCGGTCGATCCGCAGGTAGATCTGGGGGGTGTCCGACCGGAAGGTGCTGAACACGCCGGTCAGTCCCGGCGCCTGGTTCGCGCGGAAGATCAGGCCGCGCGTCGCTTCGGCAAGATCCTCCTGGCTCTGCCCGGCGCGGGCCTGAAGGCGCATGTCGAAGCCGCCCGTGCTGCCGAGCCCGGGGATGGCGGGCGGCACGAAGGCCACGGCCGTCCCGGCCGTCATCTCCGCTAAACGGCTCCGGAGATGCGCCAGGATGCCATCGACGCTCTCGGCAGGGTCCCTGCGTTCCCGCCATGGCCGGAGCGAGGCGATGACCATGCCCGCATCGGAACCGCCGCCACCGATCAGGCTGCTGCCAGCGATGCTGATGACACCGCCGACGCCCGGCGTGTCGCGCACGGCGCGGACCACATCGTCCAAGGCGGCCTCGGTCCTGTCGAGCGAGGCGGCGCCGGGTAGTTGGAGGTTCACGAAGATGTAGCCCAGATCCTCCGAAGGGATGAAGGCTGTCGGTAGCATGCGGAACAACCCGAAAACGCCGGCCAGCACCGCCACCATGATCACTCCGCCGATGGCCAGCCGCTTCCCGAGCCGCGCCAGCAGCGCCAGGCAGCCCTGTCGTGACCGGTCGAGGGCCGTATCGAGCGCCGAGAAGAACCGGCCCTGCCGTCCGCCTGGTTGTTTCAGGAGGATCACGCAGAGGGCCGGGCTCAGAGTCAGCGCATTGACGGTGGAGAGGACGATCGTCGCCATGATCGTCACGGCGAACTGTCCATAGAGTTGGCCCGTGATGCCCGAGAGGAAGCCGATGGGCAGGAATAGCGCGGCGAGCACGAGCGTCGTGACCACGATGGGCGCGGTGACCTGCCGCATCGTGTCCAGCGTGGCCTCGGTGACGGGCAGGCCGTGCTCCCGCATCACCCGCTGAACACCCTCGACCACGATGATGGCATCGTCCACCACCAGGCTGATGGCCAGCACGATGGCGAAGAGGGTGATGGTATTGGCCGAGTAGCCCAGCGCATAGAGGATGACGAAGCCGCCCAGCAGCGAAACCGGGATCGTCAGCATGGGGATCAGCGTGGCGCGCCAGTCCTGCAGAAAGACATAGGTGACCAGGACGACGAGGAGGAAGGTGATGCCGAGCGTCACGGCGATCTCCCGGATCGTCTCGTTCACGAAGGCTGTCGTGTCGAACACGACCGTCTCCGCGAGGTCGTCCGGGAACTGGGCGGCGGCACGCGAGAGCTCCGCCCGCACGGCCCCGGCGACGTTCAGGGCGTTGGCGTCGGGGGAGGCATAGACGACGACCGTGGCGCTCGGCTGGCCGTTGAAGCGGGAGCGGATATCGTAGGATTGGGCACCGAGCTCGATACGCGCCACGTCGCGCAGGCTGACGATCGCGCCATCGGTGTTGGTGCGGATCACGATATCCCCGAACTCCTCTGGCGTCGCCAGCCGGCCTCGGGCCATGATGATCATCTGCAGCTCCTGCCCGGCCGGCGCGGGCGGCGACCCGATCAGCCCTGCGGATGCCTGGGCGTTGTGCGAGCGGATGGCCGCCGCGATGTCGGCCGCGGTGATGCCCAAGGCCTGCATGCGATCGGGGTTCATCCACACCCGCATGCTGTAGGCGGGGCCGAAGACGCCGACCTCGCCCACGCCGGGAATGCGGGCCAGCGTGTCGCGCAAGTTGACCGAGGCGTAGTTGCTGATGAATATCCCGTCCCGCGTGCCACGTGGCGAATAGACCGCGACCCCCAGCAACATGCTGGTGGACCGGCTGCGGACGGACACGCCCGTCTGCGTGACCGCGGGCGGCAGCCGGGCCGTGGCCTGGGCGACCCGGTTCTGCACGTTCACCTGGGCGATGGCCGGGTCCGTGCCCACGCGGAAGGTGACCGTCAGCGAATAGCTGCCGTTGTTGCCGCTGGAGGATGACATGTAGAGCATGTCATCGACGCCGTTGACCTGTTCCTCGATCGGGGCGCCGACACTGTCCGTCAGGACATCGGCGCTGGCCCCTGGATAGCTGGCGCTCACCTGGATCTCGGGCGGCGTGATCGGCGGGAACTGCGCGACGGGGATCATGGTGAGGGCGAGCAGCCCGGCGATCGCTGTCACGACGGCAATGACCATCGCGAAGCGCGGCCGCCGGATGAAGATGGCGGATATCATGGGCGCGGTGTTGTCTCGGGCGCCTGCCCCTGGGCCGGGTCGGCCGTGGTGTCCGGAGCCTGCACCACCCGCACCACTGCCCCGGGCCGTGCGTTCTGGAAGCCCTGGACGATGACGCGTTCTCCGCCCTTCAGCCCCTCCTCGACGATCCAGTTCTGCCCGATCTGGGCGCCGACACGGATGCGCCGCAGTTCGACCTTGCCGTCGTCGCCCACCAGGAGAACGAAGCGGCCCTCGCGATCCAGCTGCACCGCCCCAAGCCGGATGACGGGGCGCACGGACGGCGACGCGGGATGCAGCGCCAGCGTGACGAACTGTCCTGGAACCAGGAGGCCATCCGGGTTCGGGAAGCGCACGCGCACCGGGATGGTGCCTGTCCGGGGGTCGAACTCGTTCCCAAGGAACTCGATCTCGCCCTGGTGGGAATAGTCCTGTCCTGAGGACAGGACGAGCCTCGGCACGAACTCCTCGCCCCGTTGCCCTGCCAGAGATCTGCTGCGGTGTTCCAGGATGCTCTGGTCGCTGACCGAGAAGACGACGCGGATCGGATCGATCTGGACCACCCGGGCGAGCGCCCCGGAGGAGGGTGCGACGAGACTGCCGACCGCGAAAGTGGTATGGCCGATCCTGCCCGGGATCGGCGCCCGGATCGTGGTATAGTCGAGATTGAGCTCGGCGCGGCGGACTCCGGCCTCCGCCGAGAGGACATTGGCACGGCCCCGGTCGCGTGCGGCCTGGGCTTCCTCCAGGGCGGCCTGGGAAGCGGCCTGGGTTCGGCGGAGTTGCTCGCTGCGCTGGAAGCGCCCTTCCGCGTCGCGGAGATCGGCCTGTGCGCTGGCGAGACTTGCCCTGGCCGCCACCAGGGCGGCCTCGTATCCGGCGCTTTCGATCTGGAAGAGGACCTGCCCCTGCTGGACGACCTGACCCTCGTCGAAGTGGCGCGCCTCGACGAAGCCCTCGACGCGGGAGCGGATATCGACAGCGTTGACGGCTTCCACGCGCCCGAGGAAGTCAGCGCTCGGCAAAACCTTCTCGACAGACACGAGCATGACGGTCACTGCAGGTGCTTGTGCGGCAGCTTGAAAAGTCAACAGGACAAAGGGGATAAGAACGACTGGAAGCAGAGAACGGAGCCAGATGGAAAGAATGCTCATAATCATGTGATGCATTTCCGATCTTCGCGGTATTTTACCATGCTCTATCACTGCAACCTCAATAGGAAGAATTTCGGGCTCAGTAGGCAGAACCCCCGCCGCTCATCCTACCCCAACCGCTATGAAACGGCCTCTCAAACTGGATAGCGTGGCTCCCCCTATCCTCCTGGGTAAAGGAGTGGGGACAGCTCAGGGACGTGAAGTGGACTACCTGGATGGACGGCACCGGTTACGCTTTGATCAGCCGGGTCGTGATCGGTGATTTCGATGGCTTCAGTGTCAATCCGCGCTCATCCGCCTCTACCTCTGCCCTCGGATAGACCGCGCAGGCTAGCTTTCCGGTTGCGAGACGTCTTTGGCGGCTTCAGCGATTTGGCGTGCCAGGGACGATGTCGTCTGGTCCAGCGCGACCTTCGGGCATGCCGCAGGCGAGCTTGCGACGGGCCTTGAGGCGTTCGGCGACGGCCTGGTCGGGTGTCTTGCCATCGAGCACGCGCTGGCGGCGGGCGTTTTAGGCGGCGTTGAAACCGCGCAGTAGCTGCTCGAGATCGCGGTGCGACCAGATGGTGATGCCCAGCACCTCGCCGCCGATCCGGCCGTTGAAGCGTTCCACCATGCCGTTCATTTGCGGCGTCCGCGGACGGGTGTGGCGATACTCCGCCCCGAGTGCGGCGCAGGCTGTGGCGAAGGTGGGCGCGGAGGAGCGCGAAGCCGGCCCGGCCATACATCGTGCGCGTGATCATCTTGAGGCGGTTGATCTGTCCTTCGGCAGGGTTGGTAGTCCAGGGCAGGTCGAGTGCTGTCTGCACTGCCGCGAGGTCGCGATGCAGACCGGTGGCATTGGCCGAGCTCAGCACATCTTGAAGCGGATCGTCACCGTCCCGGTGCAGCACGCGGCGCCGGTGCCGCTCCGAGGCGCGGCGCGGCGAGGAGCCTGCCGTCGCCATGGGGCCTGGTCCATGCTACTCTATTGTCATGGATACCAAGCCTCCCGTTCCGCCCGCCGTCCTTGTCGGCATCCAGAAACCGGAGGTGGACGACGTGGCGCATCAGGCCAGCCTCGAAGAGCTGGGACGCCTGGTGAAGACACTGGGCTATGAGGTGGTGGGCACGGTGTCGCAGAGGCGCGAGGGCACCGGCGCTGGGGCGCTGCTCGGAAGCGGCAAGCTGGCGGAACTCGCGGCGCTCACGGGCGGCACTGGCGTGGTGGGCTCGATGGCGCCGCCTCCGCGATCCAAGGCACGACAGCGCTTCGAGGGAGCTGCGGAGGGGACACCCACCAGAGATCCGGAGGCGGCCATCGCCCCGGCCCGCAGGCCCGAATTCGTCATCGTCGACCACGAGCTCTCCCCCAGTCAGATCCGCAACCTGGAGTGGGCGACCGGGGCCCAGGTGCTCGACCGCACCGGCATCATCGTCGAGATCTTCCACCGCCATGCCAACACCCGCGAGGCGAAGCTGCAGGTGGAGATGGCTCGGCTGAAATACGTTGCCCCGCGGTTGCGGGAGTCCTCGGGTGGCGGCGGGCGCCAGCAGGGCCCGGGCGCGGGCGAGAGCAACCTCGATCTCGACCGCCGCAAGATCCGCGATCGGCTGGCGGAGCTGAAGGAGCAGCTGGAGGCGGTGCAACGCGACAGCGACAACCGCCGCGCCGCCCGGCGGGACCAGCTGCGGGTGGCGTTGGTCGGCTATACGAATGCTGGCAAGTCCTCGCTGATGCGCGCCCTCACGGGCAGCCAGGTGCTGGTGGAGGACAAGCTCTTCGCGACCCTCGACACCACCGTCCGCATCCTGCAGCCGGAGACGCGGCCGCGCGTACTTGTGTCCGACACGGTCGGCTTCATCAAGCAGCTGCCCCACGACCTCGTCGCCTCCTTCCGTTCCACCCTGACGGAGGCGCTGGAAGCCTCGCTGCTGCTCTATGTCGTGGATGCGTCGGATCCCACCTACGAGGCGCAGCTGGAGGTGAGCCGCGGCGTGCTGCGCGAGATCGGGGCGGATGTCGTTCCGTCCCGCCTGGTGTTGAACAAGATGGACCGGGTGGACGCCGCAGGGCGGGCGGCCCTGCGCGAGAAGCATCCTGACGCCATCCTGCTTTCTGCCCATGTGCCCGAGGATGTCAGCGCCCTACGGGACACCATCATCTCCTTCTTCGAGGCGGAAATGGTGGAGGATGTCTTGGTGCTGCCCTATGCGAAGCAGGGGCTTATCGGCGAGGTCTACGAGAGCGCACGGGTCCTGTCGGAGGAGTATGACGAAAGCGGCCGGGTGCTGAAGGTCCGCGGCCTGCCTGGGGCCATCGCGCGGCTGCAGCGGAGCCTTGCCGCGAGCTGAGCCGTGCCATGCCCTGGGACGTCCGGACTCACTGATCAGCGGCAGGGAAGCCGGACTCTCTCCTTCGCAATGGCCGGAGCGGTCAGTCTTCCGTAAATCCTTGAAAGGCAAGCAAGCGCCTCTGCTATCCTTGCCCTCCGGTCCCATGCGATCCGGCATCCTGACCGAAAGCGGGCGGCCCCGAACGAGGGACGCCCGCACGCCGGGCCGTCTTCGCCCGAAGGCACCGGGCGAGCTTGTTCCGGGGCGACGTGGATGTCGTCAGGGCAGGAGACCGCGCGTACTGGTACGGCGCTCGCCGCGCCTACGGACAGATGGCATGCGGTGTATCTCCTTTCATGGCGAAAGCCATTTCCGGGGCCGGATCCGGCTGCGCACCGGAAGGCTCCACGGCCCGATTCAATAGGATTTCGGCAAGCCCAGGACCTTCTCGGCAATGAAGCAGAGGATGAGTTGCGGGCTGACCGGGGCGATACGCGGGATCATGACCTCCCGCATGTAGCGCTCGACATGGTATTCTCGTGCATAACCGAAGCCGCCATGTGTCATCACCGCCTGCTGGCATGCCTTGAAGCCTGCCTCCGCCGCCAGGTACTTCGCGGAATTGGCCTCGGCGGCGCAGGAAAGCCCCTGATCATAGCGCCAGGCGGCATTCAGGATCATCAGCCGTGCCGCCTGCAGCTCCATCCAGCAAGCTGCGAGCGGGTGCTGGATCGCCTGGTTCTGACCGATGGGCCGGCCAAAGACCACGCGCTCGCCGGCATAGCGCGTGGCCCGCTCCAGCGCGACGAAGCCCAGGCCGACGGCTTCGGCGGCGATCAGGATGCGCTCCGGGTTCAACCCGTGCAGGATGTACTCGAACCCCCTTCCCTCCTCCCCGATGCGGTCTTCGACCGGCACTTCGAGATCATCGAAGAAGACTTCGTTGGAATCGACCGCTTTGCGGCCCATCTTCTCGATCTCGCGGACCTGGACGCGTGCTCGGTCGAGCGTGGTGTAGAAAAGACTCAACCCCTCTGTGCGACGCCGGACCTGCTCGACCGGTGTCGTGCGCGCGAGAAGCAGCACCTTTTCCGCCACCTGCGCCGTGGAGATCCAGATCTTCTGGCCGTTCACCACATAGCGGTCGCCGCGCCGCTCTGCCCGGGTGCGGAGCTGGGTCGTGTCCAACCCCGCATTGGGCTCCGTGACCGCGAAACAGGCCTTCTCCCGCCCCTCGATCAACGGCGGCAGCATGCGGCGCTTCTGTGCCTCAGTGCCGAAGACCACAACGGGATTCAGGCCGAAGATATTCATGTGCACCGCCGAGGCCCCGGTCATGCCGGCTCCCGACTGAGCGATCGTCTGCATCATGATGGCCGCTTCGGTGATGCCCAGCCCGCCGCCGCCATATTCCTCCGGCATGCAGATGCCGAGCCAGCCGTCGCGGGCCAGAGCCTGGTGGAAATCCGTGGGGAAGACACCGTCATGGTCACGCTGCAGCCAGTACTCGTCGTCGAAGCCGGTGCAGATGCGCGCGACCGCTTCCTGCACGGCCTCCTGGTCGGGACTCATCGCGAAGTTCATGACCGAATCTGCTCCATGCCAGTGCTCTCCGTTCCCCGAGCCGGCCGGTGCCGTTCATCCTCGCTTCCTGTAGCGGCGACACGGAAGGCGGGTGGCGGCCCAGGTGGGCCCGGCGGTGTGGCGGACCATCGGCCAAACGGCGCCGTGGTCCGAAGCAGGGAGCCATCCGGCAACGGCACCTGCCGCCAGAAGCCGGTGGCGCGCAGGTGCGGGTCCTGAAGCAGGTCCTCCACATCGTTCACCAGGGAAACGGGAATGTCCGTGGCGGAAAGGATGCGCATCCATTCCTCCGTGTCGCGATGCGACAGCGCCTCCGCCACACATCCATAGGCGTGATCGATGTTCGCCTGCCGTGCCACATGGTCGCGCAGGCGTGGATCGTCGGCCAGTTCCTGTTCCCTGCCAAGAAGGGTGAAGAACCTTTCCCAGTGCACCTGCGTGTAGAGCAGAACGGCGATCCAGCCGTTCCGCGTGCGGTAGGGCCGACGGTGCGGCGACATCAGCCGGGGATAATAGGGCCCGCCTTCCGGGGGATCGAAGCTCAGCCCGCCCAGATGGTCGCTGGCGACGAGGTCGGCGAAGGTCTCGAACATCGGAACCTCCACCTCCTGCGCCACGCCAGTCCGCGCGCGACAGGCAATGGCCGCCGCGACGGCGAAGGCGAGATGCGCGCCGACGACCCGGTCCACCAGCGTCATGGGCACATAGGCAGGGGCCTCGCCGGAAGCGCGACCCATTGTTGCGGCGAGACCGCTGGCGGCCTGGATCAGGTCGTCATAGGCCGGGCGTCCGGAGAACGGGCCGCCGGCTCCGTAGCCATAGGCGCTGGCCACGATCAACCCGGGATTCACGGCGTCCAGATCAGCCTTCCGCAGGCTCAGCCGGGCCGCGGCTTCGGGTCGCATGTTGTGCACCAGAACATCCGCCTCGGCGGCGAGTTCACGCAGATGCCGCTGCCCCTCGGCGGATTTCAGATCCACGACCGCACCGCGCTTGCTTCGGTTCAGGTGGGCGAAGATCGCACCGCCCTGGCCGGCCCGGCGCATGATGTCGCCTTCCGGTGGTTCCAGCTTCAGCACATCGGCGCCGAGATCCGCGAGCAGACGGGTCGCGTAGGGGCCCATCACAACCGTGCTGGCATCCAGGATGCGGATGCCCGAGAGTGCCGTCATTGCCGGGTCACTCCTTCTCGATCCCGGCAGCCTCGATCAGCTGCCTCCACTGGACCAGTTCCGTCTGGACGAACTGCCCCAGATCCTGCGGCGTGCCGGAGAAGGCCTCGAAGCCGATATCCCCGAAGCGCTGACGGACCTCGGGCCGCTCTATCGCACTGCGGATGGCGGCGTTGAGAGTGGAAGTCGCGGCGGGCGGCATGCGCGCGGGACCGAAAACGCCGTTCCAGGAGGTAATGTCGAAATCGGGCAGCCCGGCCTCCGCCATGGAAGGCGCATCCGGCATCAGTGTGGAACGGCTGCGGGTGCTCATCGCCAGGACCCGAAGCTGGCCGGCCTGGATGTTGGACAGGCCGGCGGCGATATCCACGAACATGCAGGTGACACGCCCTGCGATCACATCGGTCATCGCCGGCGGCGTGCTGCGATAGGGCACGTGCAGCATCTCGACGCCGCCCATGCGGGCCATCGTCGCGCCCGCCACGATTCCCGTGCTGTTGCCGCTGGCATAGGTCACTTCCCCCGGCTTGCGGCGCGCCATGGTGAGAAGTTCCTGCAGGTTCCGGACCGGCACCTGCTCGCCCACGACCAGCATGAAGGGCAGGTTTCCCACCCGCGCCACGGGCGTGAAATCCGCGACCGGGTCATAGTCGATGCGCTTCATCAGCGACGGATTGGCGGAATGCGTCGTGTTGGTCGTCACGAACAGGGCTGTGCCGTCGGGCGCGGCTCGCGCGGCGGCCATGGCGGCGATGCTGCCATTGGCGCCCGGGCGGTTATCGACCACCACCGGCACGCCGAGTTGCCTGGCCAGCAGATCCGCCAGGATGCGAGCCACCGCATCCGTGCCGCTGCCGCCGGCGAATGGCACCAGGAGCGTGACGGTGTGTGCCGGACGCCAGGCTTGCCCCCAGGCTTGCATCAGGGGAAGCGCTGCGCCGGCCGCGCCCAGAAAGGTCCGCCGGGCGATCATGCCCGCACCTCCGCGTGTCGGACGACCTTGTCGGGATTCTCGCCATAGGGCGGCGAATAGATCACCAGCACATGCACAGGGTCGTCGCTGACAACGGTGAAGACGTGCTCCTCACCTGCCGGGAAGAAGCACATCTCGCCGGGGCCGATCTCACGGCTCTGACCGGCGATCCCGGCCCGTGCCCGGCCCTGGAGAATGTAGCAGGCCTGCTCCATGCCGGGATGCGCATGCGGCAATGCGCCGCTGCCCTTCTCGATGATGCCAAGCAGCACTTCCATCCTCTCCGCGCCAACCGTTTCCGGTGCGATCAGACGGCGGTTCACAGTGCCGGTGTGGTTGGCGGGGCTGTAGGCACGTACCTCATCGGGTCGCACGAAATAATTCCGTGGCGTCGTTCCGGACATCTTTCACTCCCTGGGCGCCTCGTTCTCGGGAGGCGTCCTTGTCGTTGGATATCGAAGCCGACCCGTTGATAAATCAATTGAATATTTTTGCTCGTGTTATAAATTTTTTCTATGAGCATTACCTTGAAGGGCCTGCGCGCTTTCGTCACCGTGCTGCGATATGGCAGCTTCACGCGCGCCGCAGGTTTGCTGCACGTCACCCAACCAGCACTCACGGTCCAGATCCGGCAACTTGAGGAGGCGCTGGGTCTGAAGCTGCTCGATCGCACACCCCATGGTACCGAGCCCACGACGGCGGGGCTGGAATTCGCCCGGTCCCTGGAGCCCCTGCTGCAGGAGCTGGAGCATAGTGTCATCAACCTGCAGGACCTTGCCGCTCGGCGGCGGGGTCTCGTGCGCGTTGCAGCGCTGCCTTCCGTCGCTGCCGGCCTTCTTCCCATGGCCATGGCGCGGCTCAAGACCACACATCCCAATCTCAAGATCCGGCTACGGGAGGCAGTGACTCGCCAGGTCTACGAACAGGTCCGCTCCGATCAGGTGGATATCGGCATTGCCAGCGATCTCTCACCGGGCGAGGCGTTCACGATCGAACCTTTGTTCCGCGATCAGATCGTGGCTCTTCTGCCACCGAGGCATCCTCTGGCGCGGCGCCGAAGCATTGCGCTGACGCGCCTGGCCGAGGAGCCGCTGCTGCTTTTGGAAACGGACAGCAGCATCCGGCAATTGGTGGACGACGCCTTCGCACGCATCGGGAAACTGGTTACGCCCGTTCAGGAAGTTGCCTATTCCAGTACACTCGTCGGCATGGCGAGGGCAGGCCTCGGCATCGCTCTTCTCCCGTCGAGCGCGGCCGAGTTGCGCATGGCCCCGGAGTTGGCCGCGCGGCCGCTGGGACCACCGGCAGTTGGACGCAAGGTGACCTTGATCCGGCGGGCCGGACGTTCACTTTCCCCTGCCGCAGAGGCCTTTTCCGAGGCCCTGCGAGAGGAGGTCAGGCGGTTCGAAGGGGCCGTGCCCCTGAAGGAATGTTGATGCCGTTCCGCGTTCGCCAGCACACGGATCGGTGGTGGCCACCATGGAGGCCGGCCTTGACATGGGTTCCGTTTGGCAAGTCCAGTATTCGGGCTGAAAACCACAACGTGGCATGTCGTCTGCCGGATTTCCGGAGTGGGGATTTCCGTTGATTTTTGCTGAGAACTGAACCGTGCGGGGGTATGTCCCGCCGACATTGGCCGCGGGTCAAGTAGGCGCTTTGGCCCTCTTGGTATTAGCGGTTTGAGTCAGAAGTTCTCTTACACCTCGGCGGTCTCGGCGTGGCGCGAGCCCCAGGCGGCGACAAGGACGAGTCCTGTGTCCGAGGGGCAGTCGACAAGTTACGTGGAGAGTTCCGGTGAATCGTTCCAACCGTTACACATCACTTGAAGTAGAGCGCTGCCATCGAGCTCGGCCAATGGCTCGGTTGGACAATATTCCGGGAGGTGGTGTGTGATATGAGCACCATCAGGGCCCGGCGATGGCTATGATCACCAAGCTGACTGCACTAGAGTGATGAGTTGCATCCTAACCATCTCTTGAAGGTAGAGGTTTGTCCGATCCCGTCCTGACCCCGTCGCGCCGCAACCTGCTGGTTGGTGCTCTCGGCCTCGCCAGCCCAGTCCTGTTCGGCGATCTCGCATCGCGTCCCGCCTGGGCGGACCCGGCAACGCCGCGTGGCGTCTATACGCCGACCTTCTTCACCGGGCCGGAATGGCGTGTGCTGAATGCGCTGGTGGACCGGCTGATCCCCGCCGACGAGATGGGCCCCGGGGCGCTGGAGGCCGGTGTCACCGAGTTCATCGACCGCCAGATGAACGAGCCCTATGGCCATGGCTCAATCTGGTATCTGGAGGGCCCCTATCGCGAGGCGCCGCCGGAACTGGGCTACCAGCTCGGCCTCACGCCGCGGGACCTCTACCATCATGCGCTGCCGGAGATCGACCGGCAGGCCCGGGCGAAGCACGGCAGGCAGGTCGCGGACCTGGATGCCCCCGCGCGGGACGCCCTGCTGCAATCCCTGCAGCACGATGAGCTCCGGCTCGGGGATGTTCCTTCCGGCACCTTCTTCGGCCAGCTTCTGCAGAACACGCGCGAGGGATATTTCTGCGATCCCGTCTATGGCGGGAACCGGCAGATGGCGGCCTGGCGGATGATCGGCTTTCCCGGGGCGCGCGCCGACTTCATGGACTGGGTCGAGCAGTATGGCCGGCACTATCCCTATCCCCCCGTCTCCATCCGCTATCGCTGAGTGCCCCGCCATGGCTGATATCAGGATGCCCCACACCGATGCGGTGGTCGTCGGCTTCGGCTGGACCGGCGCCATCATGTCGAAGGAGCTGACCGAGGCGGGGCTGAAGGTCGTCGCGTTGGAGCGCGGCGAATTCCGCGACACCTATCCCGACGGCGCCTATCCTGAGACGATGGACGAGCTGGCCTATGCGCAGCGTCTCAAGCTCTTCCTGAGCCCCCGGCAGAACACCGTGACCTTCCGGCATGGAATCGACGACCAGGCGGTGCCCTATCGCCAGATCGCGGGGTTCAAGCCGGGCGTCGGCGTCGGCGGGGCGGGGCTGCACTGGTCGGGCGTGCACTGGCGCGTGCTGCCGGAGGAGCTGCACCTGCGCTCGCGCTACGAGGAGCGCTATGGCCGCAGCTTCATCCCCGAGGAGATGACGATCCAGGACCATGGCGTCCGCTACGAGGATCTGGAGCCGCATTTCGACTTCGCCGAGAAGGTCTTCGGCACCTCCGGCGCGGCCTACCGCGTCGGTGGCAAGGTGGTGAACGAGGCCCAGGGCAACATCTTCGAGGCCGATCGTTCAGGCGACTTCCCGCTGCCACCGCAGAAGGTGCCGTACCAGGCCGAGCTGTTCCGCAAGGCGGCGAAGGAGGTGGGGCTGCATCCCTTCAACCTGCCTTCCGCCAATGCCTCTGGGCCCTACACCAACCCCTATGGATGCGGCATGGGCGTCTGCAACTTCTGCGGCTTCTGTTCCGGCTATGCCTGCTACAACTACTCCAAGGCTTCGCCGAACGTGAACATCCTGCCGGCGCTGCGGCGGGTTCCGCATTTCGAGCTGCGCGCGAACTGCGAGGTGCTGCGCGTCAATCTCGACGCCACGGGAAAGCGGGCGACGGGGGTCACCTATGTCACGCCGGACGGCAAGACCGTGGAGCAGCCGGCTGATCTCGTGATCATCGGCACCTTCGCCTACAACAACGCCCGGCTCCTGCTGCTCTCCGGGATCGGGACGCCCTATGACCCGCGCAGCGGGGAAGGCGCGGTCGGCAAGAACTTCACCTGGCAGACCATGGCGACGGTCCGCGCTTTCTTTCCCGAGGGCAAGAACGTCAACCCGTTCATCGGCGCGGGCGGCACGGGCATCGGCCTCGACGACTTCAACGGCGACCACTACGACCACGGGCCGCTGGGTTTCGTCGGTGGCTCGCCCGTCTGGTGCAACCCGGCCGGGACCAAGCCGATCGGCGGCATTCCCGTGCCGGACGGCACGCCGCAATGGGGCGCCGGCTGGAAGAAGGCGGTGAAGGAGAGCTACCTCAACGCGATGGCCTTCGACATCCACGGCACCAACATGGCCTATCGCGACTGCTACCTGGACCTCGACCCGGACTACCGGGATTCCTACGGCCAGCCGCTGCTGCGCATGACCTTCAACTGGCACGACAACGATGTGCGCATGAGCCGCTACATCACGGAGCAGGTGACGGCGGTGGCGAAGGCCATGAATCCGTCCTCCGTCCAGGTCAGCGTCAAGAATTTCGGGGCGAAGGCGGATCTGCGCTCCTACCAGACCACGCATCTCGCCGGCGGAGCCATCATGGGCGAGAACCCGCGCACCAGCGTGGTGAACCGGTACCTGCAGAACTGGGACGTGCACAACCTCTTCTGCGTCGGCTCGGGCGCCTTCCCTCAGGGCATCGGCTACAACCCCACCGGGATGGTGGCGGCGCTCACCTACTGGTCCGCCAGGGCGATCCGGGGGCAGTACCTGAAGAACCCGGGCCCGCTGGTGCAGGCATGAGGAGGCCCGGCATGTCCCGCCTCCGCGCGTTGCTCAGCGCCGGAGCCGTGTTTCTCGCGATGGGCACGGCCCGTGCCGCCGGTCCGGCAGACGCCCCCACGGCCCCTTCCCTGGTCGAGCGCGGCGCCTATCTGGCGCGGGCCGGGGATTGCGTGGCCTGCCACACCGCGCCGGGCGGCAGGCCCTTCGCGGGCGGGCTCTCCATGTCGACGCCGATCGGCACGATCTATTCAACGAACATCACGCCCGACCGCGACACGGGGATCGGCGGCTGGAGCTTCGAGGAGTTCGACCGGCTGATGCGCCGGGGCATCCGGCCAGAGGGCGGCACGGTCTATCCGGCCATGCCCTATCCTTCCTATTCGCGCCTGGCCGAGGCGGATATGCAGGCGCTGTACGCCTATTTCACCCAGGGCGTGGAGCCGGTGCGGCAGGCGAACCGGGACAGCGACATCCCCTGGCCGCTGTCCATGCGCTGGCCGTTGGCGCTCTGGCGTACCTTCTTCGCCCCGTCGCCGCAGCCCTTTCAGCCACAGCCGGGGCAGGACCCGCGGGTGGCGCGCGGCGCCTATCTGGTGGAGGGGCTGGGCCATTGCGGCGCCTGCCACACGCCCCGCGCCCTGACCATGCAGGAGGAGGCGCTGACCGACGGGAAGAGCGTCTTCCTGTCCGGCGGCGGTCCCGTCGATGGCTGGACCGCGCCCTCGCTGCGCAACGAGCATGGCGGCGGACTCGCGGACTGGAGCGAGGCGGAGATCGTCGCCTTCCTGAAGACCGGCCGCAACGCGCATACGGCGACCTTCGGCGCGATGAACGACGTGGTGGTGCATTCGATGCAGTACCTGACCGACGAGGATCTTGGCAGTATCGCCGCCTATCTGAAGTCGCTGCGGCCGCACCGGCCGGAGGCGCCGCCCTACCGCTATGACGAGACAACGGCGACGGCGCTGTTCAACGGCGATGCCAGCGCGCGCGGAGCGCAGATCTATGTGGACCGCTGCGCCGGCTGCCATCGCACGGACGGAAGGGGCTATGCCAACGCCTTCCCGGCCCTGGCGGGCAATCCGGTGCTACAGACGGATAACGGGACCTCGGCCATCCACATCGTGCTGTCGGGCGGGCGGCTGCCCGGGACGCGCACGGCGCCCTCGGCCTTCACCATGGCGCCCTATGCCGGGCTGCTGAGCGACGAGCAGGTGGCCGATGTGGTCAGCTTCATCCAGACCGGATGGGGCAACCGGGGCAAGCCGGTGACGGTGGAGGATGTCCGCAAGATGCGCGAGCAGGCGGAGCCGGTGAAGGCCGAGGGCTGGACCTCCATTGCTCCGGCCACGCAGACAGCGGCCCCGCAGGGTGCGGACAGAGCCGCCAAGCCACCGCCGCCCACGCAGCGGTAGCAAAAAGAGCCCTCATGGGGTGATGGTATGGGTTTGGGAGGCGAACGGATTTTGAGGCCGTGGCAGGCGACGCTCCCTCTCACATATTGATTCAGGCGTGCCGCTGGCGTCCTGCGGCAGCGCCACCAATAGATGGCGTCCATCAAGGTCAATTCAGTGAGGTCCGAAAAATCCCCTGTGGAATTCCAGGTTCAACCGGGACATGAGGATGAGGCGGCACGGCTTGTGACACGTCTGGCCGAGGCGGTGCGGCGGGAGCCGGGAAATCTTCTGCTGCTGTCCTACCGAGGTCTGGGCCGTGGAGCCGGAGGATTTCGATGATCTGGCTCGCAGCCTGGCCAGCGGTCGGCGCGAGAGCAACGACATGTCGGGGCGTTCCATCTGCGATGCACTCGTGGCCAAGACGACGGGCGATCTGACCTTCTCGGTTGCGCAGCGCATCTTGCATGGCGTGCTCAAGGTCAGCGATGCAGAGGTCATGCAGGCGATGCATCTGGCGTTCAATGAATTCCGCATCGTCGTAGAGCCGGGCGGCGCCGCAGCTCTGGCAGCCGTCATGGCAGGGCGCCTGCAAACAGATGGGAGAGTGCTGGCCGTCCTCGCTTCCGGCTCCAATGTGGACCCGTCGCTCTTCCGACAGGTCCTCTCCTGATGGTCTGAGCTGGAACTCCCCCCGCAGAATGGTCCGACGGCGGTTTAGCCGGGATGCGATCCGCGGTCCGAGTGGTGGATGCAGATACAGGTCTCATAAGGCGGCGTTCACGGTGCGCCGGCGGCGCGGCGCGAGGTCCGCGGCCTGGCGGAGCGCCTCGACGAGGCTACCGTCATCGGCGATGCCTTTGCCCGCGATGTCGAAGGCCGTGCCGTGATCGACCGAGGTGCGGATCACCGGCAGGCCGATGGTGATGTTCACCCCTGCTTCCAGCCCCATCACCTTCACCGGCCCGTGGCCCTGGTCGTGGTACATCGCCACGACCAGGTCGAAGTCGCCCCGCGCGGCGCGGAAGAACAGCGTGTCGGCGGGTAGAGGCCCCTCGACCTGCCATCCCTTCGCGCGGCATGCCTGCACGGCGGGGATGATCTTCTCTTCCTCCTCGCCCTGGCCGAACAGACCATTCTCGCCGGCATGCGGGTTGATGCCGCAGACGCCGATACGGGGCTCGGCGATGCCAGCCTTGACCAGCGTGGCGTGGCCACGGGCGATGACGCGCTCCACCAGTCCGGGCTCGATCCGCCGGATCGCGTCCATCAGGCCGATATGCGTGGTGACGTGGATGACGCGCAGCTTCGGCGCCACCAGCATCATCGACACCTCTGGCGTGCCGGTCAGATGGGCGAGGAGCTCTGTGTGCCCCGGATACTTGTGCCCGGCGGCGTGCAGCGCCTCCTTGCTCAGCGGCGCGGTGCAGATCGCATCGGCTTCGCCCGCCTCGACCAGCCGCGTCGCGCGCTCGATGTAGCGGTAGGCGCCCTCGCCGGACAGCGGCAGGACCTTGCCGAAAGGATGCCCGGCGGGGATCAGGCCGAGGTCGATCACATCCACCGTGCCCGGCTCGTAGCGCGCGCCGGAAGGCTCGCTCAGCTCCCGCACCGCGAGGCCGGTCCGGGCGATCTCGCCTGCCTCGCGCAGCCGCACCGCCTCGCCCACCACCAGCGGACGGCACATGGCATGCACCTCCGGCCGGCCCAGGGCCTTCATGATGATCTCCGGCCCGATGCCGGAGGCATCGCCCATGGTGATGGCGATGATGGGCCGGTCCTGGGCGGTGTTGTCGTGGTTCTGGGTCATGTCCGGTTTCCGAGTAGGTCGTGCATTCTGGCGAGGCTGTTGAGCAGGCTGCGGTCGTGGCCGAAGGCCCCGGCTTTGGTCATCACCGGGATGCGCACCGCGCCCTGGGTGATGCCGAGCGGCACGCCGGGCTCCACCTCCTCCAGCAGGCGGATCCCGTGCACCCCGAGCCTGGTAAGCAAGGCGCAGGCAGTCTCCCCGCCAGTGGCGAAGAGCCCGGCCATACACGCCCCCGCCGGGGCGAGGAGCAGGGCCAGGGACTCGGCCAGGGCGGCACCTTGGCGGAGATCCGCCCCGGCGTCGGGGGCGATCTGTACCAGCGTGTCACGTCCCCGTGCCAGGGCGGCGGCGATCTCCGCGGACAGCGGCGCCCAGTCGCGGGCGGCCGGCCCAGCGCGCAGCAGGGCGGGCGCGACGGGGAAATGCGTGACCGCGTCCTCCGCCGCCAGCCGCGCGGCGGCGTCGCGGGACGCCTCGGCGACGCTGCCCACCACCAGCAGCACGCCCTGGCCGCCGGTGGGCGAGGCCGGAATGGGGGTGCGGACGGGGGCGGCCCCACCCGGCGCCATAGGCTGCGCCGCGGCCAGGGCAACGGCGATGCCACCCGAGCCGACCCAGAACACATCCTGGGCGAGCGGCAGACTGGCAAGGGCAAGGCGGTCGAGATCTGCAGGCGTCTCGGCATCGCAGACTACCGCCTCCAGCCCTTCGGCCAGCGCCTGCCGCAGCGCCCCGGCCAGGGCTGCCTCGTCCCGCAACATGGCCAGCGGCAGCGCGGTGTTCCGCAGCCCTGCCTCGTGCAGCACGGTGGGAAGATGGGCGCTGGCATAGCTGTGGTCGCGGGCCCAGAGCGACGCCCGTTCCAGCGGCCTGCCATCCAGGTGGATGCGGCCCCCGCTCGTGGTGCGGCCGGTGCCGGGAAACGCCGGGGCCACGATGGCCAGGCGTGGGCCGGAGGCCTCTCGCGACGCCTGCAGCGTTGCGGCGAGTTCGGCCACCGGCTGGCCGCGCAGGGTGGAGTCGATCTTCTTGATCAGCCCTTGCGCCGGCCCTTCACCAAGCGGGTGCAGGCGGCGGAACAGGGCCGCGTGACGGGCGGCGGCTTCCGCAGCGGGCAGGCGGCGGCTGTCGGCATCGACTGCCAACACCGCCCCGCCCGTTGGCATGTCCCAGCCCGGCGTGACCCCTTGCGGCGCCGCGCCCGCGTGCCAGCCGACCGTGGCGTCCAGCCCGCGCCGGGCGAAGGCGATGGCGCAGTCCGCCGCCCCCGTCAGGTCGTCCGCCAGGATCAGCCAGTGCATCATCGGGACCTCAATGCTCAGGCAGGGCCGACACGGAGGAGCGCGCCGGGAAGAGGCCGCTCAGCACGCGCTCGGCGACCAGGACGGCCGCTGGGACAATAGCCGCCACGTACATGTTGTCGATGCCGTAGGGGTTGTTGAGCAGGTACCAAGCCGTGGTCGCGATGGCGGAGGCGATCAACCCCATCGTCGCGCCGCGGTTGCTGCGGAAGTAAGGCAGGTAGAAGCCCATGACCGCCACGATGGAGATCGACAGGCGCAGGGCGCGGGTGAAGAAGGACAGCTTCAGGATCTCCGGCACGAAGAAGACGAAGATCAGCGGCGCGAAGCCGATCGCCAGGGAGATCCAGCGCGTCATCTGGAATTCGCGCTCCGGCGTCGGCTTCGCATAGGGGACGTAGAAGTCCTTCACGATCAGCGAGGCCATGGCGAGCGCCACGGTGCTGACGCTGACGAAGACGGACGCGACCAGCGAGGTTGTCACCAGCCCGGCGAGCCAGGGGTTCATCGCCTGCAGGAACATCGGCAGGGCATAGAGGCTGTTGCCGGAAGGCTGCAGGAACTTGGCCGCGACGCCGATCAGGCCGAGCGCGATGCCGAGCGGGAAGCACCAGGCGGCGGCATAGAAGGCGGAACGCTGCGCGGAGGCCTCGTCCTTGTTGGAGGAGATCGCTTGCATGATGAACTGCGTCGAGAAGATCGCGCCGACCGTGCCAATGATCCAGGCCAGGATGGTGGGAACGCCGATCCTGCCAGTCATGCTGAAATACTCGGGCGGCAGCGCCTCGACCATCGGGCGGATGCCTCCGGTCATGTGCAGCGCGATGCCCAGGATCAGCGAGATGCCCAGCACCTTCACCGCGCTGTGCAGGACGGTGACATAGGCCACACCCTTCAGCCCGCCGAAGACGTAGTAGAACGTGCTGACGATGGCGATGATGAACATGCCGAGGGTGAGATCGACCTTCAGCACGGTGGACAGCGCCGCCGCGCCGGAGACGTAGTTGCCGACATTCACCAGCAGCAGCGCATAGATCATGATGATCGAGACGGTGAGCTTCGTGGACCGGCCGAATTTCTGCTCGATGGCGCCGGAGATGGTGAACTCGCCAGATGCATAGAGCCGCCGCACGAAGAAGAGCCCGTAGAGCAGGAAGCCGATCGCCGCACCGATCACCGACCAGGCGGCGGCGATGCCGTAGTTGAAGGCTTCCTGCGAGGTGCCGACCGTGGATTTGGCGCCGATGAACTCGCTCATCAGCAGCACGCCGATCACCGCCGCCGGCATGGCGCGGGAGCCGACCATGAACTGCGCGCTGTTGCGGCTGCGCAGCCGCAAGGTCAGCCAGGATGTGAGAGCGATGTAGACGACGATGATCGAGATGATGATCGCGCTCTCGCCGGTGTCGAACTGGTGCATTCCTGCCTCCCATGTTGCGCTGCCCAGTGCCACCGGCGCCGGCCAGAGGATCCGAGCCCCCCGTCGGGGATGGGGAAGGCTGGCGGCATCGCGCCACCCGGCTCCCTGGCATCCCTTCCGGCGAGGCAGGTTCGTCTCCTGAGTTTCCTGTAAAGTTCGGATTGCGAACTTTAGTTCTCTCTTATACAAGCTTCATATCGGCGCCCCGGCATGGCCGTCAACAGCGCATTGCGCACCCCTTCGCCCACCTCCGGGATCGCCAGCAGCAAGAGGAGGTCACGACATGACGACAACCGTGGAGGACGCGCCGCACGCCGTCGTCACCGGCGCCAGCTCCGGCATCGGGGAGGCCATCGCTCGCCGCCTGTTGGCCACGGGCTGGCACGTGACCGGGCTGAGCCGGCGCAGCCCGGCGATCGAGGACCACCGCTTCGCGCACCGGGCGGCCGACCTGTCCTCCCGCGACGGCGTGCTGGCCGCCGTCGAGGGCCTCTCGGCGCGGGCCTTCGTGCACGCGGCCGGGCTGATGAGCACGAACCCCCTGGGCGTACTGGACCCGGAGGCAGGGGCGGCGATGTGGCAGGTGCATGTCCAGGCCGCCAGCCTCCTCGCCGACCGGCTGCTGGCGGAGATGCCGCGCGGGGGCCGCATCGTCCTGGTCGGCAGCCGCACCGCGACCGGCGCTGCGGGGCGCAGCCAGTACGCCGCCACAAAATCCGCGCTGACCGGCCTGTCGCGCTCCTGGGCGGCGGAGCTCGCGCCGCGCGGCATCACCGTGAACCTCGTCTCCCCCGCGGCCACGGACACGCCCATGCTGAACGATCCCGCGCGCCGCTCCTCCGCGCCGCGCGTTCCTCCGATCGGCCGGCTGATACGCCCGGAGGAGGTCGCGGCGACCGTGGCCTTCCTGCTCTCGGAGGAAGCCGGCGCCATCACCGGCCAGAACATCGTGATCTGCGGCGGCAGTTCGCTCTGAGCGCCGTGCGCTGAGAATGGTTGACAGGCGGCAAGCAGAAAGGTGACTGTATGATCAGACGAACACAAGTTCGCAATCCGAACAAGGGAAGCGAAACATTGGGTACCGCCCTGGCTACACAGCCCGCCATGACGGCAGCGGCCCCCGCCCCCGTGCCGAAGCCCCGCGCCGAGAACCCGAAGAACATGGTGCAATCGGCCGCCAAGACCTTCGCGGTGCTGCGCGCCTTCACGCCCGAACACCCGGAACTCACCCTGGCGGAAGTCGCCGCCCGGGCAGGGCTCGACCGCGGCACCGCCTTCCGGCTGATCCACACGCTGGAGGCGCTGGGCTACCTGCGCGGCGTGCCCGACACCCGGCGCTTCCGGCTGACCCTGCAATGCCTGGAACTGGGCTTCAGCGCGCTCTCCGCGAATGGCCTGCCGGAACACGCTGCGCCGCTGCTGCGCGAACTGGTGCCGGAAATCGGCGACGCCGCCTCGCTCGGCGCCATCGAGGCGGGCGACGTCGTCTACCTGGCCCGCGTCCAGACCGGGCTCGACCGCTACAACATGCGCCGCCACCCCGGCACGCGGGTCGGCGCCTACGCCACCGCGTTGGGCCATGCGATGCTCGCCTACCTCCCGCGCGAGGAGCAGATCGCGCACCTGGAACGGCGTGAGCGCGTCAAGCTGTCGGAGCGCACCATCACCGACCTCGACCTGTTGCTGGAGCGCCTCGCCGAGGTCCGCACGCGTGGCTTCGCCGTTTCGGACGGCGAGAACGCCTACGGCCTTCGTACCGTCGCCGTGCCGATCCTGGACGAACAGGGCCGCCCCGCCTCCGGCATCAGCCTGACCATCGACGCCGGCCGCAGCCCGCTGGACGCCTTCGTCGAAACCGGATTGCCCCGCCTGCGCGCCGTGGCCGGGGAACTGACCCGCGCCACCAGCCTGCTGCGCCGCACGATGCAGCTCCGCCCCGGCTCCGGCCAGCCGGCGGAACCATAGAAATCACCCGCGAGAAACGAGCATGAACGACCTCCTCACCCCGATCGAGACCGCCCGTCCCTCCATCATCGAATTTGGCGGCGGCTTGGTCTCCGCCACCGGCCGCTGGGCACGGGCCCGCGGCTACTGCCGCCCGCTGGTGGTGTCGGACGCCTTCAACGCCGGCCGCGTCGGTCTGCTCGACCTGCCGGGTGAGGTCGCCGTCTTCGGCGAGGTGAAGCCGGAACCCGACCTGCCCAATCTGGAAAAGGCCCTGGCCCTGGCGGAACAGGTCCGGCCCGATCTGGTGGTCGGCTTCGGCGGCGGCAGCGCGATGGACCTCGCGAAGCTCGTTGCGGTGCTCCCGGGCAGCGGCCAGTCCTTCGCCGAGGTCGTGGGGCCGGAGAAGGTCGCCGGGCGCAGGATCGGCCTGTTCCAGGTGCCGACCACTTCGGGCACCGGCAGCGAGGGCGGCACGCGCGCCCTGGTCACCGACCCGGCCACGCAGAACAAGGCCGCGGTGCAAAGCCGCCACATGCTGGCCGACATCGCCATTGTCGATCCCGACCTGACCCTCACCGTGCCGCCCGCCGTGACCGCGGCCACCGGCGTCGATGCCATGGCGCATTGCGTGGAAGCCTTCACCAGCCGCAAGGCCCATCCCCTGATCGATCTCTACGCGCTGGAGGGCATCCGCCTGGTCGGACGCTTCCTGAAGCGGGCCGTGACGGATGGCGCGGACCGCGAGGCCCGGGCCGGCCTCGCCCTGGCCTCGATGTATGGCGGCTTCTGCCTGGGTCCGGTGAACACCACCGCGGGCCATGCCGTCGCCTACCCGCTCGGCACGCGCCACCACATCCCGCACGGCCTCGCCTGCGCACTGATCTTCCCGCACACCCTCGCCTTCAACGCGCCCGTGATGGCGGAGAAGACCGCGCTGGTTCTGGAGGCGCTGGGCCTGCCGGCGAGCGCGGAGGAAGCAGCGGTGCGGGAGGCGACCCACCGTTTCTGCGCAGGGCTCGGCATCGAGATGCGGCTCTCTGCCCTCGGTGTGCCTCGCAACGATCTGGAGAGCATGGCGCGGGAGGCCCACGCCATCCGCCGCTTGCTGGACAACAACCCGCGCGAGCTGAGCCAGGACCAGATCCTGGCCATCTACGACGCGGCCTACTGAGAGACGCCGGCGATGATACGGACGAACGAGAGTGGCAGGCTTGACCTGGGCGAGGTCGGCCACGTGCGCCCCGCCGAGGGGGACCCGACAAGGCGGGAGGCCTTCCTGCCGCCCGCCACGGTACAGAGCCACGCCGCCAACCTGATGCCCCTGCCGGATGGCGCGCTGGGCTGCGTCTGGTTCGGCGGCACTCAGGAAGGCGTGCCGGATATCTGCGCCTATTTCTCCCGCCTTGAACGCGGCTCGGACCAGTGGTCGGCGCCGGTGCGGCTGTCGGAGGACCCGACCAAATCGGAGCAGAATCCGCTCCTCTTCCCCGCGCCCGACGGTACGCTCTGGCTGATCTGGACGGCGCAGATCTCCGGCAACCAAGACACCGCGATCGTCCGCAAGCGTATCTCCACGGACAACGGCCGCAGCTGGGGGCCCATCGAGACCCTGTTTGGCCCCCGCCCTGGCGGTGGTACCTTCATGCGCCAGCCGGTCGTGGTGCTCGACAACGGCGACTGGCTGCTCCCGGTCTGGATCTGCACCAGCACGCCGGGCAAGAAATGGGTCGGCGACGACGACACCAGCGCGGTGATGATCTCCTCCGACCAGGGGCGGAGCTGGACCGAGGTCGCCGTGCCGGACAGCCTCGGCTGCGTGCACATGAGCATCGTGGACCTGCGCGACGGCACGCTGGCCGCCTTCTACCGCAGCCGCTGGGCCGATAGCGTCTACGTTTCCCGCTCGCACGACAACGGGCGGAGCTGGACGGCACCGCGGCCGACCGAGCTGCCCAACAACAATTCCTCGATCCAGGTGACGCGGCTGGAGAACGGCCACCTCGCCATGGTGCTCAACGAGAGCAGCGCGGCGGACGCCACCGAGCGCCGCCTCTCCCTCTACGACGACATCGAGGATGACAGCGACGACGGCAAGATCGTGGCGCCGATCGACCACAGCCGCCGCAGCACCTTCTGGGGCGTGCCCCGTGCGCCGATGACGGTAGCGATCTCCGAGGATGGCGGCCGGACCTGGCCGGTCCGGCGCAACCTCGAAACCGGCGACGGCTATTGCATGACCAACAACTCGCGCGAGGGGCTGAACCGCGAGTTCTCCTACCCCAGCATCGTTCAGGGCCCCGATGGCCGCCTGCACATCGCCTACACCGTCTACCGGCAAGCCATCAAATACGTGACCGTCACCGAGGACTGGATCAGGAGCAACGACGCATGAGCACCACTCTCGACAAGCCCGCCACGGCCCCCGCCGGAACCTTCCGGGGGCCGACCGGCGTGTTCAGCGCCGCGCTCACACCGCTGGACGCCGACCTGGCGCCGGACCACGCAACCTTCGTCGAACATGCACGTTGGCTGCTGGAGGAAGGCTGCGACGGCATCGCCCTGCTCGGCACCACGGGCGAGGCCAACTCCTTCTCGGTCGGTGAGCGCAAGGCTTTGCTGGAGGCCGCGGTCGACGCCGGCATCGCGCCGGAACGCCTGCTGCCCGGAACCGGCGTCGCTGCCCTGACTGAAGCGGTGGAGCTGACCCGCCACGCCCTGTCCCTGGGCGTGCGGACCGTGGTGATGCTGCCGCCCTTCTACTACAAGAACGTCTCGGATGACGGTGTGTTCGCAGCCTATGCCGAGGTGATCGAGCGCGTTGGCGACGCGCGGCTGCGCGTCGTGCTCTACCACATCCCGCAGATGTCGGCCGTCCCGCTCTCCCATGCCTTGATCGAACGCCTGATCGCCCGCTTCCCGGACATCGTGGTCGGTATCAAGGATTCCGCCGGCGACATCGGCAACATGCTGGCCATGGTGGAACGCTTCCCGGGCTTCTCGGTCCTGGCAGGCGCCGACCCGTTGCTGTTGCCGCTGCGCCGCCAGGGCGGCGCGGGCTGCATCACCGCCACTTCCAACCTCGTCGCCCGGGACCTGGCCTTCATCTACCGCCATGCCCTCGACGAGAGCCGCGCCGGCGAGGTCGAATTGGCGCAGCAACGCGTGGTGGCCATGCGCAACCGCGCCTCGCGCTTCGCACAAATGGCTTCGCTGAAGATGCTCACGGCGCAGCGGACCGGTCACGAGGGCTGGGCCCGGATGCGGCCGCCGCTCCTGGCCCTCGACGCCGCGGAGAAGGCCTCGCTGCTGAGCGCCTGAAGCAGGGCGCGTCGGCACGCGCGCCCTCGCCTCCCGTGCCGCGCGGTACGGGAGGCGGACGACAACCGGCCGTGAAGGCCGGCGAGAAGAAACATCAAGACTGGAGGAAATGTCGATGAAAAGACGTGGCCTGATACTGGCCGCCGGCGCCAGCCTGCTGCGCGCCCCTGCCATCCATGCCCAGGCCCCTTGGCCGCATGGCAAGCCCATCCGGGTCATCATCCCCTGGCCGCCCGGCGCCGCCAATGACACGCTGGGGCGTCTGCTGGCGCAGCGCCTGCAGGAGAAGCTGGGCGCGGTCGCGGTGGCGGAAAACCGCACCGGCGGCGCCGGACTGGTGGGCACCAATGCAGTCCTTCAGGCGCCCAATGACGGCTACACACTGCTCGCTTCGGCCTTCAACACCGCGGTCATGCCGCTGGTGCTCAAGGGCGCGAACTTCGACCCGCAGCGTGATTTGGAGGTCGCGGCCCGTACCGCGAAGGCACCGCTGGTGATGGTCTCCTCCGGCACCCGTCCGCAGAAGACCCTGACGGAGATCATCGCCGCAGCGAAGGCGAAGCCGCGCGAGTGGAACTTCGCCATCTCCTCCCTGGGCTCCGCCGGTCACCTCGCCACTATCGAATTCCTACGTCGCACTGGGCTTGATCTCGACATGGTGACCTATCGTGGCACCCAGCCGGCCCTGACCGATCTGATGGGTGGCAGCGTGCAGTTATTGATCGACCCTTGCTTCGCGCTGCTGCCCGCCCGCGGCGACGGCAAGGTCAACGCGGTCGGCATCGCCACGGCGGAACGCTCGGGGCTCGCGGCCGACGTGCCGACCATGGCGGAGGGTGGGCTGCCGGGCTATGAGTTCCAGTCCTGGTACGGCGTCTGGGCGCCTCGCGGCACATCCGCCGACATCTGCCAGCGCATCAACACGCTGATGCAGGACACGATGCGGGAATCCGAGATGGTTCAGCGGCTGACGAAGCAGGTGCTGGAACCGGTCACAGAAAGCATCGAGAGCAGCCGGGCGTTCATCGCGAGCGAGATCCAGCGGGCGGGCGACCTGCTCCGGAGCGTGAACTATCAGCCGGAATAGGACGATCGGCGTCGGTCCCGGCCTTCAAAACCGACTTGACCAGAGCGCAAATTTGCTTCGGACCGTGCCATCATGGCTCCCGACCGGTCAAACTTGATCGGGTGGTCAGGTTAGATGTCAATATTGTGGGAAGCTGCTTGGATCCCTGACTAACGCCGTCCTGTGCGCTTCCCGTCGTCCGGCACCGTCTCCGCCACGTCCTCCCCATGCCAGCCGAGGGAGCGGCCGATCTCGGCAGCGGTGGCGCGCACCTCGCCAGACAGCACCTCCATCCGCTCCGGCTGCATATAGGGCAGCAGGCTGGACACACTGACTGCGGCGACGATCTCGCCGCCCGCATCGCGGATGGGGGCGGCGACGCAGAACAACTCCGGCTCGTTCTCCCCGAGGTCGAAGGCCACTCCTTGCGCCGCATAGAGCCGCATGCGTTCCAGCCACTCCAGCCGCGCCTTGCCGCTGACCGGTACCGGGCCAGCACGGCCACGGCCGACGAACCCTTCCCACTGTGCTTCCGGCAGGTCGAGGATCAGTGCCTTGCCCAGGCCCGTGCTCCAGACGGGATGGCGGTCGCCGGCCGCCGAGCGGATCTCGAACGGGCGGCCGCCCGGCACCTTGTCGAGGTAGAGCACGGTCCCTTCGTCGAGGATGCCAAGCTGCACCGTGTCCAGCGTCTGCGCCGCGAGCCGGGCGAGGAAAGGCTGCGCCGCCTGGTGCAGCGGAAGGGCGCGGCGGAAGCGCAACCCGAGCTCACCGAGCTTGGGGCCGAGGTTGTAGCCGCTACCGGGCGAGAAACCGAGATAACGCCGTGCCACGAGGGCCGAGGCGAGCCGGTGGGTGGTGGTCCGGGTGGTGCCCAATGCTTGCGCGAGGGCGGCGAGATCCGCCGCCCCCGCCGCCACCGCCTCCATGACGTCGAGGCCGCGGAGCAGCGTCTGCGCCCCCTCCGTTGCCGGTGTGGTCCGGGGCCTGCCGGGATGCCGTTTCTTGCCGTCCATGATTCCTTCGCCGCGGCGCGTGCCCGCTTGACACCTGCAAGCATGGGCCGTCAGATATCCCACATAATAAGTTATTATACCATATTATGGTATACAAGCAAATGGGAGCGGTCCATCCGATGCGTTTCTGCGCACGTCCCGTATCCATCGCACGCACGCAATTCGGCCTCGACCGGGGGACGGTGTGATGGCGGATGACACCCGTTTCGCCGGCCGTGTTGCGGTCGTCACCGGTGGCGCTGCCGGCATCGGCCTCGCGGTCGCCCGGCGCATCGTCGCCGAGGGCGGCAGGGTGGCGATCTGGGACCGCGACCCCGCCGCGATCGAGGCGGCGCGAGGGGCGCTCGGCCCAGAGGCGGTCGGTATCGCGCTGGACGTGGCCGACTGGCCCGAGGTGGACGCAGCGGCCCATGCGACGGCCGAGCGGCTCGGGGGCATCGACGTGCTGGTGGCGAGCGCCGGGATCACTGGGCCGAACACCACCACCTGGACCTACCCGGTCGAGGAGTGGCGGCGGGTGATGGCGGTCAACCTCGACGGTGTCTTCCATTGCGACAAGGCGGTGGTGCCGTTCATGCTGGAGAAGGGCTACGGCCGCATCGTCAACATCGCTTCCATCGCCGGCAAGGAGGGCAATCCCAATGCCCCGGCCTACAGCGCATCCAAGGCCGGTGTCATCGGGCTGACCAAGTCGCTGGGCAAGGAACTCGCGAAGACGGGGGTTACGGTGAACTGCGTCACCCCCGCCGCGGTGCGAACCGCGATCTTCGAACAGATGAGCCAGGCGCATATCGACTTCATGCTGTCCAAGATCCCGATGGGCCGCTTCGGGGCCATCGAGGAGGTGGCCGCCCTGATCTGCTGGCTGGCCTCGGAGGAATGCTCCTTCACGACGGGAGGCGTGTTCGACGTCTCGGGCGGGCGGGCGACCTACTGATCCCGTCCGCACGGGCGGCCCAACAGAACAAAAAGGAGGAAACCAAGTGTCGTCCTTAGAGATGGTCCCCGGATTTAGGACAGTTGGATAAGCTCGGTTCGGCCTGAGAAGGACGAACCCAATGACGGGGAAGCGGACGCGGTATTTAGCGGAGTTCAAGGTCAAGGTGGCGCTGGAGGCGCTGCGTGGCCTCACGGTCGCGGGTGTCGATGGCAAATGCCAAGGCAGGCGACCTCGCCGTCCCAACAGGGGATTTCCAGCCCGTCCGAGGACCAACGCAGGCGCGCGACCGGGGCGATCACAGTGTCCTCGTACGCCCGGATCGGCCGCCGGGTGCCGTGTCGCTGCAGGAGTAGCCCACCCTGCAGCATCAGCCGGTAGACCCTTTTATGATTCAGGGGCTCGACCCCCGAGGCACGATGAGTCCCCGGCGGGTGATGCCAGGATCAGACGGCGGCGAGCGGCAGGCCGGCAGAAGCGGGCAGCATGCCCCCTCCCACATGGCGCGGCGATTGAGCGTGGATGGGGCTGATGGTAGAGCATCGCCCATGTCCGCATCCCGTCCGGTCCAGAGCTTCATCGCCGGTCCCGCCGGCCAGATCCAGCTCACTACCACCATGCCCGCCATGCCACCCATCGGCGTGGTGATGATCAGTCACCCTCAACCGCTGCTCGGTGGGTCGCCGCAGCACGTCGTCCCGCACAGGGCGGCGTGGCGGCTCAGCGAAGCCGGCTGGATCGCGGTGCGGCCGAGCTTCCGCGGCGTCGATGGCTCCGAGGGCGAGTATGCCGAAGGAACCGGCGAGGCGGAGGATGGGCTCGTGATCGCCGCCCATCTGCGGGAGGCATATCCGGGATTGCCCCTGGCCCTGCTCGGCTTCTCCTTCGGCGCGCATGTCTATGCCCGCCTCGCCTGTGCCCTGGAACAGGACGAGCCCGCCGCGGCCGTCGTGCTGATGGGTCTTCCGGTCGGGCGCGTGCCCGGCGGCCGGGACTACGAGGCCATGCCCATCCCTGAACGGACCCTGTTGCTGCATGGTCAGGACGACGCGATGGCGCCGCTGCCCTCGTTGCTCGCATGGGGCCGCGCGACCCATCATCCTGTGACCGTGTATCCAGGCACGGATCACTTCTTCAAGGGGTGCCTGGACAAGGTGCTGGATGTCGTGGCCCGGCATCTGTCCGATCTGCCCCGGGGGTGAGTGACCGGCCGACGGAGGACGCGATGCAGGGCCGGCTGAAATCGCTGTGGCAGAGCGTCGCTGCCTTCTGGGCCGGCATCATCGCCGAGTTTCGCGCGCCCGAACGGATCTGGCCACGCGCGCTGGACGAGGCGGAAACCCTGGCTTCCGTGCTGCTGGCGATCCTGTTCGCGCATCTGCTGCAGGCCGAGAATGTCGGATGGGCTGCCTTCAGCGGCTACATGGTTATGCGCTCCTCCCTGGCCGAAAGCACGGTGCGGGGTGGGATGCGTATCCTGGGCACGGTGTCTGGCGCTGCCCTGGCTTGTGCGGTGGCGCTTCTGCTCGGCCATTCCTGGCTGGCCCTCAGCGTCGCCCTGTTCTTGGTCGGGGGCGTCACGCTGTATGCCGCGCTGACGCGCCAGCGGAGCTACGCCTGGCTGTTCACCGGTCTCACCTTCTGCATGGTGCTGCTGGATGCGCAGGCGCAGCCACTGCGCCACGTCGCGCATTTCGCCAGCACGCGCATCCTGGAGGTCACGGCGGGGACCCTGGCCTGTCTCGTCATTAATCTCCTGTCGCACCAGACGTTGCGGCCGAGGCTGGGCCTGCCCAATGCCATGCCGGCCATGTCGTCCGCCGCCAAGGCGCAGGAACGCGGCGATGCCGCCCGCCATGCGATGCAGGCCGGTCTGGCGCTTGCCACCGTCCCCTGGCTGATGCCCCTGCTGGACAGCGGTCGGCTCAGCCAGGCGGCCGTGACGATCATGGCGCTGATGATGGTGCCGCTCTCCAGCCTGCGCGGCAATCGCCACCTTGTCTCCGTCCGCGTGGCGCACCGCCTGGCGGGCTGCATCACCGGCTGCCTAGCCGCGACCGTGGCCTTGAAATTGTTCGGTGGCTCGGTAAGCGCCATCATCCTCTGCATGGCGCTGGGCGTGGTGGCTGGGCGCCATATCGAGAACAGCATGAAGCCCTTTGCCTATGCCGGGAACCAGTTCGTGCTGGTGTTCCTGGTTGTCCTCGTGCCAGATTCCTATGCGATGATCAGCGCGGAACCCGGGTTGGAACGTGTCGCCGGGGTATTCGCGGGCATCGTGGTCCTGCAGATGATCCGGCTGCTCTCGCGCCCGCTGTTGCATATCCCGCCGAGATAGCGGGCCAAGCCTCCGGGGCCCAGGGCGAAAGCCATTCCGCGCATCGAGGAACCGCGCGGAATGGCGATGTCCGGCGCTGGCCGCTATTGGCTTGATACGCAGGCGAAGCTGCCGGCGGCGTTCATGTCGCCCTCGCCCTGCCGCCGCGGATAGCCGGGATAGGGGCAGAGCGGACGCGCGCGGCCGGCGGTGGCTGCGTTCACGTCGCGCCCCACCAGGACGCCCGGCGTGGTGCCCTTGGTCACCCATTCGTCCAGCGCGCCGACCGCATCCCAAGACGGCACGAAGGTGCCGCGCCCATGCCCGAAGCCGGGGACCATGTAGAGGCGGAAGAAGGCATCCACCTTTTCCTGGCCGTAGCGGGCGACCTGGTCGCGGTAATAGGCCTCGGTTCCATTCGAGCTGACGGCATCGTCCGCAAGGCCCTGCAACACGATCAGCTTGCCGCCGCGCGCCTGGAAGGCCGTGGTGTCCGGGTTCATCGCTCCGATCAGGCCGGACAGCTCCACGAGGCGGTCCTGGTAGCGGCCCGGATGGGCGAGGTCGAATTCCAGGGCGTCGGTAGACATGTCGCCGGTGACGAAATAGCGCAGATAGGCGTCGCCCTGAGCATAGAGGTAGCCATGCTCGGCGCTGTTCGGCACGGGCGCGCGCGCCGCCGTGCTGCCCATCCCGAGACCACGGGCGAAATCCGCGCCCTGAAGCAGGGTGTAGCCGGGATAGCGGGTGACACCATAGGCGAGCGGATAGGGAAGGACGAGGTCATCCTCGATCGCGCGGACCGTACCGATCTCCGGCTCGGTGAGGCAGCGGGCGGTGTCGTTCGCGCCCGGCTTGCAGCGCAGCGATGCCAGGATCTCGTCATGCCGGCCACGGCAGGATGCAACGTCGCTGACCATCCCGTCGGCAGCGCCATCCTGGGCATCGCAGGCCTGCAGCACCGCCTCGCGGAGCAGGTCGAACTTCGCCGTGGAGACATAGCCGTGCGATGGGCCATAGGCCGCCTGGCCGATGCGCACGCCGATCAGCCGCATGCCCCAGAAATAGATGGCCGGTGCATTCGCGATGACGCCGTCATAATCCGCAGGGAAGCGCTGGACGACGGTCATCCCCTCCCGCCCGCCGGTCGAGGCGCCGCCGAAATAGGAGCGGTCCGGCCGGCGCCCGTAATGTGCCTCGATGAGCGCGAAGGCGGCATCATGCGTCTTCTTCAGGTGCTCGTAGGCGAAGTTCCGCAGTGCCCCGGCATTCGCCCCGAAATCGCCGCTGGTGCTGAGACCGACATGGCCGGAATCCGAGCCGTAGGTCGCATAGCCCTGGTAGAGCGGCGGGGTGGATCGGGTGAAGGACACGGAGGTGGTACCGGTCACGACCGTGCCGTTGTAGCCGCCGCCGCCCATCTGCAGGGCCTTGCCATTCCAGCGTGCGGGCAGGTTGAGCTGGAAGTTGATCTCGGGTGTGCCCGTGGTAGCCGTGGCCGCGTCGGGCGTGATCCGGCCCAGCACGCGACAATAGGAATCACCCGGTCCGCCGGTCTCACCGGTCTGCACGAACTGGGCGGAAAGCACCGTGGCCCCACCGGTCGGCAGGGCGATCGCCGAGGCGGGGATGGCCATTCCGGTGAGCTTCGCGCATTCCGTCGCGCTATCCGCCGCCGTCGCGGGGGTGGCGCCCAGGGCCAGCACGCCTCCCGCCAGCAAGACACCGAGACATCCCGGAAGGAAGGTCCGTCCCACCTTCCCGGAACCCGTCCGGCCGCCAGGGCCTTCGGAGGTCTCCGGCGCCGCCATGTCTTTCTTCACGATTGCTTTCCTCCCAGTCCGGGGCTTGCCGCCCCTGTCACACCCGGTCTGCCGTGCCGTTACGAGGCGGGCAGGCCGACGAACTCCTCGCGAATCATGCCACTATGCTCGCCGATGGCCGGGACCGGACCCAGTTCCGGCGCCAGACCGTCACGCAGCGCCGGGGGCGCGACGATTGAGGCCTCGCCCCCCGGCGTCGCGACCGGCACGCGGCGCAGCGCCGGATGGTCGGACAGGGCCGGCAGTTCGTTGACGAAGCCATAGGCCGTCTTCGCGCGGTTCAGGCGCTCCGCCGCCTGCTCGCGCGTCAGCCCCGCGAAGGCGCGCGCCACGCGGGCATCGACCTCGGGTCGGTTGGCGACGCGGGCGTTGTTGCTCTCGTAGCCCGGCTGGCGCGGCAGTTCCGGCTCCTCCAGCACCACGGCGCAGAAGGCGGCCCATTCCCGCTCGTTCTGGATTGAGATCAGCACGAGGCTGCCATCGGCCAGGGCAAAGGCGCCGTAGGGGCAGATCGAGGGATGCGCGAGGCCAACGCGCGGCGGCACCTTGCCCGTGCCTTCGTAGTAGAGCAGCGGCACGTTCATCCAGTCCGCCATGCCGTCGAACAGGCTGACCTCCAGCCGCGTGCCCTCGCCGGTCAGGGAGCGGGAGATCAGGGCCTCCAGCACCGCCGCATGGGCCGCCATGCCGCAGGCGATGTCGCAGGCGGAGACGCCCACCCGCCCCGGCCCCGCCGGATGCCCGGTGATCGAGGCGAGGCCGCTTTCCGCCTGCACCAGCAGGTCGTAGGCCTTCATGTCCTGATAGGCGTTGCCCGAGCCGTAGCCGGTGATGTCCACGGTGATCAGGCGCGGATAGCGCGCTCGCAGTTCCTCGGCGCCGAAACCGGCGCGCGCGGCCGCACCGGGCGCGAGGTTCTGGATGAAGACGTCGGCTCGCGCCAGCATGCGGTGCAGCAGGGCGGCGTCGCCAGGGTCCTTGATATCCGCGACGAGGCTCTGCTTGCCTCGGTTCAGCCAGACGAAATAGCTCGACAGCCCATGCACCGCAGCGTCGTAGCCGCGCGCGAAATCTCCCTCCGGCCGCTCGATCTTGATGACCCGCGCGCCCGCATCGGCGAGGCGGGATGAGCAGTAGGGCGCGGCCACCGCCTGTTCCAGCGAGACGACCAGCAGCCCTTCAAGGGGTTTGCGTGGGGCTGCCCGGCCGGCGAGAGGGCCCGTCATGCGAAACGTGCCTCCGCGCGCATGGCCAGCCCGCCCTGGGCATTGGTGGCCCAGAGTTGCGACGCGCCATCCGCGCCGGGCGGCGAACCATGCAGGTGCAGCGGCGCGCCGTCGAAGATCGGCGAGACAGCGCGGAAGGAAAAGGCGGCCACCCGCGAATCCGGCGCCTCGCGCCGCGTCAGGTCCAGCAGCAGCGTGGCGATCAGCGGCCCGTGCACGATCAGGCCAGGATAGCCCTCCTCCTGCGTCACATAGGGCCGGTCATAATGGATGCGGTGGCCGTTGAAGGTCAGCGCCGAGTAGCGGAACAGCAGCACCGGGTCCGGCACCAAGCTGCGCTGCCACTGCCCGGGTGGCGGTGCCTCCGGCGCGGCGCGGGCGGCCGGGGCCTCCAGGCCGCGATAGACGATGTCGTGCTCCTCGCGCAGCAGCACCTCGTCCCGGTCCGCCTCGCGGATCTCGTGGCGGACGGTGACGAAGACCAGCGGTCCCGCACTGCCCTCGCGGCGCTTCACCTGATCGATGGTGGAGGTACGGCTCAACAGGCTGCCCACGCGCAGCGGCGCGCGGAACTCCAGGCGGCCGCCGGCCCACATGCGGCGCGGCAGGTCGTTGACCGGTGGCAAGAAGCCGCCCCGCGCCGGATGACCGTCCGGCCCGAGCTGCGACTGGCGCGCATCGGGCAGAAACATCAGCCAGTGCGACAGCGGCGGCACCGCATCGCCGTCGCGCAGCGGCGGCTCCTCGCGGTCCAGCGTGGCGGCGAGGCGCTCCACCGGGCCGGCGGCGAGATAGTCGGTGCGTGCCTCGCTCCGGCCGATCCAGGATTCGAGGTCCAGTTCTTCTGCCATCCTTGTCCGCTCCCTTTCTTCGTTCCTGGTATCGCGTGCTGGGGTCGTCCGCTTCCCCGCTCAGCCCTTGCCGAGAGCGGCTTCGAGTTCCGGGACGACGGAGAAGAGGTCGCCGACGAGGCCGTAGTCGGCGACCTGGAAGATCGGCGCCTCCTCGTCCTTGTTGACGGCCACGATCACCTTGCTGTCCTTCATCCCCGCCAGGTGCTGGATGGCCCCTGAGATGCCGAAGGCCATGTAGAGCTCCGGCGCCACGATCTTGCCGGTCTGGCCCACCTGGTGGTCGTTGGGCGCATAGCCCGCATCCACCGCGGCCCGGCTCGCCCCCACCGCCGCCCCCAGCCGGTCGGCCAGCTTGTCCAGGATCGCGAAGTTCTCCGCCGACCCCATCGCCCGGCCGCCCGAGATCACCACCCGCGCCGCCGTCAGCTCCGGACGCTCGCTCTTGGCGATCTCGGCGCCCACGAAGGACGACACCCCCGGATCGGCCACCGCCGCCACGCTCTCCACCGACGCCGTGCCGCCTTCGGCCGCCACCGGGTCGAAGGAGGCCGCCCGCACCGTCACCACCTTCTTCGCATCCGCCGAGCGCACGGTTGCCAGCGCGTTGCCCGCATAGATCGGCCGCACGAAGGTTTCGGCATCCACCACGTCCGAGATGTCGGAGACCGGCTGCACGTCCAGCAGCGCGGCCGCGCGCGGCATCACGTTCTTGCCCACCGCCGTGGCCGGGGCCAGCAGGTGCGTGTAGCCCGGCGCAAGCTCCACCAGCAGCGCCGAGAGCGGCTCGGCCAGCATGTGCCCGTCGCCCTCGGCATGCAGCACCTTCGCGATGCCCGCGATCGCCGTGGCGGACTGCGCCACCGCCGCCGCCCCCGAGACCAGCAGGTGCACCTCGCCGCCCGCCGCCTGGGCCAGCTTCCGGGCCGCCGCGATCGCCGAGCGGGTCGGCTGGTTGACGTGGCTGCCGTCATGGTCGGCCAGGACCAGGATGCTCACCGGGATACTCATCTCAGATCACCCCCGCTCAAATGACTTTTGCTTCGTTGCGCAGCTTGTCCACCAGCTCGGCCACCGAGCCCACCTTCACCCCCGCCTGGCGCTTCGCCGGCTCCTCCACCTTCAGCACCGTCAGCCGCGGGCTCGCATCCACCCCCAGATCCGACGGCTTCACCGTCTCGATCGGCTTCTTGCGCGCCTTCATGATGTTGGGCAGCGAGGCATAGCGCGGCTCGTTCAGCCGCAGGTCCGTGGTCACCACCGCCGGCAGCTTCAGCGACACCGTCTCCAGCCCGCCATCGATCTCGCGCGTGACCTTCGCCACGCCGTCGGCCACCTCCACCTTGCTCGCGAAGGTCCCCTGCCCCCAGCCCAGCAGCGCCGCCAGCATCTGCCCCGTGGCGTTCATGTCGTCGTCGATCGCCTGCTTGCCCAGCACGATCAGCCCCGGCTGCTCGCGCTCGGCCAGCGCCTTGAGGATCCGCGCCACCGCCAGCGGCTCCACCGCGCCCTCCTGCTCCACCAGGATACCGCGGTCAGCCCCCATCGCCAGCGCCGTGCGGATCTGCTCCTGCGCCTGCGCCGGGCCCACCGAGACCGCCACGATCTCGCTCGCGATGCCACGCTCCTTCAGCCGCACCGCTTCCTCGACCGCGATCTCGTCGAACGGGTTCATCGACATCTTGACGTTCGCCGTCTCGACGCCACTCCCGTCCGACTTCACGCGTACCTTCACGTTGTAGTCCACCACCCGCTTCACGGGCACCAGTAGCTTCATCGTGTTTCGCTTTCTTCCCTACGGCCGCGGTCCCGCCCGGTAGCGGCAGCCCTGCCACCTGCACTCTGCCCCGCTGGCTAGAACCGCCTCAGTAGCTGCGCGGCATCCCCAGCACATGCTCGCCCAGATAGGACAGGATCAGGTTCGTGCTGATCGGCGCCACCTGATACAGGCGCGTCTCGCGGAACTTGCGCTCGATGTCATATTCCTCGGCGAAGCCGAAGCCGCCATAGGTCTGCACGCAGGCCTCGCCGGCCGCCCAGCTCGCCTCGGCCGCCAACATCTTGCCCATATTGGCTTCCTCGCCCGGGCGCTCGCCTGCCTCGAACTTCGCCAGCCCCTTGTGCACAATGGCCTCGGCGGCGCGCATCTGCGCATAGGCGCGAGCGATCGGGAACTGCACGCCCTGATTGGCACCGATGGGCCGGCCGAACAGCACGCGCTCCTTGGAGTAGGTCACAGCCTTTTCGATGAACCACTTGGCGTCGCCGATGCACTCGCTCGCGATCAGCAACCGCTCCGCGTTCATGCCGTCCAGGACGTAGCGGAAGCCCTTGCCTTCCTCGCCAACGAGGTTCTCGGCCGGGACCTCCATGTTATCGAAGAACACCTCGCAGGTGTTGTGGTTCATCATGGTGCGGATCGGCCGAATGGTCAGGCCTTTGCCCAGCACCTCGCGCATGTCCACGATGAAGGTGGACAGCCCCTCGGTCTTCTTCGCTACTTGGTCGCGCGGCGTGGTGCGCGCCAGCAGCAGCATCAGGTCGGAATGCTCGGCGCGCGAGGTCCAGATCTTCTGGCCGTTGACGATATACTTGTCGCCCTCGCGCCGGGCCACGGTGCGCAGTGCCGTGGTGTCGGTGCCGCTGGTCGGCTCGGTCACGCCGAAGGCCTGCAAGCGCAGACTGCCATCGGCGATGCCAGGTAGGTACTTTTGCTTCTGCGCCTCGTTCCCGTGCCGTAGGATCGTCCCCATAATGTACATCTGCGCGTGGCAGGCCGCGCCGTTGCAGCCCTGGTGCTGCACCTCCTCCAGGATCGCCGCCGCCGCCGAGAGGCCGAGCCCGGCTCCGCCATATTCCTCGGGAATCAGCGCACCCAGGTAGCCCGCCTCGGTCAGCGCTTGCACGAACTCGGTCGGATAGCCGCGCACCTCGTCCAGCTTGCGCCAGTACTCGCCGGGAAACCGCGCGCAAAGCTTGGCGACCTCCTCGCGGATCTCCGAATGGGAATCGATCTGCATCTCGTTCATGGCGCTTCCACCCTGTTTCCAGCGGCAACTGGCTAGGCGGCCATCATGCGCGACGGAAGACCCCCTTCCAACGATAATTCTTTTCGAACATCTATACCAAATCGCTATATCATCCCAGGAGCTTTCCCTCCCAGACATTCTCCTCGACCATCAGCGCCACCTCCCGCCGCAGGACCTTGTCGAAATGCTGCACCGCGATGGAGGCCCGACGGCCCTGTGGTAGGGCGACGACCAACTTCCGCGAGAGATGCGGGTCTACGACCGGCGATGCCGCGAGCAGCCCCGCCGAGACCTCCTGGTGTACGGAAGCGAGGGGCAGCACCGTCGAGCCGAGTCCCCGGGCCACCAACCCTTTGAGGATCTGTAGCGCATCGGCTTCCACTGGGATGCGCAAGGAAAGGCCCCTCTTCCCCGCCTCCCTCTCCAGCAGGATGCGCAGCCCGTGCTGCGGGCCGGGCAGGATGAGGTCGTGGCTGGCGAGCTGGTCGAAAGGCACCGCATGATGCGGCAGCGTTCCGCCTTCCGCGGCGGTGATCAGATAGAGATTCTCCATCAGCAGAGGTGTGAAGCGAATATTCGCGCCCTGCTCCGCCCCATAGACCACGGCGATGTCCAGATCGCCGCTGTGCAGCCATTCGAGCAGATAGCCGCTGAAGGCCGTCACCACGCGCAGTCGGACATCGGGATAGAGCCTGAGGAAGCTCTCGATCAGCCGCGTGGCAAGCACGTCACCCACGGTCGGAGGGACGCCGAAGATCACCTGGCCGCGCACCGCCTCCGCTTCTTGCAGGAGATCCGTCCGTGTCTCCTCGATCTGCCGCAGGATGCCACCGACACGGTCGCGCAACATCTCTCCCGCCCGGGTCAGCACCATGCCGCGTCCGTGCCGGATGAAGAGCGGTACTTTCAGCTCCTCCTCCAGCAGCCGGATCTGCCGGCTGAGCGCCGGCTGGGCGATCCGGAGCCGGTCGGAGGCCTTGCTGAGGCTGCCGAGTTCGGAAACATGAATGAAGGTATTGAGCTGACGGAGGTCCATGATGGATATAAATCCGCTATATCTCCTTGCATCACATTATAATTCTGTAAGGTCTACATGATCCTCTAGGAAGGCGGGAGAGAAAGGGCGCCTTCCGCCCGAGAGGAGGAAACGATGGGTTCCGAAGCGCCGGCCTGGCAGAAGGACGTGTTCGACGTCCTGAAGGCCGCGAAGATCCGGCACCTGGTCTATGTGCCGGATGCCGGCCATGCCACCGCCATCCGCATGGCCGAGGCCGACGAGACGATCCATTCCGTCGTGCTGACCACCGAGGAGGAAGGCATCGGCTACCTCGCCGGCGCCTGGCTCGGCGGCGAGCGTGGTGCACTGCTGATGCAGTCCAGCGGCGCCGGCAACTGCATCAACACCCTGGGCCTCGCGGCCTGCGCCCGCTTTCCGCTGCTGATGGTCGTGACCATGCGCGGCGACTGGGCCGAGTTCAACCAGTGGCAGAATCCGATGGGACAGGCCACCGAGGCCGCGCTGCGGCTGATGGGCGTCATGACCTGGCGTGCCGACGACCCCAAGGATGTCGCGCCGCTGCTGCGTGGTGCGGCCACCATGGCTTTCGAGGGCGATTCCTCCTGCGCCGTCCTGCTCGGCCAGCGCCTGATCGGTGAGAAGGAGTGGGTGAAATGAGCCCCGGTGGAACCCTCGACCGCCGTGCGGTCGTCAGCGACCTGCTGCAGGACCGTGGCGACCTGCTCGTTGTCACCGGCCTCGGCTCGCCCTCCTACGACGTGATGGCGGCCGGCGACCACGACCTTAACTACTATCTTTGGGCCGCGATGGGCAGCGCCATGACGGTGGGGCTCGGCCTCGCCATGGCGCAGCCCGAGCGCCCGGTGATGGTCGTGACCGGCGACGGCGAGGCGCTGATGGGCTTCGGCGCGCTGGCCACCATCGCACTGCGCAAGCCGCGCAACCTCTCCATCGTCATCCTCGACAACGGCCATTTCGGCGAGACGGGGATGCAGCCGAGCCATGCCGGCCAGGGCATCGAGTTCACCCAGGTCGCCCGGGCCTGCGGCTTCCCGCTGGTCGATCTCGTCACTGAGCGCCAGGGCGTGGAGCCGCTGCGCCGCCGCGTCCATGCGCGGGAGAGCCTGAACCTCGCCGTAGTGAAGATCGCCGCGGTGAACCTGCCGCGCGCCCTGCCGCCGCGCGACGGTGTCTATGTCAAGAACCGCTTCCGGATGGCGCTCGGCCACCAGCCGGCCTGAATCCGCCTGGGCTCGGGGGCCTGCCGCATCGGATGCCGGCGGGCCCCGGCCCCAGGTAGTGCAAAGCTGGAAACAAGGAAGGGAAAATCCGGGATGAGCGATGTCCTGCGCTACCGCAACACCGTGGATGGCAAGGCGCGCGAAGGTAGCGGCGGCGACTGGATCGCCTCGCAGAACCCCTTCACCGGCGAGACCTGGGCGGAGATCCCGCGCTGCACCGCCCAGGACGCGACGGAGGCGGTGGAGGCCGCGCACCGCGCCTTCCGCCAGGGTGCCTGGCCGGCCCTGACGGCGACGGCGCGCGGCAAGCTGCTGCGCCGCCTGGGCGACCTGATCCTGCGCGACGCGGAGACGCTGGCGCGGATCGAGGTACGGGACAACGGCAAGCTCTTCGCCGAGATGCACGGCCAGCTCCGCTACATCCCGGAGTGGTTCCACTACTATGGCGGGCTGGCGGACAAGATCGAGGGCGGCGTGCTGCCGCTCGACAAGACGGAGATGTTCGCCTTCACGAAGCACGAACCGCTGGGCGTCGTCGTTGCCATCACGCCCTGGAACTCGCCGCTTCTGCTGCTGGCCTGGAAGCTGGCGCCGGCCCTGGCGGCGGGCTGCACCGTGGTCATCAAGCCATCGGAGTTCACCTCCTGCTCGACCCTGGCGCTCATGGCGCTGATCGAAGAGGCGGGCTTCCCGCCCGGCGTGGTGAACACCGTCACCGGCTACGGCGCGGAGATCGGCTCGGCGCTGACCGAGCACCCGCTCGTGTCCAAGGTCGCCTTCACCGGCGGCGACGCCACGGGGGCCGCCGTCTACGGCTCCGCCGCGAAGGGGCTGAAGCACGTCACGCTGGAGCTGGGCGGCAAGTCGCCCAACATCATCTTCGACGACGCGAGGATCGAGGATGCGGTGAAGGGCGCGATCTCGGGCATCTTCGCTGCCTCCGGCCAGACCTGCATCGCCGGCTCGCGCCTGCTGGTGCAGCGCTCGGTCTACGAGGAGGTGGCGAACCGCGTCGCCGCCTTCGCCGGCACCGCGCGGCTGGGCGACCCGATGGAGATGGAGACCCAGGTCGGCCCCATCACCACCCTGCCGCAGCGCGAGAAGGTGCTGTCCTATATCGGCATCGCGCAGGATGAGGGGGCCCGCTGCCTGCTCGGCGGCGGCACGCCGAAGGCGCCCGGGCTGGCCCAGGGCTGGTTCGTGGAACCCACCATCTTCGCCGACGTGACCAACACGATGCGCATCGCACGGGAGGAGGTGTTCGGCCCGGTGCTGTCGATCATCCCCTTCGAGGACGAGGCGCATGCGGTGGAGATCGCCAACGACACGATCTACGGCTTGGCCGCCGGCGTCTGGACAGGCAGCACGCGGCGCGCCTTCCTGATGGCCGACCGGCTGCAGGCCGGCACCGTCTGGGTCAACACCTATCGCGCCGTCAGCTTCATGGCGCCCTTCGGCGGCTACAAGCGCAGCGGCATCGGGCGGGAAAGCGGCCAGGACGCGATCTACGAGTACCTCCAGACGAAGACGGTCTGGATGAACCTTGCCGAAGGTGTGCCGAATCCCTTCGTGCTACGCTGACAAGAAACAAGGCCAACGAGCCGGGGGGGATAGGTGGGTTCCAGCAAGATCGTGGCGCGTTTCGACCTCTGGTACCATCCGGCCATGGCGGAACGCTTCGCCGCCGAGCCGGGGCTGGAGCTCCTGACCCTGCCCCTGGCGGGCGAAGACTCGCTCGCGCAGCTTGCCAGGGCGCATGCCTACCAGATCTCCTCCGCCAAGGACGAGCTGCCGCGCCGGTGGTTCGCGGATGCGGCACTGCTGCGCGAATGCCCGCGCCTGCTCTGCGTCTCCACCAATGGCGCCGGCTACGACACGGTGGACGTGCCCGCCTGCACCGATGCCGGCGTGCTGGTGGTCAACCAGGCGGGGGCCAATGCCCAGGCCGTGGCCGAGCACACGCTCGGCCTGATGCTGGGCCTGACCAAGCGCGTCGTGGAAACGGACCGGATGCTGCGGACCGAGCGCGGCTTCTCGCGCGAGGATCTGATGGGGCGGGAGCTCGCGGGGCGCACGCTCGGCCTGGTCGGGATCGGCCATGTCGGGCGCCGCGTCGCGGCCATCGCCGCGGCCTTCGGCATGACGGTCCTCGCCACCGATCCGGGCCTCCCGCCCGAGGAGATCGGCTGCCGCGGCGCCGAGCCCGTGCTCTTCGGCGAGCTGCTGGCGCGGGCCGACATCGTCTCGCTGCACTGCCCGCGCGGACCGGAAACGCTGGGGCTGATGGACGATGCCGCTTTCGCCCGCATGCGGCCCGGCGCGCTCTTCGTCAGCACCGCCCGCGGCGGCATCCATGACGAAGCCGCGCTGGAGCGAGCGCTGCGCTCCGGCCATCTGGGCGGCGCCGGGCTCGATGTCTGGGAGGTCGAGCCGCCACCCATGGACCATCCGCTACTGGGCCTGCGCAACGTGATCGCAACCTTCCACACGGCGGGTGTGACCGGCGAGGCCCGTCGCAACATGGCGCTCTCGGCGGCGACACAGGTGATCGCGGCGCTGCACGGCGAACGGCCGCCGCATGTGGTCAATCCGGAAGTCTGGCCACGCTTCCTGGAACGACGCGACAAGGTCCTGGGGGCCTGACGCGACAAGCAGCGACAAAAACGGGGATGGAGGAAACAACATGACGGTCCAACGACGCAGCTTTCTGCAACTGCCCGCCGCATTCGCCCTCGCCGCCCCAGCGGTGGTGGCCATCACCGGCACCGCCGCCGCGGCCGATTCCTGGCCCAGCCAGCCCATCCGCTTCATCTGCCCCTTCGCGGCGGGCGGTCCCACCGACGTCGCGGCCCGGATTGTTGCCGATGCGCTGGGGCCGGTGCTCTCGCAGCGCGTTGTCGTCGAGAACCGGACCGGTTCGGGCGTGGTCATCGGCACCGAGGCGACGGCCAAGGCACCGCGCGACGGCTACACTTTCCTCTACAGCACGGTGGCGCATGCCGTGCTGCGGCCGCTCTTTCCCAATCTCAGCTTCGATCCGGTGAAGGACTTCCAGCCGGTGGCGCTGGTCGGCACCATCCCCATGCTGCTGATGGTGAACAACGACGTCCCCGCGCGGAATCTGCAGGAGCTGATCGCGTTGTTCCGCGCCTCACCCGGCAAGTACAACTACGGCAGCTCCGGCGCGGGCGGCGCGGTGCATCTGGCGACCGAGCTGTTCCTGCAGCAGGCGGGCGGGCTCAAGGTGAACCACATCCCCTATCGCGGCGCGGCGCCGGCCATGCCGGACCTGCTGAACGGCAACCTCACCATGTTCCTCAACGTCGCCTCGGACGGCGTGGCCAGCGTGCAGCGCGGCCAGACCCGCGCGCTCGCGATCAGTTCGGCCCGCCGCATGCCACAGCTCCCCGACGTTCCAACCTTCGCCGAGGCCGGGCTCGCCGGCTTCGAGGCCTATACCTGGCACATGATCTTCGCCCCGGCTGGCACGCCGGCAGAGATCGTCCAGCGCATGAACGCGGCCATCAACCGCGTGATGGGCGAGGATCGCGTGCGCAACCGCTTCATGGAAATGACCATCGACCCGAACTCCACCTCGACACCGGACAGCGCCGCGCAGTGGCTGCACGCCGAGATGGCGAAATGGGAACCGCTGGTGCGCGCGGCCGGAATCACGGCAGGCTGAGGAATTCCGGCGAGACCGGACGGCATGAAGAGCCATGCCGCCCGGCTGCGCCCAATCGAGAAACACGGGAGGTCACCCATCCATGCAAAGACGCAGCCTACTCGCCGCCCTGGCCCTCGCGCCAGCGGCCCTGCCCCGTCCCGGCTTCGCGCAGGGGGCCACCAGCGGCTGGCGCCCCTCGCGCCCCGTCACCATGCTGGTGCCCTTCGCCGCGGGCGGGCCGACCGACGTCATGGCCCGTCTCCTCGCGCTCCGCATGTCGGAGCGCCTCGGGCGGCCGATCGCAGTAGAGAATGCCGGCAGCGCCGGCGGCATCGTGGGAACCCAGCGCCTGGCTCGCGCCGCGCCGGATGGGCACACCTTCGGCCTCGGCCATATGGGCACCCATGCTGCCAACGTCTCCTTCTATCGCCGCCTCCCCTATGACCCGGTCGCGGATTTCGAGCCGGTCGGGCAGTACGCCACCAATCCAATGATCCTCGGCGTGCACCCTTCCATAGGAGGCAACGCGCAGGAGGTGTCGGCCTGGATCGCCGCTCATCCCGGCGAACTGACGGTGGCCAATGCCGGAAATGGATCCGTCTCCTATCTCGGCGCCCTGCTCTTCAACCGGGTCTTCCAGGCGAAGGCGACACTGGTGCCCTATCGCGGTGCCGGCCCGGCGCTGCAGGACACGGTGAACGGCGTCACCCATGCCGTGGTGGACCAGGCGCTGACCGTCATCCCCCAGGTGCAGTCGGGTGGGCTCAAGGGGATCTGCGTCACCGTGCCGAGGCGCTTGCCGCAGGTTCCCGACCTGCCCAGCTCGGCCGAGATCGGCAAGCCGGATTTCGACATCGCCGTCTGGAACGGCGCTTTCGTACCCAAGGGGACGCCCGCCGAGATCGTGCGCTCCCTGGCCGCGACACTGAACGAGACGCTGGAGGACCCGCTCATCCGGGAACGCTTCGCCGCCCTGGCCGTGGAGATCCCGCCCGTGGCAGAGCGCGGCCCAGAGCCGCTGCGCCGCCTGATCGCGAGCGAGATTGCTCGCTGGCGACAGGTCGCGAGCGATGCAGGCGTGGTACCGGAGTGATGGAACCGGAAGGAATGCAAAGCATGAAACTGCGCGCCCTGCTCTTCGCCCCTGGGGATTCGGAACGCAAGGCCGGCAAGGCCCTTGGCTCCACGGCGGATGCCGTAATCCTGGATCTGGAGGATAGCGTCGCCGCAGCGGAGAAGACAGCCGCGCGCGAGGCCACGGCGGGGCTGCTGGCTGGCTCGCATGCCCGGTCCGGCCGCGTCGTGCGCGTCAATGCGCGCGACAGCGGCTGGTACCTGGCCGACCTCGCCGCCGTTGTGCCGGCGCGGCCCGACGCGGTGATGCTGCCGAAATGTACCAGCGCGGAGGATCTGCGGGCCCTCGACCACCATCTCGAAGCCATGGAAACGGCGGCAGGTCTGCCGGTCGGTGGGATCGGAATTCTGCCGATCGTCACGGAGACCGCGGCCTCCCTACGCGACATGCGCTATGCCGGCATCACACTCCGACTGCGGGCCCTGGTCTTCGGGGCCGAGGACCTCGCGGCCGATCTCGGCATCGCCCCACGCGACGCGGATGGCCGACAGACGGCTGCCATCCAGGCAGCCCGCGCCTCCCTGCTCCTCGCCGCGGCGGAGGCACAGGTGCCCGCGATCGATACGCCCTGGCCCGATCCGCGCGATCCCGACGGGCTGGAGCGGGAGGCGACGGAGGCGGCGCGCGACGGCTTCGCCGGCAAGCTCTGCATCCATCCCGCGCAGATCGATCCCGTCACTGCCGCCTTCACCCCCTCCCCCGAACGCATCGCCTGGGCGCAGGCCGTGCAGCTGCTCTTCGCCGAGGCATCGGGGGCCGGCGTGCTGACGCTGGATGGGAAGATGATCGACCGGCCGCATCTGCGCCTCGCGGAACGAATCCTCGCCACCGTGGCAGTCTGATCCGGACGAGGATGACGGGGGCGTTGGCTGGTCTTCTCAGCTATCCAGGCCGGATGTCCGCCTGAGGCGGAAGCCTTGCTATGAGACCTTCCTCTCCGGAAGTTCCATGAGGCGCCTGGGCTTCTGCTATTGTCACCGCGCCGGATGAACCAAACTGACCATGGCGGCACTATCGGCCGCCATGGGATCAGTGCATCGCCATGTTGCGAGACCGGATGGACCCGGCCCGGAATTCAAACGCCCGGGATGGATCGCTTCTGAAGACCCAGGCCGGTATTCTCCTCGATCATCCCATCGCCATCCAGGTAGCCATGGCGGCTGAGGTCCGGCATCAGGCAGGCCGCGATGAAGCCCACCACCGCGAGAGCGGCAACATAGACGAAGAAGACGCTCTCGACGCCGCTGGAGCGCAGCCAGAGGGCGGTGTACTCTGCCGTGCCGCCGAAGATGGCGTTGGCGATCGCGTAGGGGAAGCCGACGCCAAGCGCCCGGATGGCCGGCGGATACAGGTCGGCCTTCACCAGACCAGAGACCGGCGTGTAGAAGGACGCGATCAGCAGGCCTGCGACCACCAGAGCGAAGGCACTGTAGGGGCCGGAGACGCGCTGGATCCCGGCGAGGATCGGCACGACGCAGAGAGCTGCCAGCCCCATGAAGAGCAGCATATGGGCCTTGACGCCGATCCGGTCGGCCAGCATGCCGAACAAAGGCTGGCAGAGCATGAAGACAACGAGGGCAAGGGTCATCACGATGCTGACGACCTCGGGATCAAGGCCGGCGGAGACCACCAGGAACTTCTGCATATAGGTGGTGAAGGTATAGAAGTAGAGGGAGCCCGCGCCGGTGAAGGCCAGCACCAGTGCGACCGCGCGCTTGTGCTGCATGAGGCCCTTGATCGAACCGGCCTCCTTGCGGTGCATATCCTTGTCGGATGCCGTCTCGGTCATTGCGCGGCGCAGATAGACAACCACGATGGAACCCAGGGAGCCGATGAGGAACGGAATGCGCCATCCCCAGGCCCGCAGTTCCTCGGGGGAGAGCGTGTGCTGCAGCACGACGACGACCAGCAATGCCAGGAGCTGTCCAGAGATGATCGTGAAATACTGGAACGAGCCAAAGAAGCCGCGCCGCCCGGGGGTTGATACTTCGCTGATATAGGTGGCACCGGTGCCATACTCGGCGCCGACGGAGAGGCCCTGCAACAGGCGCGCGGTCAGCAGCAGGATGGGCGCCGCGATGCCGATCGTCTGATAGGTGGGCAGCACGGCGATCATGAAGGAGCCGAGCGACATGATGATCACGGAGATGATCATGGACGTCTTGCGACCGCGCGTGTCCGCGATCCAGCCGAAGAGCCATCCGCCAACGGGGCGCATGAAGAAGCCGACCGCGAAGATCCCGGCCGTGGCGAGGAGCTGGCTTGTCTGGTTCCCGGAGGGAAAAAAAGAGGAAGCGAAATAGATCGCGGTGTAGGCGTAGACGAAGAAGTCGAACCACTCGACGAGGTTTCCGGAGCAGGCGCCGATCAGCCCCCGTATGCTGGCGCTCCTTCTGGCATTCCCGTTGGTATCCACGCCGGTCTCTTGGCTGCCGCCCATGTTCACGGCTTCCGGGCCTCTCATGAACTCTTTCTCCCTTTTCCTCTTCTGGTGGACACCCCGCCTCGCGGAGACCCCGATGGCCGCTTCTGCCGCTGGCGTAACATTCGTTGGAATTCGCGAATGAAAGCGCGATGGCACTCGCACAAGCACAAGTTGCTTCAGCCAGCCCGGACCCATGGAACACGCGGGCCGCAAGTCATCCGGTTTCCACCTTCGACCGGGAACTTGGCTCTAAGACAGCAATCAGCAATATCAAGCGGAGAGGCTCATGGGCCCCTTGACTTCAGCCGCAAGGAACATGTGGCACACGTTTCTTTGCCGTGTCCCGCTTCCACCACGTCAATGCAGGCAATAATCAGGATGGACACCCCGATACTGCGCTTCCGCGGCGTTCATATCCCATTTCAGTTGGCGCATGCACATGGGCTTGATTAGGCCGCATGGATGACCAAGCCTGCCGCAAGGCTCGATGCAAAGCTTGTCGGCTCCAATGCGGAAGTCTGGATAGATACCTTGTTCCCGCCTTGTCACGCCTGCCTCCCGTCCAACCCAATGACTGGACTGCTATTTGTTATATGAGTGGGGTATAGTTGGCCCCGTGCCCCAGACGCAGAACAATCCTGTTTGAACGTCTATGCCAGTTTTCTAACGCTTCGCTTCCGAGCCCAGAATGCGGCCGCAAGCGGTCCTCTGGACCGAACGCCCCACAACCCACGAGAGAGCCAGGAAAGGGGCGCACGGCCGTTGAGCCGTGATCTGGGCTGTCGAAGCGGATCAGCGCTGATCCTGAAGGAAATCGAGTGCCTCGGTGATGGCTGGGGCCAGCATCGAGCCATGGCTCTCTTCGTCGAAACGCGTGGGCATGACTTCCAGATCGAGCAGCCGGCTGATGATGTGCATCCTCTCCTCCAGTAAAACAGGATACCAGCCAGAGCGCCGCTCACTTGATCAAGCGGTTCGCCCACCCCAGAATGCGTCCACCTTGAACAGCTTCCGCTTTCTCCACGCCGCCGACCTGCATCTGGACAGTCCGCTGCGAGGCCTGGGGGCCGACGCTCCGGCGACGCGTATCCGCCAGGCAACCCGCGACGCCCTGACCAACCTCGTTGACCTTGCCATCCGGGAGCAGGTCGATTTCGTCGTGGTGGCCGGCGACCTCTACGATGGCGACTGGCCCGATTTCCGGACCGGCCAGGCACTCGTGGCCGCCTTCGCCCGACTGACCCGCGCCCGGATCCGGATCATCGCCATCCGCGGGAACCATGACGCCGAGAGCGTGCTCACCCGCTCGCTCAGCTTGCCCGAGGGAGCGACGCTGCTGCGGGCCGATCGGCCGGACACGGTGGAGTGGCCGGAGTTCGGAGTCGTCCTGCACGGCCAGAGTTTCCAGACCCGCGACGTCCAGCAGAATCTCGCCCAAGGTTACCCGACACCCACCGCGAACCGCTTCAACATCGGCTTGCTGCACACCGCCGCCACCGGCCGCCCCGGCCATGCCTCCTACGCACCTTGCACGGTCGAGCAACTGGCCTCGCACGGCTACGACTACTGGGCACTTGGTCACATCCATGCCCGCGAAGAGGTGCTGCAGGACCCCTGGATCGTCTTCCCCGGCAACCTTCAGGGCCGCCATGTCAACGAGAGTGGCGCCAAGGGCGCCAGCCTTGTCACCGTGCGGCACGGGCGCGTGGCCGGCGTGGAGCACCGGGCCCTCGACGCCGTGCGCTGGACACGCCTCACCGTGGACTGCGATGGGGCGGCCGATGAGGAGGCCGTGCTGATCCGCTGCCGCCGCGCCATGGGCGAGGCCGTGGACGCCGCCGAGGGCCGCCTGCTGATCCTGCGCCTGCGGCTGGAGGGCGCCTGTCCCGCCCATCTCGTCCTCGCCCGGGACCCGGCCGCTCTGCGCCAGAAGCTTCTGGCCGCCGCGCTGGAGGTGGCAGAGGCCGACATGGTCTGGATCGAGGACGTGCGTGTCGCCACCCGCCCCATGCAGGACATCGGTGCGCTGCGGGCGCGGGACGATGCTGTCGGGCGGCTCGTGCGGGCGATCGATTCCCTGGCCGAGGCCCCCGAGGGGGCGACCGGCCCCGCCGCTGCGGCACAGGGCTACGCCACGGCGATGCTGGACCGCGGCCTGGGCGGACTGCGTCAGGCACTCGGGCCGGATCATCCCGCTGTCCAGGCCGCAGTGGGGCGCCTGTCGCCCGAGTTGCTGCAACGGGCGCGGGACCTGCTGCTCGCCCGTCTTGCCCAAGGTTGAGGCGCCATGCGTCTGACGGGTCTCGCCCTCCGCCGCTATGGCCCCTTCGAGGACATGGCGCTCGTCTTCGATCCCACCCCGGGGCGCATCAACCTTGTCCTGGCGCCCAATGGCGCCGGCAAGTCCGTCCTGCGCCAAGCCTTCAATGACCTACTCTTCGGCATCGGCGCGCAGACGCCGATGGGGTTCCGGCACGGTTACCCGGGTATGCAGCTCTCCGCGACAGGCATCGGGCCTGACGGCGGATCCTTCGCCTTCACCCGGCGCAAGGGAAATCGGAACACCCTCACCGGCGAGGGCGACATCCCACTCGACCAGGCCTGGCTGGATCGCCTGCTGGGCCGGGCCGACGGGAAGCTCTTGTCCCAGCTCTTCGCGCTCGACACGGAGCGGCTGCGTCAGGGTGGCCGCGAACTCCTGAACTCGGGCGGCATCCTGGCCGATGCGCTGCTGGCCGCAGCCGGAGGGCTGCGGGAGGCCTCAGCACTGCACCGCGCCCTGGAGCAGGAGCGCGACGTTCTGGCACCCACGCGTAGGACGGCCTCGCGCCCCTTCTACGTTGCGCTCGACCGTTGGGCCGAGAGCCGCCGACAGCTCAAGGATAGTCTGGTGCGGCCACGGGAATGGGCCGAGCGCGAGAAAGCGCTGCAGGACGCCCAGGCTTTTCGCGACAGGAGCAACCGCGCTGCGACCGAGGCGGGCGGGCAGTTGCGCCGGCTGGAACGCGTGCGCCGCACGCGACCGCTCCTGATGGCGCATGCCACGGCCACGGCCTGGCTCGAAGCCAATCCTCATGCACCGAGGCTCCCACCGGAGCTTGCCGAGCGACTGCCGGCCGCGCGCGGCACCGTGGCCAAAGCAGGCCATATTCTGGAGACGGCCCACGCCTACCTCGCGCGGCTGGATGATGACATCGCCGGGATCGTGGCCGACGACGCCCTGCTGGCCATGACCGGGCAGATCCAGACCCTGGCCAGGATGGTAGGCCTTGTCGAGGAGGCCATGGCCGGGCTGCCGGGAGCGGAGGCAGCGCTCAGGAATGCTCGGGACCGGGTGGCGGCTCAGGCCAGGATCCTGGGCCAGGCCGATATTGCCGATCCCGCCTCGCTCGTCCCGCCGCCGGCCCTGGTGGCGCAGCTTCGTCGCCTGACGGCGGAACGGGCGGCCCAGGAGACAGCACTCGCGAGCCTTCCTCGGCGCGCCGCGGAGCAGGAAGCGCGCCGCGCCGAGGCAGAGCGGGTCATCGCCGTGCTGCCACCGCCGGAGGACGTGCGCCAGTTGGAGGAGATTCTCGGAGAGATCCGACGCGAGGGTGACCCGTCGCGTAACCTGGGGGCGGCCCGGCGTGCGGTGGAGGAAGCAGAGGCGCAACTCGCGAGCGTATTGGCCCGTCTTCCCGCTCCGCTACGCGACCCGGAAGTGCTGGCCACACTGGATCCGCCAGCAGCGGCGGAGCTGGAACGGCTCGCGGCCGCACGGGATGCCGCACGACGTCTTCTGGAGCGCCGGGATGAAGCCGTTCGCCAGGCCGGGGAAGCCCTGGCCGCGGCGAGGACCGAGCAGGCAGCACTTGAGGCGGGCGGCGTGCCGCCGACAGAGACCGAACTTCTTCAGGCTCGGAAACATCGGGAGACGGGGTGGGACCTCGTGTTCCGCCGCCTCTCCGGCGAAAGCCCCGCTCGGGAAGAGGAGCGGGTCTACGGAGGTGGTCGTTCCTTGCCGCTGGCCTATGTCGACGCCGTCAACGCCGCGGACCGGATCGCGGATGCACGTTGGTCCGATGCGGAGCGGGCAACGAGCGCCGAGCGGCTGGTGCGCGTGGTGGCTGACCGCGAGGCTGCGCTCTCGGCTGCATGGGATGGGGCGCGCCAAGCTCGGGAAGCCTTGGAGGCAGCCCAGGTAGATTGGGCCATGGCCGTTCACCCACTCGGGATGGATGGCGCGGCAGGGCTGGCCGAGGTCCAGCGTCTGCTCGCCGCCCGAGAAGCTGGACTGGCCGCGCGCCAAGCCCTTGCCGTCACCACCGCCAGCCTGACCGAAGTGCTGGTGCTGCAGGACGCTGCTGCGAACCGGTTGCTCCAGATACTCGGCGAATCCGGTCCAGGGGAGCTGTCCCTGCTCCTTGACCGGGCCGATACCGCAGTCCGGCGACGACGCGCAGCACAGGACCAGAGGCGGGAACACGAAGCGGTTGCACTGGCCGCGCGTGATGCGCTTCGGGACATCAGGCAGGAACACGAGGTGGCGTCCGAGCGTCAGGTGCGTTGGCAGGCCGAGTGGGGTGCCGCGCTGAAGCGCCTGGGGCAGGCACCGGACCTGCCGCCGCAAACCTTGGATAAGGTACTGGACGCTAGCGACGTGCTCGCGCAGAGCTTGCGGAGCGTTGCTGACCTGGAGGTTCAGGCTTCTGCATGGCGGGCGACATTGAAGCGGTTCCAGGCCGGCTACGCAGCACTCTGCGAGCGCCTCGGTGTCTCGCCCGGGGCGGATGCCCTCGGCGGGCTGCGCGAGATGGATCGCCGTCAGCGGGACGAAGCGGCCGTGGCAGAGCGCCGCGCCGCGTTGCGCGACCAGCGCGAGAGGGAACTGATCGCGCTACGCCAGCACGAGGCAGCCCTTGCTGATGCCACGGCCGCACTCCAGGCGGTGATGGCCGAGGCCGGCGCCACAACGGCAGAGGCGGCAGAGGATCGTATCCTGCTCGGTGCCGAGCGGGCCCGGCAGGAGGGGTTGCGCAGCGCCGCTGAAGCCGATCTCCTGGCCGGAGGTGACGGACTGGACTTGGACACGCTGAGGACCGAGGCGGCGGCATATTCTGCGGACGACCTGGAGTTGGCGCTACGGGAGGTCGAGGAGGCGCAGCGTGACCATGCTGTCGCAGCACAGGAGCAGGTGGCCATCGTGACGGCGCTCGAGCTGGAACTACGACAGCTCGCAGGGGACGATGCCGCCGTCCGGGCAGCCGCAGACGAAGCCTCGGCCGCGGGCCAGATCGGCCAGACGCTGGAGGACGCACTCGCCATGCAAGTCGCGGCCGGGCTGCTGGAGGCCGCACTCGGGGCTGTGCAGGAGGGCGGTGACGACGCCTTGCTCCGCCGCATCGGTGAGGCTTTCTCGGAGTTGACCGACGGCACCTATGCCGGCGTCGCGTCCCGCGAGGACGATCGTGGGATGGCGCGGCTTGTGCTGCGCATGCGTGACTTCCCCGAGGATGAAGTGGATGTCGATCAGCTTTCCGAAGGCACCAGGGACCAGCTGTTTCTCGCCCTCCGCCTGGTCGCCATCGCCGACCAGGCGGCCAGCGGCACCGTGTTGCCCTTCGTCGGCGACGATATCCTGCAGAGCTTCGATGGCCGACGTGCGGCAGCAGCCTTTCGCGCCCTGCTCCGCCTGAGCGAGACGACCCAGGTCATTCTGCTCACCCACCATGAGCACTTGCTGGACATACTGCGGGATATGGGTGCTTCGCCGGACATCCATTTCCAGCACATGGCCCGGCCATGACGTGGCCGGGCTGAGCCATGCTTTGCGCTACTCTGTGCCGAACATCATGCAGCTGCGCGGAAGACGATGCAGACCGGGCTGCCGGTGCGCGCAGCCAGCCCGTCAGCGGTCAACTGGCCGGTGATAGCGTCAACACGGAATCGCTGGATGGTGTCGTCATCCTCGTTCGCGACGAAAAGGAAGCGATCGTCGGGAGAAAGAGCGAAGAAGCGCGGCGTGCGTCCGCCCGATGGTGCCCACTGGACTGGCGTGAGCCGTCCGGTGCCTTCGTCCACCGCGAAGGCGGCAATGGTTTCGGACCCTCGGTTGGATGCATAGACGAAGTGCCCATTGGCAGAGATGGCAATCTCGGCCGCACGGCTGTTGCCGGTGAAGGTATCAGGGAGCGAGGAAACGACCTGCACCGGATCGAGTGCTCCGCTCTCGCTGTCGTAATGGTAAGCCGTGACAGTGGAATCCAACTCGTTCACCACATAGGCGAATCCCGCGCGAGGGTGTAGCACCACATGGCGCGGCCCGGAGGTTTCGCGCGCTGGCACCGAACCCTGTTCACTGGCCACCAACTTCCCGGCGTCCGCGTCCAGCCGGCAGGTGAAGACGCGGTCCAGCCCCTTGTCCGGCACGATGATGAAACGGCCCTGGCAATCGAACTCCACCTGGTGCGGCTTGGCGAAGGGCTGCTCCACCCGGTGCGGCCCGATCTTGCCGGTGAGTGTGACAAGGTCGCGCACCGGGCCGATCGTGCCTTCCTCCGGGTCGATCGGCAGAACGGCCAGGGTGGAAGTGATGTGGTTAGCGATCACCATGAATCGATTGGTGGGATCGATCGCGAGATGGACGGGGTTCTTCCCCTCCGTGGACTGGCGGTTGATGAAGGTCAACTGGCCACTTCGCGGGTCAATCCGGAAGGCACTGACCTCCGTGCCGTCGCCATGTACCGTGTAGAGAAAGCGCTGCTGCCGGTCGAAGCAGAGGAAGGACGGGTTGAACAGATCTCTCACCAGTTGCTCCTGAGTCCAGGCACCGGTCTCCGCGTCCACACGGTAGAAGCCGATGCCATCGCCACGCGCATTCCGCGCCCGCGTCGTGCGGCAGCCGACATAGGCGTGGAAAATCTTGGGGGTATTCGGCATCGCGGAAAAACCTTTGCTGGACACGGACGGTACTGCGTGGGCGGGGCCTCTTGCCACGGCAGAAGCGGCGAGCGCCGCAAGGATGGCACGCCGATGGTGCGGGATCATCCCGTGCACCTCAACGGCTCTGGCCGACGGTGTGCAGGGCGGAAGGCACCTCTTCGCCTTGCTCCGACCGCAGGCGCATCGCCATCATCATGACGAAGGAGATGAAGAGCAGCGCCGCCAAGAAGTAGAGTCCGGCCAGCGCCGATCCAGTGCTGTCCTTCACCAGCCCGATGGCATAGGGGCCGACGAAGCCGCCCAGGTTGCCGATGCTGTTGATCACGGCGATGGAGATCGCTGCCGTGGAGCGCGTTAGGAAGAGGTTCGGCACGGCCCAAAAAGGCGACTTGAAGGCATAAAGCCCTGTCATGGCCAGGGTAATCATCGCCATGGCCAGCACAGCCTGCTGGAACACCGCCGCAGCCAGCAGGCAGACCCCGGCCAGCAGCAGCGGCAGGGCGGAGTGCAGCTTGCGTTCGGCCCTGCGGTCGGAGGAACGCGACCACAGGACCATGCCCACGGTGGCGACCGCATAGGGCAGCATGGCCACCAGCCCGACTTGCGTGTTGGTCAGCGTGCCCGAGAAGCCCCTGATGATCTGCGGCATCCAGTAGCCGACACCCAGGCTACCGCACTGGTACACGAAGTAGATGGCGGCCAGCAGCAGGACCTTCGGGTTCCGCATGGCGTCCCAGACCCCGAGATGCTGCACGCCTTCGCGCCGGGCATTGTCCCGCGCCAGTTCGGTGGTTAGCCAAGCCTTCTCGCGCTCGTCCAGCCAGCGCGCCTGCTCCGGACGGTCGGTGAGGAACAGGAAGACCGCGATGCCGCCGAGGATGGCGGGCCCGCCCTCCAGCAGGATCATCCAGCGCCAGCCGGACAGTCCCAGGCCATGGACATTGTCCATGATCCAAGTGCTGAGGGGCGCGCCGATCAGGTAGGAGACGGGAATGGCGGAGGTGAACCAGGCGACGGTGGTCGCGCGTTCCTTCGCCCGGAACCAGTAGGTCAGGTAGACGATGATGCCAGGAAAGAAGCCGGCCTCGGCGACCCCTAGCAGGAAGCGCAGGATGTAGAGCTGCGTGGCGGTCTGCACGAACGCAGTCAGGCAGGCGATGATGCCCCAGGTGACCAGGATGCGCGCGATCCAGATCCTGGCGCCGAAGCGCGTCAGCATGGCGTTGCTCGGCACCTCGAACAGGAAGTAGCCGATGAAGAAGATGCCCGAGGCGAAACCGAAGGCCTCGCTGGTCAACGCCAGCTCACGGTTCATCTCCAGCGCCGCGTAGCCGATATTGGCCCGGTCGAGATAGGAGATGATGTAGAGCACGAAACAGAAGGGAACGATGCGCCAGAAGACCTTGCGCGTGGTACGGGTCTCGATGTCAGGCTGCGAGGGGTTCTGCATGGTGATGCTTCCGAGTGGGCGTGATGTCATTCCGCGGTGTTGTCACCGTTCCCGGCGATCCTGACGAATGTCATGGTCCCGGCTTCCGCGAAGGCACGAAGGGCTTCGCGCCTCCTGGTTCCGATACGCATGGCCTCTTCGGGCCTAGCCGGAAGCATGCGCGACCGGCCGCTGCCACCCTGTGGCATCGTGAGAGCATCGTTCCTGTCCTTTTCCGTCCCCTGCCGGTCGTGGCCGGCGAAACCCGCTAGGCGATGGCGGGGTACATCTTTCGACTGCGGGCCAGCGCCTGACGCAGGATCAGCGGGATCATGCCACCCGCCTGCATCAACCGGACTTCGCGCGCCGTTTCCAGCAGTGCCGTGGCCTCCGCCGGTATCGTTTCGCCCCCCACGCGTCGGAGCAGGAGCCGGACCGGCGCACGAGGGGCGAGGGTCTCGGGGTTCCAGTCGATCTCGATGGTGTCGCCCGATTGCAGGGCCAGTGCCTCAGGCCTCCAGCCCGCCGGTAGCTTCAGCGGCAGCACGCCCATGCCGACGAGGTTGGCACGGTGGATGCGCTCGAAGCTGTTGGCCAGCACGGCACGCGCGCCCAGCAGTTGTGCACCCTTGGCCGCCCAGTCACGGGAGGAGCCGGTGCCGTAGCGCTCGCCCGCCAGGATCACCACCGGCAACCCGGCTTCGGCATATCGCGCGGCGGCCTGCCAGACAGGCAGGACCTCGCCCGTGGGCGCGAAGACCGTGAGTCCCGCCTTGTGGCCGGTCCCGAGGAAGTTCGTCACTGTCCTGTTGGTGAAGAGGCCGCGCAACATGACCTCCCAGTTGCCCCGGCGTGAGGCATAGACGTTGAGGTCGCCCGGGTTCTCGCCACGCTCGACCAGCCACGCTGCGGCGTCGCTACGCGCAGGGATGGCACCGGCCGGCGAGATGTGGTCGGTGGTGATGTCGTCCCCCAGCACCAGCAGGGGGTGCGCCCGCAGCGTGCCCGGCTCCTGCGCCTCCGGGCCGAAATCCACGAAAGGCGGTGGGCGGAGATAGGTGGAGGCGGGATACCAGGGAAAGCGCGGCGTCGTCGGCGCCTGCAGTGCCGCCCAGGCGGGGGAGCGGTCGGCCTCCTGTCCGGCGAGAGCGATGTCGGCTGGGTCAGTCCCGGCGGCCACCGCTGTCTCGATCTCGGCCGGGCGTGGCCAGAGATCGCTCAGATGCACCGGGCGTCCCCCGGCATCGGTGCCGAGCGGTTCACGGGTGATGTCGAACCCGGCCCGGCCTGCGATGGCATAGGCCACCACCAGAGGCGGCGAGGCGAGAAGAGCGGATTCGATCTGCGGATGCACGCGCCCTGGAAAATTACGGTTGCCCGACAGGACAGCGACCGGCTTCAGCCCCCGTGTCTCGACGGCCTCCGCCACCGCCGGCAGCAACGGTCCGGAATTGCCGATGCAGGTGGCGCAGCCATAGCCGGCGATGCCGAAGCCCAGCGCTTCCAGGTCGTCCAGCAGTCCGGCCCGGCGCAGCCGCCGCTCGGCGGCCGGCGAGCCGGGGGTGAGCGAGGTCTTGACCCAGCCGGGCACACGCAGGCCCAACGCCCGCGCCCGGCGCGCAACCAGCCCGGCCGCGACAAGCAGGCCGAAATCGGAGGTGTTGGTGCAGGAGGTGATGGCGGCGATTGCGACCGCATCGGCCGGCATGCCCGCCACGGGGTTGCCGTCAGGGGACGTACCGGCCTCGGCCAGCGCTTCCGCCACCTGCGACAGGTCCAGCCGATCCTGCGGCCGGCGCGGCCCGGCGACCGAGGGGCACAGCGCCGACAGGTCGAGATCCAGCACCTTGGTATAGCGGGGCTCGTTCGCCGGATCGTACCAGAGCCCCTGTGCGCGGGCGTAGGCCTCCACCAGTTCGATCTGGGCTGCGCCGCGACCCGTTGAGCGCAGATAGTCGAGCGTGTGCCCGTCGATCGGGAACATGCCCGTCGTGGCGCCGTATTCAGGCGCCATGTTCGACACCACGGCGCGCTGACTGGCGGTGAGGGTGCCGACGCCCGCACCGAAGAACTCCACGAACTCGCCGGCGACGCCTGCCTCGCGGAGAAGCTGCGTCACGGCCAGGGCCAGATCGGTGGCGAAGCTGCCTTCCGGCAGGGCCCCGGTCAGGCGCACACCGTACACCTCGGGCACTCGCAGCGAGACCGGCACGCCGAACATCACCCCCTCGGCCTCGATGCCACCGACGCCCCAGCCCAGTACGCCGATGCCGTTGATCATCGGCGTATGGCTGTCCGTACCCACCAGCGTATCCGGCACGGCCCAGAGAGTGCCGTCGCGCTGCTCGGTGGCCACCACCGTGGCCAGGCGCTCCAGATTGATCGTGTGCATGATGCCGGTGCCCGGTGGAAAGACGCGGAAGCCGCTGACGCTGCCGGCTGCCCACTTCATGAAACGGTAGCGTTCGGCGTTGCGGGCCATCTCGTTGGCCATGTTCGCACCAAGCGCATCCGGCCGCGCGGAAACGTCCACCGGCAATGAATGGTCTGTCGAGGTCGCGACCGGCACGGCGGGATTCAGCAGCGCCGGATCGCCACCTGCCTCCGCCAGCGCGTCACGCATCGCGGCGATATCGACCAGGGCCGGGCCGCAGGTCGTGTCGTGCATCAGGATGCGAAGCGGCGCGAAGGGGATCTCGGCCTCGGAACGTCCGGTGTCGAGCCAGCCCAGCAGAGCCTTTTGGCCTGCCTCCCGGATCTCCGGTTCGGGCTGACGCAGCACGTTCTCCAGCAGGATGCGATGGCACCAGGGAAGACGCATGAGGACGTCCTGCCCACCTGCAGCAGCCGGCAGATCGATGGCTCGGCGTTGGCCGAAGCTGCCTCGGAGCGTGATCCAGGAAGGGCGAACGGCAGTCGGCATCGGAAACATCCCCTGACCTTTTGGCGGGCGGCAGTCATGTATCATATCGAAATATCGAACCGCAAGGATGATTTGCATAATATGACTATATAAAACCAATCACGGTCCTGGGGTTTGGCCGATATCATGCTATTCTCCTGCCATGCCCCGTCCCCCCGCCGCCGACCTGCATCGCGACCTCGCGCGCGCCATCGTCGATTACCTGCGCGCTTCGGGTGCGGAACCTGGGATCCCGCTGAGCGAGACTATCCTAGCGAAGGCGGTCGGCACCTCCCGCACGCCTTTGCGGGGCGCATTGCCGATCCTGTTGGAGCTTGAGGTGCTGGAGCGGTGTCCCAATGGCCGGTTGCGCCTCCAGCGGCTGCCAGGCGCCGGCGAGGAGATCGGTGCCGCCGATGGCGAGGCTGGCGATGCGGAGGAGCTCTACTGGCGGGTTGCCCGGGACCGCATTGGCGGCGCCCTTCCGGATGTGTTGGGAGAGGCCGAGCTGATGCGGCGCTATGGCGCGCCGCGCGGCATCGTGCATCGCGTGCTGTTGCAGATCATGGGCGAGGGCTGGATCGAGCGCGCCCCGGCAGGAAACTGGCGTTTCCTGGCGCTGATCGACGGACCGGAAAGCTACGACGAATCCTATCGCTTTCGCCGGGCCATCGAGCCCGCCGCGCTGCTGGACCCGGCCTTCTCGATGCCCCCCCTGATACTGGCGCGGCTGCGGCGGGAGCAGCAAGGCCTGCTGAAGGACCCCAACTCCGCCACGCCGCGCGAAGCGTTCGAACTGAACTCGGGCTTCCACCTCGCGTTGACGCAAGCTTCGAACAACCGCTTCTTCGCCGATGCCGGATTGCGGGTGACGCGACTACGCCGGGTCGTTGGTTATGTCATCGCGCTGGATCGAGGACGGCTCGCCACCCAGTCGGCTGAGCATCTCGCGATTCTGGAGCACATCGAAGCGAGGGACCGGGAGAAGGCGGCCGAACTGCTGGTGCGTCACCTGGATGCCGGACGCGCCTCCAAGGCGAAGCTGTTGGAGAAGGTCCAGCTGCAGGCACTGGGGCTGGCATCGATGCAAGGCGATGGGACAGCTACCTCCGTCTCCACGTCTCCACCGGACCAGGCTGCCTGAGAGCCAAGGGGCATCACCCGGTCGGACGGGCCTATCGTCATGCTGCACGTTCGCCAGGACAGGAACAGATGGCTATGCGTCGGAAGCTGCGGTGTGGCCGTCGTGCTGGCGAAAAGGCCGGGCTACACGATCTACGATGCCCTGATCCTGACGTCGCTCCGATGCGGGCTGTCTAGGGTCGAAAGGACCCCCACTCGCGTCCGGGCGCCAGGACCACACGCTTGGCAGCGGCGCTGATGCCCTATGCGACCATGCCGGCCTGTTCGCGATGCGTCCTCTCATCGGCCGGATGCTGGCGGACTGCGTGGAAGCCGAGGATCCCCGTTGCCAGCAGAAGCGTCGCGGAGAGGCCGGCACGTGTCCTGCCGGCTCGGCCCCCCCGCATAGGGCGCATCTGGCCGGGCAGCTGGTCACCCTGTCGGCCGCCGTCGTGGTGCTGAGCATGGATGCACTGACCGGTGCATTCTGCCCTTCCGCGTCAGACCTCACTGTCCATCGCAGGCACGCTGTAGACCGTTGCCAATCAGCTGCGACTGCGTACCGCGCCCGGAACTTGGGAAAGGTGCAAGCGGCCCAAGGGGGATACTCGAGCCGCCCCCCGGTGGTTGGTAACGCCCGCCGCCGAGGGTGAGGAAGCAGAAGTTCTCGAAGGGCACCGGCGGAGCCAGCGGCGGCAACCGGCCGACGCCGAACAGCGTCGCCTCGGGATAGATGTACTCGCCGATCGGCGCAGTATAGGTGCCAAAGGCCAGTCCCAGGCCGTTGCTGCCCCAGCCGGTGTTGTTCTGCCCGCCTACGATGCGCACGAGCACGTCGCGCCGCACCGCCCGCGCATTGTCCTTGGCCGGCCAGGTGTTGCGAAACCGCCCGAGCTGCGGCCCGTTGGACGGCGTGAGCCCGACCGGGCCGGTCATCGACGCTCCCATCACCGGCGGCGGTGGCACTGCTCCCGAAGGCAGCGGAGGCGATGCCGGCCGCGCGCGGTCGCTGTCCACCAGCCAGACCTCGACATTGCGGGACGGATCGGTGGTGAAGCCGACGATGCGGAAGCGCGTCGTCTCCTCCTGCGCGATGTCCGGGAAGGGCTCGCCCTTGGTGCCCTGGATCGCCTCCTCAACGAACAAGTAGGCGGGATCGACACCGGGCGAGGTGTAGATGCCCAGTTCCGCATCGAGCCCGTGCGCCGCGATGACATAGCCACGCTTCGCCGGGTCCGGGTTCTGCAAATCGGCGACAATCATGCCGACATAGGTGACATGGTCGCCGGGTTGCAGCGCCACGGGCAGGCGGGGATCGCAGGCCACTGCCAGCGCATCGGCCACGGCGGGGATCGTGCCACAGGTAAAGCGGTGTGGGTTTCCAGCCGGACGGTTCACCACCTGGCAGCGCTGCGCGTTTTGCCCGGCCCTCAGGCAGACGGGAAAGCCGGTTCGGGCGTGGACCGGGGCGTTCCCGTCATCCACCGCGAAGCGCGCATCGAGTCCCGTGCTGGGTGGCCCGAAGATCCCGGTCGGATCGTTCAGCCGCACCCGCACACCGCCGGTGCCGCCATGGATGCCGACGCGCATCTCCCCGGTCTGCGGGTCGATGGACTGGATGTAGCCGGCGCCAGCATGCAGCGCCCCCTGGCTGATACGCACCACGCCGGCGATGTGGCGCGCGCCGACCTGGTTGCCGATGACCTCGGCCTCGAAGGGCACGAACCGTGCCTGCTCGGCGGCGGATCGCGTGTCGCGCAGCGCGAGGCCGCTCTGCCCCCGCACCGTCGCGCCGAGCCCCGGCCCACGGAACAGGTCGCTCGCGGTCAGGTAGCGCCCGGGCATGGTGATGAGCAGGTTGCGCGGCAGCGTCACCGCAATGCCGCGCACCGTCATGGTCGCCTCGGACAGCGGATCGGTGGCATTGGCGAGGCTGAAGGCCTCGATATGCCCGATCAGCGTGAAGCTCGTCGTCTGCGCAGCGGCGGGCACGCCGGCGAAACCCGCCCCGCCCAGCAGCACCATGGTCAGGAAGTGGCGGGACGCCGCCCGCAAGCCGGTCGGAACGCGCATCTCAGCCTCCCTCATGCCGATGGGCGGATGGCCGCATGCCAGCCGCTTCGGGCCGGGCGGCAGGGGTCAGGTCCATCACCTCGGGGTCCCAGCCATGGCGGCGGCGCGGGGCGAAGCGCAGCGGTGCGCCGGGCAGCGCCTCGAAGGCCGTGGGAAGGGCGTCGAGCGGCGCGTGCTCATGCAGTGCCGCGCCCGCCTGGGCGAGCGTCTCCAGGGCCAGCCGCGCCGCCGCCAGGCCCAGCCGCTGCCACGGGCCGTCCGCCTCGACCAGCATGGCGGGGAAGGGCAGCACGACCTCCCAACGCCAGCCGGGCGGCAGGGTGATGCGCCCCGCCCCCGCGAGACCGGTGCCGAGGCAGCCCACAGGCCCGGTCATCTCGGCCGCGAGTGCCGCCGGAGCATCCTGCCAGGCAATCGCCATGTGGCCAGGCTCCGGCGGTGCGACCGGCATGCCGACGCGCGCTCCCTGCGGGCAGGCGTCGAGTGCGGCGGCCAGCACCGCCTGCTGCGCCCGGCGGGGCGCCAGCAGATCCGCGACCCAGGGCCCGGCCTCACTGTCCCGACGCGACAGCAGCGACCCGAGATGGGGCACACGCGCCTCGGCGAGAGCCTGCTCCGCCTCCGCGCCGTCCAGCCATAGCCCGCCCACCACCAGGAAGACCGGCTGGTCCAGCAACCGCCGTACCGCCATGGCGGGCCCGGCCGCAGCGCCATCCTCGGCCTGCAATTCGACCCGCCGGCCATGCACCACCGCGCCGGCGAGACCAGCCTGGATTCCCGCCAGCACCGCCCGCCCGGTCGGTGCGGCGGCCCCGCTCAGCGGCAGCACGGTGCCCAGGGCGATGCGGTCCTCCGCCACGCCCGGCGGCAGATCCCGCGGCGTTCCGGCAATGGTGAGATAGTCGAGCAGCGCCGCCATCTCCGCCGCCTCCAGCCGGTAGCGTGGCATGGCGGGATCGAGCGCCCGCCCGTCCCGCCCCACGCCGTCCGCAATGGCCCCGCGCAGCGCCGCGTCGTCCGCATAGGCCCCGGCGCGCCCCGCCGGACGGGCCAGCGCGGCCCAGGTGACCGGGGGTGCTACCACGCCACCCTCCCGCCGGCCCGCCGCGGCAGGGCCGTGGCAGGACGCGCAGGCGGCATAGGCTGCCGGCAACCGGTTGGCGGTCGCGTCGCGCCCGGCGGCGAAGGGCTGATGGCCCTGGAACAACGCGCGGCCGGGCGGCTCCGCCACCGCCGCGCCGCCCGCCAGCAGCGTGGCGAGAGCAAGGGCGGCGCGGTGGATCATGGTGCCATCTGCCGCAGCATGGCAGCGAGCCGATCCGGCGGCGTCAGCGCGCCGACCCGCCGCCAGTCCCGCCCGCCCGGTGCGCCAAGCCAGATCTGCGCCGCATGGTCCTCCGGCTGGCTTTCCGGCTGCTCGAAGGCGCGCCAGACGCGCAGCAGGGTGCGCGGATCGCCGCCCAGTAGCAGCCAGCCCTTGTCCAGCCCGAGTTCTAGTCCGAAGCGGCCGGCATAGGCGCGCATCGCCTCCGGCGTGTCGCCGAAGGGGTCGAGGCTGACCGATAGCAGCAGCGGCCGCGGCTCCGGCCAGCCCGCGAGTTCCTCCTGCAGCGCCTGCATCGCCGCGGTCTGCGGCGGGCAGATGGTGGTACAGCCGGTGAAGAAGAAGCTCAGCACCAGCGGCCGCTGTGCGGCGACGGCCCCGAGGTCGCGCCGCACGCCCGATTGGTCCACCAGCACCACCGGCGGCAGCCGCACCCCCTGTGCCCATGCGGGCGCCGCGACGAGCAGGCCCAGCAGGACGCGCCGCCCGATCATGGCCTGCCCACTTCGGGCAGTGGCCCGACACGCCCCGCGGCGAAGGACAGGTCGCGCGAGATGCTGGCCACCATCGCCTCGGCCCGTGCGCCGGCCGGCAGGTCGATGCGCGCGGCATATTCCCCCGCCGCACCGGCCGCGCGCATCGGCGCACGCGCCTCCCAGGCGGTACGGCGGTCGAAGACCAAGAGTTCGAGATCGGCCACACCGTCGATCAGGCGCGGCGTCTCGCCTCCGATCTCGCTCAGCCGCACCCGCAGCGTTGCCGGTCCGGCTACCTCCCGCGTCAGCCCGGCCAGTTCCACGCGCAGGGCGGTATCCGGCAGTATCGGCGCCGCTGCCGTCGCCGGCAGACGCAGCGGCACGCAGAGCGCGAAGCGCGGCGAGGCCCCGGCCAGCACCAGATCATGCGCCCCGCCGCGCAGGTGCCGGACGGAAGCGGCATAGCGTCCCGCCGCGACCTCCCGGGGCGACAGGTCGAGCGCCAGCAGCCCGACCGCGGCGCGGCGGTAGGTCGAGAAGCTGCCGATCGGCGCCATCATCCCTTCGCCGTACTGGAACACCATGCCGTCGGCCGGTGCGGCGACCAGCATGCCGCTGCCACCGGGCAGCGGCACGGCCTGCGCGGCGACGCCGGGCGTCGCATCCGGGCGGCCGAGCGTCACTTCGACCGGGTTCACCACGCCCTGGCGCAACTCGGCCAACGGCCACAGCGTCGCCCGCCCGTCGGTGAGGCTGATGCCATAGGCGAAGCGGTCGGTGACCAACAGCGCATCGGCACCGGGCAGCGTGTCGAACCGCGCCTCGACCCGCCCGGTGGCAAGGTCCACCAGGCTCGCCCATCCGCCGCCCAGCGCCAGCGCCCGCCGGCCGCCGTCGGTCAGTTCCAGCGCCCGCACCGGATGGTTAAGCTCCAGCACGCGCTCCGCCGCCGTGCCATCGGCGGAGCCGGGGTCGATCCAGCCGAGCCGCCCGCCCGCCGTCGCCGCGATGATGCGCCTGGCCTGGATGGAATGGCGCAGCATCCGTACCGGGTCATCCGCGACGACCATCCAGCGCCGCGACACGGCGGCATGCAGCGTCACCGACCCATCGGCATGGCCCGTCGCCGGGCCAGGCAGCGCCTCGGATGCCAGCAGCGCGGCCGGGGCGCGGCCGGGGATCAGCCGCAGCCCCTCGGCGGTCTGGTCGGGGCGGAGTTCGCCGAGGCCCTCCCGTCCCTCCAGCGCCACGAACAGCCGCCCCGTGGCGCCGTCCCAGGCGAGACGCGCCTGACCGCCATCCTCCGGTAGGTCGATGGCACGGGCGATGCGCGCCGATTGCAGGTCCACCGCCACCAGCCGCGCCGGATCGGCGAGCACCACCCAGGCTTCCAGCCGCTCGGGGATCGGCAGCCAGGCGCGCGGTGTGCCGCCCAACTCGACGATCGCCTCCAGCTTCGCGTTGTTGAGCGGCACGAAGGGGTTGATGACCGCGATCGTGCCATCGGCGTTCAGCGTTACCAACCGCCAGGTGTTGAGGTCGATGTCGGCGCGCTGGCCGATGCCCTGCCCCGCCAGCATCCGCACGCGGTCCGGGCAGGCAATCTCCGCATCGGGCAGCGCGGCGCGGCGGCGCTGCAGCCAGGCGGCAATGCGGCCGCGCTCGTAGCGCAGCGGTGCACTGGTCGCGTCGTCGGTCAGCGCCACCTCCAGTGTGCCAATACCGGGGTCGCCGCGCGGGGCATAGGTCCAGGCGATGCGCACGCCGTCCTGCACCGCCTCGCCGGATTGCGGCGCCGCGTCCTGCGCGGCGGCGAGGCCGGGCAGCAGCAGCGCGAGCAGGGCGAACAGGCGCCGCATCACCCCTGCACCAGCAACGTGCCGAGGGCGATCTGCCCGACCTCCCCCGGCGCCACAGGCACCAGGTCGAAGCGCACTTCCGCGATGGTGTCGCTGCCGGTCGCGCGCAGGCCGAGGAAGGGCGCACCGCGCGCCGCCGGTGGCAGCACCGGCAGCCCGGTGACGCCGGCGACCGTCACTGCCTGCTCGAAGCCAGCTTGGTCGGACAACCGCGCCCAGGCCGAGGCGGTGAAGCCGGTGCCGGCCGGCACCGCGCTGCTACCGGCGACGAAGCAGCCCACCGCCTTCACCGGCCTGGAGAAGGAGAGCCAGAGCGGCGCCTCTGCCGCCCCGGCGGGAGCTGCGGAGCGCGCCGCGACCAGCAACCCGTCGCCGGGAAACAGGTTGCATTCGAAACTGCTGCCGCAGGCCCGCAAGGCGCGGGCGAGGCCGCTGGTCGCGACCGTTACCGTGGTCTGCTGCAGCACATAGGGGAAGTCGCGCCGCAACGTGCCCACGCGGCGGGCGGATCGGCGCTGCCCGGGGATGTCGGCCGCGACCGGGCAATTCGGCGCGACGCGGTTGGGCGAGCGGTCGGGATCCTCAAGCCAATCGAGCCACCAGCAGGTGGCATCGAAATCGCTGTCCCGGAAGAGCTGCTGGATCACCGGCACGGCACGATGCCCCCCGCGGCTGGCGCCGGATCGACCGGCGGGCCTTCCACCCGCAGCAGGCCCCACAGCCCGCCGTCGAACAGGAAGCTCGCCTGGCTGCGGAGCAGGTAGTCCATGGCGACCCGGTCACAGCCGCCGGCCAGGAACCCGTAGGTCACCCCCATCATTGGCCCGAAGCCATTGGTCACCCCGACACGGAAGGAACCGGCATCGCGGCTGAACACCGGCGGGCCTTCGGGATCCGCGGGGTTGGGCATCCAGGGGAAGGCACTGAAGCCGTGCCCGCTCAGTGCGAAGCCCTGCTGGCGGGTATGGCCGCCCGGATGGACGAAGTGCAGCCGCACCTCCTCGCCGGGGCGGGCATGCAGGATCGGGGTCTCCGGATCGCAACCCGCGGACCCGGCGATGCCCTCGGCCGGCGGCGCACCGCTCGCACAGGGGCCGGCTAGTCCGTCGCGGCGGGAGCTGAGGATCGCGGCGTAGTCAGCCTCGTTGCGCGTTTCGAAGGGCACCCCGGGATCGTTGGCGCTGCGCGCCCAGAGCGGCTCGGTGCGGTAGTTGAACGCCTTGACCCCATAATCGTCGGGCTCCTCGGCGCCGCTGAGGTTCGGCATCGGCATCCCGCCGCGCGTCGCATTCACCGCGTCCTGCACGACGAGGACATGATCGACATAGCGGGTGCCGTCGGCGCGGCACATCTCCGCACTCACCCCGCCGGGGACCTGCAAGGGGCTTCCATCGGTGCGGCGCCGGGCGAAGCGGTTGGCAGCGCAGACCTCGGACCCCGCTGGGCCGATCACCAGCGCACCGACCAGCCCATGCATCGGATGCTTGATCGGATCGGCAAGGCTGCGTAGCGGCAGCGCACCGAATTCCACCGGCGCATTGCCGCTTGGGATGAAGTCCGTCGCACTCCAGAAGAAGGTGCGCATACCGCCATCGGACGGGCTCTTCCCACATTGCGCATTGTCAGGCGCGCAGGGCGGCACGAGCGAGCCCTGTGTCCACAGCGCGCCGGATGAGTCGATCTCGTCATCGATGCGCAGGCCGTTCCAGCCGAGATTGCTGCCATCGGCCAAGACCGGGTTCTGCGACAGCCGCGGCGCGGACAGCCCGACGCTGGACGACATGCGGAACTGGTTTACGTTGAAGCCGTCTGTGATCATCGGCAGGAAATTGTGATAGGCGCTGCGCTCCACGACTTGGCCGTCGGGGCCGGGGCCGTCATCCAGCACGGCCGGCAGGTGGTTGCGCAGCGTCACCTCCATGCACGCGCCGGCCGGGGCGCGCAGCACCAGCGGCTCGACCGGGCGTCCATGGGCGAAGTCTTCGCGCAATCGCGAGAGCACTTCGTCATTGGGTAGCAGTTCAGTCACTGCGCAGCCGGGTTCGGGACTGGCGGCGTCGCAGCGCTGCTCGGGGTTCAACACATAGATGATGGCGCGGTCGTCGCGGATGTCGAAGCGCCGGCTGTAGGAAATGCCGCGCTGCTGCGGCGTGCCGCAAGTGCCATAGAGGCTGCAGACCTGCACGGCCGAGACGTCGAAGCGCCGGTGCACCGCCGCCCCGCCGCACACCGCGCGCTCCTGGTCCTGGACCGCGTTGGGGCGGGAGCGCGCGTTCATCGCGGAGGGTAGCACCATGGCGCGGGCGATACGCAGCACGTCTTCCTTGGCGCGCTGCTGAACCGTGGCGTCGCCCGGTTCGACCAGCGCGCGGGCAAGGCCCGCGAAGCCCGGCGGCAGGCGGTCACGCGCGGCGGGCTGACGCATCGCGGCAGCGAGCGCGGGTACCACGATCTGCGCGGCGACATCGGCGACGCGAATGTTCTCGGGTTCGGTTGGCGCAGCGGCACCGCTAATTGCGCGCGGTGCGTCGAGTGCGGCATAGCGCAGGCGCGCCATGCGTTGTGCGATGCCGGTTTCCGCCAGCGGACGAGTGCGCGCGGTGGCGAGGAATCCTACACGCTCCGCCGGGGCAACGGCCGCGATCGGCTGGTCCGGCCCCCAGTCGGGCGCGGTCACACGCAGCACGCCCCACACCCCGTCCCAGATCTGGTCCACTGAGGCAGAGGAATAGAAGTAGTCCGGCATGGAGGAACCGAAGCCACGGGCATTGATATCCCCCTCGAAATGCTCGGAGATACCAGTCGGCTGCGCGCTGACGAAGCCGGCATGAGCGGAATCCGGCGCGCGGCGCCAGCGCACACCATTCATGGAAAAGATGTGCTGCGCCTCCTGAGCACCCTGGATCAGGCGGATCTGGATGCGGTCGCCATCATGGGCGCGCAGGATCGGCGTGACGGGGTCGCCGAACAACCGCCAGGGCTCACGCCGCTCGATGCGCGGGTCACAGGGTTCGGTGCGCTGTGCCGGCGGAGTTGCGGGATCCCATGACCCGAGCAGCATGGCCGGGTGCAGCGCGCAGAGGAAGTCACGCCGCCATTGCTCGATATCCGCAATCAGCCGATCAAGGCGCTGCGCCTCACCCGGCCGCGTGAGCAGGGCGCGCGTCGCGGCGTGCACAGAAACAGTCTGCGACTCAGTAGCCATCCGTATGTCGCGCCGTAGGTGGACGCGGCTCGAGAAGGCATTGGCGGGATCGCCGAGGCAATCCGTATCTCCCGCCGCGCAATCGCCGGGCCCGCTGGCACGTGCACGCGCCTGGCGGTAGTCGAAACCACCGAGCGCTGGATCGGGCGTCGCCTCGCTGATGCGGAGCGCGAAGGGTTCGTGGCGGTAGTTCACGAGCTGACTGCCCGGATCCTCGGAGGAGATGGCGAGCGGCCGCGGCAGGGTGCTTGCGACATGTCGCCGCCCAAAGCGCAGCGCGGTGTTGTCGCGAAAGCCGCCATCCTCGCCGAGCGGCTCGGGGTTTACCGGCTCCAGCGCGGCGGTGTAGGCGATGCCGAAATCGGCCAGAGCCAGATTGAATTCACGCCGGTTCTGCTACGCCTCGGTGCAGGGCAGCTCGGCACCCGCCCGTGGCGTGCGGCCGCGTGCCGGGACCAGATCGACATCGACGTCGTTGACGTCGCGCTGGCTGACGGAATTGCCATTGTGCACGCAGCGTGGCGCAACGATGTCGGCCAGCGTCGCGGTCGGGCCACCATCTCCACGCAGCACCAGCGGATCGCGTGGCTCCACGGGCGCGAGGAGGTGCTGCGTATCCCGCCGCAGCGCCGGCACCGTTGCGACGGTGAGGTCCGACCCGCCGATCAGCTTGCAACGCGCGCGCTCCGCGATGCGGGATGGGTCGGCCATGGGGTCATCCTCGCCGCGCGCCAGCGCCTCGGCGCGGTCTCGGCAGAACCCTTGCTCGGCGAGCGTCATCGGCGGGCGCGGTGCGGCGGGGTCCGGACCGCGCAGCGCATCGACCTCCTCGGGCGTCAGCGGGCGCTCCCCACTGCGCACCCACAGGGAATTGGCAGGCTCGACTACCAGCCCGGCATAGAGGCCGTGCTGCTGATGGGAACTCGGGCCGAAATGGTCATGGGTGAAGACGGTGCGCAGCGTGTTGTCACGCCCCGGACGCCGTGTGCTGAGGATCGGGTCCGCCCACCAGCGTTGCGTGGTGCGCTGTGCACCGCAGAAGGGGTGATCACGATTCAGCCGCTCGATGTAGAGCCTCGTCCGGTCACGCCGCCGCGTTTCGTCGTCGGCAGCATTCGGTGTTTCGTCGCCCTCACGGCCAGGACACTGGCCACGCCGGAGCAGCGTCGCATGGACAGGATCGAGCTGCGCTGCCTCGTAGATCGTGCCGCCGGGCCGGAACAGCGGATGTTCGCGCAGCGTCAGCGGGTTGGCCTGACCGGCGGGAGTGTCGTTGTAGCGCAGCACGCGTTCGCGCACCTCGTCCGGCGAGAAGGTGCCGTCCTCGTAGTTCCAGCCATTGCCGGACCCGTCCGAGGAGGTGACGTCGAACTTCACCAGATGGATGTGCTGGCCGATCGTATCGGTCGGCGTAACGATCTGGAAGTCGTCAACGTTCAGCAGGCTCGGCACCAGGTTGGTCGAGCGGAACACGATGCACTCGCCGGAATTGGCCCGGAAGAACAGTGGCTCCGGCAGGCGGGTCCGGGTGTTGGGATCGACGATGCGGTGGATGTCGTCCTCAAGGACGATGATGCGGCCCTGCGGGTCGAACCAGCCATGGCGGTTGTAGACCAGTTCGGTCTGGATGAAGGCGGCGCGGTAATGCCGTTCCGGCGCACCGGCCGGGCAGGGATTGGCGAAGGGCGCGCCGGGGGCACGTGGCAGGCCGTTGACGAAGAACAGTGCCTTGGCGTCGGCTGCGGCGGCGGGTGCGTCGAGATCGCCATTGACGCGGTCGGTGCGGTAGGCGCGCGGTCTCCACCACTCAGGCCGCGGCGCCGCAGGGTTCGCCACAGGGTTGAGCCCCGGCACGGCGAGCGTGCCTTCGTGGAAGGCTATGGCCTGCTGTTCTGCAGGCTCGCCGGCATGGGCACGGAAGGCGAGGTCGATGGTCTCCCATTCCTGCGCCAGCACTCCGAAGCTGGCGGGATCGGCCTGGCGGCGGATGCGCTGCGCGATCAGTTGCGCGGCGCCGCCGCCACGGTCCAACGCGGACTCGATCACCCGCTCCCGCTCCCGGTCAAGGGTACCCCCCCGCGCCACGTGCCGCGGCAGGCCGCCATTGACGATGGCGCCGGGTGGAGGCTCGGCGCCCGAGACAGCGATCCAGCCTGTGCCTTCGTCCACGTCCATGTCGAGCGCCGGCTGCGGCGGACGATGACCGGCGATGCCGGGGACGTAATGCGGATAGCCGGCGAACTCCGCGACCGGTAGCGGGGCAAGCGCGCTGCCCGGGATCGGCAGCAGCGCAGGCGTCGGCGTACCGGTGGCGATCTCCCCGTCCGGCAGGTTGCGCCAGCGTGGATCGTTGTCCGGCCCGGCTGGCTGGTCGGGGCGATACCAGGTCCGGCCGAAGCGGCCATCCTCGAAGGTGTCGTGGACACGCCACAGTTCCCACATGCCCTGCGCGAAATGCGGGTAGAGATGGCAGTGGAAGATGCTGTCGCCCGGCGTGTAGTTGCGATTGCCCGTGCCGCCGAAGCCGATGTCATAGCTGAAGGTCGCACCCGGCGAGATGGTCTGGGAATCGAGATAGCTGGAATCCGGATCCTGCGGGTCCAGCAGCCATTGATGGGCGTGCAGGTGGAAGACATGCGTCTCCTTTGGCCCGGCATGGAGGTTGCGGAAGCGCACCGCGTCGCCGAGGTAGGAGTGATGCACGTTGGATGGGTCGTCCGACCACCGCGCACCTGACGGCGTGTCGCCGTCGAAAGCGAGGATCAGCGCCGGATCGCCGGCAGCCCAGGAGGACAGGAAGAACTCCTCCGCACGGCATTCGCGGCAGTTCTGCAGCGGCGGCACGCCTTCGCCATGCGCCCCGCTCGCCAGCGCCAGCGAGCCCATGCCGGAGGCGCCGTAATTGATGCCCATGCCGTCGCGGATCTTCGACAGTGGGTCATTCTCGTTCTCCAGGCGGTCGAAGGCCTGCCGCGCATGGATCTCGTCGTGCAGGATCACGGTGAATTCACGGAACGACCGCGCGCAGTCGCTGGCGAAATGCGCGCAAGGCTCGGCGCCGGCCGGTAGCACGACGATCGCGTTGAGGTCAGAATGCAGGATGCGGTTGCGGTCGTCGAGCATCCGGAACAGCGGTACCGCGCTGCCGTCAGGCAGCTTTCGCGTCGGATGATCCGCTCGATAGTCGATGCCGCGATAGTCATGGTGGTCGGCGGCGGGCACCGTGGTGCCCATGCGCAATTCCTCGGCGGTCACCTGCGAGCGATACCAGCGTGATCCCGCTGGCTCGACATTGACCGAAGCGAAGAGGCCGAGGCCGATCTGCCCGCCATCCCCTTCCCCACCCACGGGCGCGGCAGCGGAGTAGGCGAAATAGGCGCCTTCCCGCTGTGCCCGCCAGCGCGTGACGATGGTCTGGCCGGGCGCCGCGAGCGAGCCGAGCGGATAGTCCCGCGCGATGGAATGCGGGGTGCCGTCGCGCACCACCAGGCCCTGATGACCAGGTCGCCCGACATTGCTCCCGTCGCCGCCGCAGGCGACACCGGCCGGGCAGTCCTCCGGTCGCATCCGAACGAGTTCGAGCCCGGTGATGTGGAAGGAGGCCGCACGGGTGCGCGGGGCGTCGATGCTGACCGGACCGGGCCGCACGCGGGGCTGACGCGGCATTTCTCCGGGGCGTGCCGCGGTATGGCCTGGCAGGCTGCCGTCGTCGTCGGGCAACACGCCACCTTCTTCCTGCCAATCGGTACGCAGCAAGTTCTGGAAGGTGACCTCAAGGCAGTCGCCCTCATTCACCCGCAGCACCAGTGGGCGCGGCCGCTTGTCCGGGCGCAACCGCACCCGGCCGGGGCGCAACTCCGTGCCGCCATCGAGTGAAACGACATCGTGGCGCAGCGCATACATCATCCCCGCCGGCACAAAGCTGCCGAAGCGGTTCAGAAGGTAGGATTGTTCGAAAGCGACAACCTCCGCCCGTACCACGCGAGGGCAGGTGGTTTCCGCAGCGGGCGGCTCGGACGCCACCGCATCGAACGAGGAGGCCCCCACGAAAACAGCAAGGAGAATGAAGAGCAGCGGATGGCTCAGAATCTTACAGCGGCTCTTCGGCATAGTAACCTCCCCTGCCGGGATTTCTGAACAGCCCTGTTATTCCGATAACGTAATGTATCGCTTGGTTACCGTCCTTGCAAGGTGAAAATTCGGTGCACAAACGCACTTGAAGAGGGCCTTTCCCCCTGTATCGGCCCCGGCTGAAGGTGATCTGGCTCCAAGTCCCATGTTTGCCGCGTCGGATAGGCCGGCCTGTCGTGCTCTCGCTCACCGAGGGTCAGCCGTGGCCGAGACCGATCCCGTCGTGCACCACGTGCGGAAGCCTCGCCTCGATGCGGCTGCTGTCTGGTGTTTCGAGGCACTGCCAACGACTACAACAGACTGCCGTAGAGGCTGCCCCTCAGGTCGGGAACCGGACATGCCAACTCAGGGCGCACCCATGTCGATACTCCGCGTTCCCAGTAAACAGTAAGCTCGTAGCTCTTCTTTTCACTATCTGAAAATCGGGTATGTAATGCTCTGATGCCCGATGGAGAGCCGATGAGCGATCCGCAGAACCGAGCCTTCCTGACCGTGATCCCGGAGGCTCATGCCGAGCTGGTCCGTGGTCTGGCATCGCCCGTGCGAATACAGATCTTGCGTCTGCTGCGGCAACACGGCCCCCTCAATGTGAACCAGATCGGCGAGCGGCTCGACCTCCCCCAATCCACAGTGGCTGCAAATGTACAGGTGCTGGAGGAGTGCCGCCTGATCGAGACCGAGGTCGTCAAGGCAAGGAAGGGCCAGCAGAAGATCTGCCATGTCCGCTTCGATGACATCGTCATACGTCTCGACGGTCCCGCCTTGACGCAGCGCAGCGACCTCGTCGAGGTCGCCATGCCCCTGGGTCTCTATACCTCCTGCAACGTGCGCGCACCCTGCGGTCTGTGCTCCCAGCGTGGAGTGATTGGCCTACTCGACGTGCCGGATTTCTTTCTCGATCCGGCGAGGGTCGAAGCAGCGCTGATCTGGTTCTCGCGCGGATTCGTCGAGTACAAGTTCCCCAACAATGCCAAGCTGATAGGAGCCCAGGTGCGGGCGCTGGAATTCAGCATGGAGCTTTCCTCCGAAGTTCCGGGCACCAGCCTCAACTGGCCATCCGACATCACGCTATGGGTAAACGGAGTGAGACTGGGCAGCTGGACCTCTCCCTCCGATTACGGCGACAAGAGGGGCGTGCATACACCGCGCTGGTGGAAGCTGGCGGGGTCGCAGTATGGCCGTCTTACCAACTGGCGCGTAACCGAGAATGGCACCTTCTTCGATGGAATTCGCCTGTCCGATGTGACGCTGCTCGACCTCGCGCTCGACGAGCATCACTCCATCCGGTTGAGGATCGGCATCGAGGAGGATGCCGCTCATCCCGGAGGGATCAACATCTTCGGCCGAGGTTTCGGCAATCACGGCCAGGACATTGTCATGCGACTTCTCCTCGCCTAGTATTCCCGAAATTCGGGTTTATATCCAAATTGTCGTTGACTTTTGTGAAGCGACGCTCCTAGCCTCCCTTCAACGATAGCCGGCAAAGCCGGCACGTGGAGGAATGGTCCATGTCGCTTAGCCGCAGATCCCTGCTGGCCACGCCGATCGTGCTCGCCGCCGCACCACTCAGCGCCCAGACGGGAAGTTCCGGTTCAGTCCCCGCCGCTCCGCCACGGCGCGAGACCCTGATCCTAGAAAACCCGGAAGGTGTGATCCGCAACGCCGGCTGGTTCAACATCTGGGCGATCAATGCCGGCAGCCAGTATAACGGGCTGCAGCAGGTCGCGATGGACACGCTCTGGTATATCGATCCGGAAAGCGGGCTGGACGGTCCCTTCGACAATTCCTTGGCGGCCGAACCACCGATCTACAATGCCGACTTCACCGAGATGACCGCCAAGCTGCGCCGCGGCATCCACTGGAGCGACGGGGTGGAGTTCACTGCCACCGATGTGGTGCATACCGTCGAGACGCAGATCAAGAACCCCGGCATGCGCTGGAGCGCGCAACTGATCCTAAACGTGGATCAGGTGTCTGCCCCCGATCCCTATACCGTGGTGTTCAAACTGAAGCGGCCTAATGCGCGCTTCCACGCCAATTTCATGGTGCGCTTCAACGCCATCTGGATCATGCCCAAGCATGTTTTTGAGAAGGTGGCGGACCCGGTACGGTTCGACTTCAACCCACCGGTCTCGCTGGGAGCCTACACGCTGCACAGCTACGATCCCGAGGGACGGCGATTCACTTGGCAGCGGCGAGAGGACTGGCAACGGACCACGCTCGGGCGCTTCGGACAACCAGCACCGCGCTACCTCTCCTATGTCGATGGCGGGCCTCCGGACAAGCGCGTGATCGCGCAGCTCAATCACGAGTTGGATGTGGTCCATGACGTCTCGCCGGAGGGCATGTTCACCCTGGCGCGGCAATCGGAGCATATCCAGGGTTGGTTCCCGCGCTTTCCCTATGCGCATCCCGACCCGACATTGCCGGCGCTGATCTTCAACACCCAGAACCCGATGTTCCAAGATAAGCGGGTCCGCTGGGCGCTGGCGTTGCTGATCGACATCAAGGCCGTCTCGATGGCCAGCTATCGCGGCGCGGCCACCATATCCGCCATCGCCCTGCCCCCCACAGGTACTCATCCCCGGGACTATCATGGGCCGTTGCAGGACTGGCTCTCAGCCTTCGAGATCGACACCGGCAAGCAGGTCATCAAGCCCTACGATCCGGGGATCGGGGCGGAGATCGCGGGACTGGTACGACCTTCCACCCCCAATGTCCCGACCGATCCCACGGAGATCACGCGTTCCCTGGGACACGGATGGTGGAAGCCCAATCCTCGTGCCGCCACGGAACTCCTGGAAGCAGCCGGTTATCGCAAGCGGGGCAACAACTGGCTGATGCCGGATGGTCGCCCCTTCAGCATCAAGGTGATGGTGGAAGGCGAAACCCGCCCTGTGATGACACGTGCGGGCACCATGATCGCCCAGAACTGGCGTCAGTTCGGCATCGACAGCCGGATCGACGTGGCACAGGGCACGACCATGTCCGATCGCCGCAACGCCGGCGACTTCGAGACCGTCATTGCCTGGAGCGTCGAGACCTATGGCGGCCATCCGGACCTCGCCTATTTCCTCGATAGCTGGCATTCCCAATATGTCGCGCCACCCGGCAAGGCGCAGCCCTGGCGCAACTGGCAGCGCTGGTCGAGCCCGGAGATGGACGCGGTCATCGAGCGCATGCGGCGGACGCCCTTCGACGATCCATCGGTGGTCGAGATCGGCCGCGACTATGCCAAGCTGATGGTCCGGGAAATGCCGATCATCCCGCTCATGGCGTATAACGTCTTCACCTCGATGGATACGACCTACTGGACGGGCTTCCCCAATTCGGAAGCACCCTTCGCCAACCCTGTGCCCAACTGGGGCAACTCTCGCTACATGCTGGTGCGCCTGAAGCCGCGCGCCGCCTGATAACCGGCTGGCGGGCGCTTTATGCCCGCCTCTCCGCAAGGCGAGGGATGTACGCATGCAGGGCTATGGCCTCCATCTGATCAAGCGTCTGATGCAGTTCCTGCTGGTCGTCTTTGTCGGCATCAACGTGACCTATGTCATCACGCATGCCACGCCGATCGACCCGGTGGAGCAGACCATCACCGCCGCCACCGCCTTTGGCACCACGAGCCCCGAAGCCATCGAGATGATGCGCCGATCCCTGCAGGATCTCTATGGCACCGGCGGCAGTCCGCTGAGCCAGTGGCTGTCTTTCTGGCGGAGGATTCTGGTCGGCGATTTCGGCCCCTCGCTTTCCGCCTTCCCGACCCCGGTCGGGACGCTGATCGGCCGCGCCTTGCCTTGGACCTTCGGCTTGATGGCGGTCTCCACGCTGGTGGCCTGGGGACTGGGCAACCTCCTTGGCGGTCTGGCGGGCTACTATCGGCGCAGCCGGCTGCTCAAGCTGGCCGGCATCGCCGCCATGGCCGTGCATCCCGTGCCCTATTACATCGTGGCCTTCGTGCTTCTGATCCTCTTTGGCTTCGTCTGGCCAATCCTGCCGATCACGGGTGCCTATGCGCAGGGCCTCCAGCCAGGCTTCACGCTGGAATTCATGCTCAGCGTCCTGCGCCATTCCCTTCTTCCGGCCCTGTCGTTGATCCTGGTTGGGATTGGTGGCTGGTTCATGGGCATGCGTTCCCTCGTCTCGAATGTCGTGACCGAAGACTACGCTGTCTATGCGGAGTTGGCCGGTGTCCGGAGGCGCACCATCCTGTCCGCCTATGTCATGCGCAACGCGCTCGCGCCGCAGGTGACAGGGCTCGCCATGTCGCTCGGGGCCATCTTCAATGGCGCCATCATCACCGAACAGGTCTTTGGCTATCCCGGGCTCGGCTCACTCCTGGTCTCGGCGGTTCACGCGGGTGACTACAGTCTGGTGATCGGCGTGACCACCATCTCGATCCTCGCCGTTTCCTCCGCGGTGCTGCTGGTGGACCTGCTCTATCCTTTGCTCGATCCAAGGGTCCAGGGGCGCTGACATGATCCGTATCCTGCGGGACCTGCTGCGCTACAACTGGGAGTTCGCTCTCGGCGGCCTGCTGCTGCTGGCCGTAGCCATCGTAGCGCTGCTGTCCTTCCTTTCGCCCTATCCTCCCCTGGATGTCTATGTCGTGCCGCCTGACATGCCGCCCTCGGCACAGTTCATCCTGGGCACCACCTCACGCGGGCAGGATGTCTTCTGGCAGCTCTCCTTCGCGATCCGGAACACGCTGCTTTTCGGCATCACCGTTGCCGTGATCAGCCGGATCATCGCGCTCACCGTGGGTCTTCTCGCCGGCTATGCCGGCGGCACTGCGGACCGGGCGCTGATGTCAATCAACGACAGTTTCATCGTGGTGCCGCTCTTCCCCATCCTGGTGCTCTTCTACTTCGTGATGCGGGATCAGATGACCTGGGCACTGCTGGCACTCGTCGCCGCCTGTCTCGGTTGGGCCTATGATGCGCGGTTGGTTCGCTCCATAGCCCTGTCGCTTAAGACACGCGAGTTCACGGCCCAGGCCGCATTCTCCGGCATGAGCGCAGCCCGGATTGTGACACGCGAGCACCTGCCCTACGTCATGCCGGTGATCTTCACCACCACCATGAACAACATGAACTGGAGCATCGGGCTGGAGGTAACGCTCTCGGTCCTGGGCTTCACCGACGTCAACACGCCCACCATCGGCGGGATGATCTACTGGGCCAACCAGCATGCCGCCCTGGTCTCAGGAATCTGGTGGTGGATCGCGGCGCCCGTGGCCCTGGTCGTCGCCGTCTTCGTGGCGCTGTTCCTTCTGGCGGTCTCGATGAACGAGTACATCGATCCACGCTCCCGCCTCGCGCGCATGGGAGGCGGCGCGTGATGCTGGCTGTCGCTCCCCCCGCCGCTCTGCCGATCCTGTCCACGCGGCCACGCCCTATCCTTTCCGTCGAGGGCCTCAAAGCGTACTACCGCGTGAATGCCTATGGCACGGTTCGCGAGGTGCGTGCCGTGGACGATATCAGCCTTGAGATCCGCCGGGATGAGATCTATGGGCTAGCGGGCGAAAGCTCCTCCGGCAAAAGCAGCCTGATCAAGACCATTGCCCGGGCGATCCGCCCACCCTTGCAGGTGGTAGCCGGGCAGATCAGGTTCGATTTCGGCACCGGACCACGCGACCTCTATGCCTTGCCGGAACTGGAACTCTCAGCCCTACGCTGGCGGAACCTGTCCTATATCATGCAGGGCTCGATGAACGTGCTGAATCCAGTGCGCAGGATCCGGCACGCCTTCGTGGACTTCGCTTTCCGCCATATGGGTCTGCCCATGCCGGAGTTCCTGCATAGGGTCCAGGCGCATCTGGCCCATCTGCATCTGCCGTCCGAGGTGCTGGAACGCTTCCCGCATGAACTATCTGGCGGCATGCGGCAACGGGTCACCATCGCCCTCGCCACCGTCTGCCGCCCGGATTTCGTGATCGCCGACGAGCCCACCACCGCGCTCGACGTCGTAGTGCAGAAAGGCGTTCTGGGGATGATCCGCAGACTGCAGCGCGAGATGGGTTCTTCCGTCCTCTTCGTCACGCACGACATGGCCGTGCATGCCAACCTCACCGACCGGCTCGGTATCATGTATGCGGGGCGGCTAGCGGAAGAAGCGCCGACACGGCAGCTCTTTCAGCGGCCGCTGCATCCCTATACGCGCCATCTGATCGCCAGCCTTCCCCGTATCGGCGACGATAGGCCGCGGCATGGGCTGGAAGGCAAGCCGCCCAGCCTGGCCGATCCGCCGCCGGGTTGCCGCTTCCATCCGCGTTGTCCGCTCGCCATGCCGGTGTGCCGGAAGGTGGTGCCGGCTTTCGAGGAGGTCCGGCCTGACCACCGCGTCGCTTGTCACGCCGTGGTCCAGGGGAGGGTATCATGACGACGCCACTCCTCGAACTGCGACAGGTTTGCAAGACCTATGGCGGCGGTCTCTTCGCGCGTCGGAAGACGCCGGCGGTGCGGGACGTGTCCTTCGTTCTGGATGCCGGGCAGCCGGAAGTCTTTGCGATCATCGGAGAGTCGGGCAGCGGCAAATCTACCTTGGCTCGCATGGTGCTAGGCATGAGCGAAACGACAGAGGGAAAGATTCTCTTCCGGGGCCTTGATATGGCACGTCTCGGAGGGCGTCGCGCCCGACTGGATTTCATGCGACAGGTGCAGCCGATCTTCCAGAACCCTTTCGAGGCCTTCAACCCGCTCGTCCGGGTGGATCGCTACCTCTACGCCACCGCCCGTAACCTCGCTGGAGCATCGGGGCAAGAAGAGGCCGAGGTGGCTTCCGACCGTGCCCTTCAACAGGTGGGTCTTTCACTCGCAGAGGTGAAAGGCCGCTTTCCGCATGAGATGTCAGGGGGGCAGTTGCAGCGTGCCGCGATCGCGCGGGCTCTGATCCCTGGCCCAGCGCTGCTCGTGGCGGATGAACCCGTCTCGATGATCGATGCCTCGCTGCGCATGACCATCGTGAACCTGTTCAGGGAGCTCCGGGATCACCTGCGGGTCTCGATCATCTACATCACGCACGATCTCGCGACAGCCTATACGATCAGCGATCGCGTCATGATCATGCGACATGGCGAGGTGGTGGAGACGGGCGATGCACGCACAGTGTTGTCGAACCCGAGGCATCCCTACGCCATCCAGTTGAAGGAATCCGTGCTCTCCATCGAGGGTGCATGGGATGACGCGCCGGAGCCGGCCGGACAACCGGCACACGGCCCATAGGAAACAGGGAAGGAACGAAGCCTTGAAGGCACAGGTGACCATCGATCGCGACGTCGCCATCGGCGATACGCATGACCGTCTCTTCGGAGCTTTCGTCGAGCATCTCGGGCGATGCGTCTATGGCGGTATCTTCGAACCCGGCCATCCAGAGGCGGATGAGAAGGGGTTCCGCAGGGATGTGCTGGCGCTGGTGAAGGAGCTGGCCCCGACCATCATGCGCTATCCCGGAGGCAACTTCGTGTCCGGGTACAACTGGGAAGACGGGGTCGGTCCCGTGGAGCAGCGTCCGCGCCGCCTCGATCTTGCCTGGATGTCCACGGAGCCTAACACCTTCGGCACGAATGAGTTCATCGACTGGTGCCGCGCCGCCGATGTCGAACCGATGCTGGCGGTCAACCTCGGGACGTGTGGTGCCGATGCAGCGCGTAATCTCGTAGAGTACTGCAATCACCCGGGTGGAACGGCATGGTCCGACCTGCGCCGTTCTCATGGCTGGGAAAAGCCGCACGACATCAAGTTCTGGTGCCTTGGTAACGAGGTGGATGGTCCCTGGCAGATGGAGCACAAAACGGCCCGAGAGTACGGCCGTGTTGCGACGGAATCCGCCAAGATGATGAAGTGGGTCGATCCATCGCTGGAGCTGGCAGCCTGTGGATCTTCTGCCCGCAACATGCCGACTTTTGGTGCGTGGGAACGGGAAGTTCTGGAGCACTGTTTCGAGCATGTCGAGTTCATCTCGCTCCACACGTATCTGAACAACTATGCCGACGATATGCCGAGCTTCCTGGCCAGTGCAGACCTCATGGATAGTTTCATCGAAGAGGTCGTGTCCATTGCCGATGCCGTGGCAGCGGAGCGCAGGTCGTCCAAGAGGCTGATGCTGAGTTTCGATGAATGGAATGTCTGGTACCGTACACGGGGGAAGAAGGAAGGAAGGACTGTCCCGGGCTGGCCGGTGGCACCGAAGATCCTGGAAGAAATCTATACGATGGGCGATGCGCTGGCCTTCGGTGGCGCATGCATCTCCCTGCTCAACCATGCTGACAGGGTGAAGGCTGCCTGCCTCGCACAGCTCGTGAATGCCATCGCGCCGATCATGACAGAAACCGGCGGTCCGGCCTGGCGGCAAACGATCTTCTATCCGTTCGCCCAGATGAGCAATCTCGGGCGCGGGCGGGTCCTGCGGTCACGCGTGGAATCGCCAACCTATGCCACCAGCTACTATGACCCGCGTGGGACGCAGGAGCATCGCTTCTCCATGCCGGAGGTCCCGTACCTGAAGTGCGCAGCAGTACATGACCGGGATGAGGGTTTCCTCACGCTTTTCCTGCTGAACCGGAGCCTGGACGACGTCCTGGACCTTCGTGTCGATACGCGAGGAATGGAGCTTCTCGGTCTCGACCGGGCAGAACAGCTCTGCGATTCAGACCTGGCCGCTGTCAACAGCCGCGAGCAGCCCGAACGAATCAAGCCATCTATCCTGGAACAGGTACGCATCGCAGATGGCCAGATCTCTGCGGTGCTGCAACCTGGTTCATGGAATATCATTCGCATGAAGATGCTCGCTGCCTAAGCTCGTGTTTGACCATCAGGAGGCGTGGCAGATGGCGTAGGCCATAGCGCGCTGAAGGGTGGGTCGAGGTTTCAAGATGTGATTGGTGCGCCGTGAGGTGAGCAAACCCTGTTCGTACCAGAAGTGACGTCGCATGGCGACGAGGATGTCATTGAAGGTAGGACGTGGTTTGCGGTGCCAAGCGCCGCTGGCCACGGCTTCTTGCTCTGTGGGCCTGAGCTGGACGGCCGAGAGGGCGGTGAGGGAGAACAGCGCCAGCAGGCAAGGCGAGGTCCGACCACTGCCGTTGGGTCCTGGAACGTGACCTCCAGCTGCCAACGCTGGACGAACCAGCCCACGATCTGATCAGGCGCGCGATGGAGGTTGGTGCACAGCAAGGCCTGCGGGGTGAACCGTAAGCGCGGCGTGACCACTCTTCTTGATCTGCTCCACTGAGCCCGCGAGGTAGGTCGTCGCGGAGGTGTGGGATGGCGCGACGGGTGAACCCGGCAGCAGCGCCTCGTAGCGTCCGGGCCGCACCGGAGCGCAGGGGGCCTGATCTCCGATGCGCAGGCACAGGGTGTAGCGCTCCAGCTCATGGTCCGGCACCACCGCGGTGCTGACTGGGCCGTTGGCCGAGATCACCGGCGCCACTGTCATGCCGCTGGAGGCCGGCCGCCACAGGAGTGGCTGGAGTCACTGACATGGTGGCGATCGGCTCACCAGCCGCCGGACTCATGCCGCGGCGGCTTTCGTTCGGCGGGATCGCCACGGGGTCCGTGGCGCAGGCCGTGAGACTCAGGCCGAGCGCGGCGAGCATCGCGAGCGCACCGATGCGGAAGGCAGGGTGGGTCATGGGCCGCCGCGGGTCTGACCCTGTCAGGCCGAGGCCCGCACCGGCCGAGGTGGCACAGGAGGCGAGGAGCCGGACGCGGGGGAAGGTCCGGTGGTCGGGGCGGGTGGACCGGAGCACGGCGTGGTTTCCAGATCGGGATGCCGAACCGGCTTACAGCTCCCTCGGGACGGAGGGCCCGAAGGCCAGCCGAGATCGTGACGATCTTTCTCCGAACCTATCTTCGGAAATTTTTCGGATTAGGATCGTCCATGCGTGGATGAGGGTTTTTGATGCCGTTGCGTGACGAGCCCGGGACCTATCGCTTCGACGAATTCCGACTGGACGCCTTGCGCGGAGTGGTCTTGGGACCCGATGGGACCGAACTGCGCCTCCGGCCCAAGACCTTCGCCCTCCTGCGGCATCTGCTGGACCATCCTGGACAGCTCCTGGGGCGGGAGGAGCTGCTCGAAGCGCTCTGGCCGGGCTTGGTGGTGACGGACGACTCGCTCACCCAGTGCATCGGCGAACTACGACAGGCTTTCGGCAGCCGCGCCGCCCAGATCCTGCGCACTGTCCCCCGGCGAGGCTACATGCTGACGGCCGCGGTGCGGCGCGACGGGCCGTCCCGGCCGGACGCCGCCCCCGATGCAGCGCCGGCGCCGAAGGCCTTGGCCCCCCCGGCCCGCGACTTCGCGGACCTCCGCCAGGACCCGATCGCCGTCCATCGCTTCGAGGCACCGGACGGCGACCTGACCTGCGCCCACTTGGCCGATGCGATGACGGGCGATCTGGTCGCGGAGCTCGCTCGGATCGAAGGGCTGCGCGTGCTGCCCGCCGCGGAGGCGGTTGCCGCGGAGGGATATCTCGTCCAGGGCGAGGTGCGCTCCGCCGGGGAGGCCCTGCGAATGACGATCCGGCTCGAGGATGCCGCGACCGGGACTGTCCTCTGGGCGGAACGCCTGGAACAGCCGCGGAAGAGCGCACCGGGCCTGTCCACGACGAGGCTGACCGCCCTCGCCGTCCACCTCAACTGGCAGGTGGAGCGGCACAGCCTTTCGGCCGCGCGCCGCAAACCGGTCGCCACGCTGACCGCGCGCGAGCTCTGCCTGATCGGACGGGACCATCACCAGCGCGTCACGCAGGCGGATACGGAGGTGGCGAGGGAGATGTTCGCCCGCGCGATCGCGGCCGATCCGGACTACGCGCCGGCCTATGCTTGGCAGGCCTACACCGTGCACCGCGCGATCACCCACGGCTGGGGCGGCCCGGGGGGACAGGCGACGCGGGACGAGGCGCTCCGGCTCGCGCGGCGTGCCGTGCAACTCCAGCCGGACTCGCCACTCTGCCTCGCCCGCCTCGCCTTCGCCCTCGTTCTGGATCAGCGCTGGGAGGAGGCAGTGGCCGTTGCGCGTTCGGCGCTGCACACGGGCCGGTCAGCCTTTGCGCCCCCTCGTATCACCGTCTGCGAGGTCCTCGTCGCCGCTGGGCACCCCGAGGAGGCAGCGGAGGTGGCGCAGGACACCATTGCGCTCGACCCGCTCAGCCCGCCGACCGCGCGGGGAATCCTCGGACGGGCGCTGCTGCTGGCAGGGAGGGGGGAGGAAGCGCTGCCGCCGCTGCGCTGGTGCGCCTTGCACCTGCCGGACTATGCGGCGACCTACGATACCCTCGTGGTGGCATGGGTGGAGGCCGGACGGATGCCCGAGGCCCTGGCGGCGCGGGGCGAGCTGTTCCGCCTCCGGCCGGACTGGACGCCGCGCAACCACACCGGCTTCTGGTACTTTCGGCGTCCTGAGGACCTGGACCGCTTCCAGGCGGCGCACCGCCGCGCGGCCGAGCCGGTCGGCGACGCAGGCGGACCCTCGATCGCTCCTGCCGCCGGCCTTACACTCCCTGACACGAGCCGCGCCGCCTTGCCGCTCGAGCCGCCCACGCGTTCGGGACCGGTGCCAAGGCCACCGTCTGTCGACGGCCTCGCGGGCCTCCTCCGGCAGGACACGCTTGTCGTGCAACCTCTGCAGGCCGCCCCAGCCGATGCCGATGCCGCGCAGGCTGCCGCCACGCTCACGCCGAACCTCATGGCCGAGCTGGTCCGTCACGCCGACCTGCGCGTCGTCGCCGGCCCGGATGAACGGGTGACGCAGGGCTTCGAGGTGAAGGGCGATGTCCACTCCGCGGGTGAGCTGCTCTGCGTCCATCTCCGGTTGGACGACCTCGCGACCGGCACCACTTTCTGGGCCCAGCGGGTGGAGTGGCCGTCGGGTCGGGCTGCCGGCTTGCCTGTCGAGGGCATCGCATCGCTCGCGGCAGCGATGAACGTGCAGATCGGGCGCAAGAGCCTGCGCCGGGCGCGGCAGAAGCCCGTGGAGCGGTTGAGCGCCCGGGAGTTCACGTTGCTCGGCCAGGAGCATTACCTCCGCAGCACGGAGGCCGAGACGTCCATCGCGCGCGGGCTGTTCGTCCGCGCCTCGGCGGCCGATCCGGGCTACGCCCCGGCTCTCGCCTGGACTGCCATCACCCTCGCGCGCATCGCGATCCATGGCTGGCGCGCGCAAGGCCACAGCGAGACGTTGGAACAGTCGATCCGGCTGGCGCGGAACGCCGTCGAACTGGATCCGGAATCCCCCCACTCGCTTGCCGCGCTTTGCCTGACGCTTGCGTTGCAGGGCCATTGGGGGGAGGCCGTCACCACGGCGCGCCTCGCGCTGCGGACCAACCGCATCGCCAACGATGCGGCACGCATCGCAAGCGGGGACGTGCTGGCCGCTGCGGGCCACCCGGAGGATGCCGAAAGGGCCTTTCGGCAGGCGATCGCCGAGGACCCGCACGGTTCGCCCGTCCTGCACGCGGTGCTCGGCCGCGCCCTCCTCCTGGGCGGCCGTCCCGAGGAGGCGATGATCGCGCTCCGCCACTGCGCGGTGCATCTGCCCGACTACGCCCTCTGCTTCCGTACCATGGTGGTCGCGGCGGTCGAGGCTGGCCTTGTCGAGGAGGCGCGCGAGGCGCTGCGCGAGGTTGCCCGTCTGCGGCCCGGCTGGGTCACGGGCACCGAGCCGATCTTCTGGTTCCTGCGCCGGCCGGAGGATGTCGAGCGATACGAGAAAGCGTTCCGCATCGCGTTGCGCCTGGGTGCCGCGGCGAATGCGGGCGGGCTACTGCGGGCCCCAACCTCGCGGGCGTGACGTGAGGCGCGGCCGGTTGCTCCTACCGGCCCAGTCCCGTCCATCGTCCGATCCTCCCTACCGTTGTCGCACCATCCGGGCCCGGTGGAGCGCGGAACCGGCATCGCGGTCGGGGCCGCGCTCATGATCCTTGGCCCGCAAACTACCCTCAGAACCTGTAGGCGATGCGGCCCATGCCGGCGTGCGAGACGTAGCCATCGCCGACATCGGCGCTGTACTGGAGCTTGAAGTCCCAGTTGACGCTGGAGAGCAGTTCCGCCCCCACCGCGAACTTGCCCAGCGTGTTCGGGATCGGCGTGGTGGCGCGGAAGCCCCGGCTGGCCGGCTGGCCGGCGAAGCGCGCAGTTGCCGCCCAGTCCCCGTTGCTGATCAGGCTGATGCCGGCGCTGGCATAGGGACGCAGCACCATCCCCTCACCCAGGTTCAGCCGTCCGCCAACCTCGATGGCGGGGGTCGCGGCGAAGCTGGTCTCGCCCTGGCCATCCACCGCCAGGTTGAAGGGCGCGGCCCCGCTCTCGGTGTAGCTGCCGCTGCGCACGTGGTTCAGGTGCAAGTCCAGGCGCGGCTGCAGGTACCAGCCCTCGAAGGGGATCTGATAGGCGATGCGGGTGTGCGCGCCGACCTGCCAGGCGCGCGGCGACGCGTTGGCCTGCTGCACGACGGAGCCAATCTCCACCGTGCGCCGGCTGTCGTACCAGCCGTAGCCGAAGTCGAGCGCGCCCGAGACCTGCCAGGGCCCATCCTGGTAACGCAGGGTGGCGCCCAGCAGCAGGCTGTTGCCGCTGACCTTGGTCAGTCCGCCATCGCCGCGGAAGTCGCTGTTCTCATAGGCGATGGAGCCGCCGAGGAACCAGTTCGGCGCGATCCGCGCCTGCCCGCCGGTCTGCAGCGTCCAGGCATCGGCGGTGTAGCCGAGCGCGCCGGAGGTGGCGTCCTGGTTGCTGTGGCGGCCGAAGATACGGGCCCAGCCACAGCTCTGATCCGCATCGGTGATGCCAGCCTGATCGTAGGTCGGGCAGCCGTCGAACATGGTGGTGACGAAGTGCTGGCTGGCGCTGTAGCGGAAGGCGGCCACCGCGCCGAGCGTCTGGCCGGAGAGGCTGTCGAGCGTGCGGGCATAGCCGGGGGCATCGGCAACGCCGGCCAGAGCGGTGTAGCCGGTGCCGAGGCTAGCGCCGCTGTCCCACAGCTCCTGCAGGTGGGCGGCCACACGCTGCTGGTTCTGGCCAAGATTGGCCGCCTGGGCCACGAACTCGGCACGGGGCTGAATCAGCAGGCTGTTGCCGCTGCCCTGGGCATCGAAGCGGAAGAGTTGGGTACGGGTGGTGGCGAGGCCGGCATCGAGGTTCACGCCGTCGGTTGCGGTCAGCACGGTGACCGCCCGGTTGGCCAGGGCGGCGGCATGCACCTCCACCGTGCCGGCGAGGTTGGCACTGCCCTGCACCTCCAGCCGGTCCGCCTGGCCGGTGGCGTGATTCGTGTCCACCACCAAGCGGCCGGTGCCGGTCTGCACCAGCGCGCCGGTCATCTCCGTCGTGGCCACCCGGCCCGTGCCGCCGATGTTGAGCGTGCCCGCATTCGTCAAGATGCCGGCCGCGCCGAGGCGCATCAGCGGACCGGTGTTGATCGTGCCCCCGGCGGAGTTGCTGACGGTGCCACCCGTGACGACGCAGCCGCCTTGAGGGCAAGAACCGCCGCCGCCGCCGTTGTCCAGGTTGACGCTACCGGTGATGTTGCCGCCGGACTGGTTGTACACGCTGGTCCAGCCGCCGGTACCGTAGATGGCGGTGGTGCCGAGCGAGGTGATGGTGCCCTGATTGTTGATGTTGTTGTTGAGTTGGCTCTGCGGGTCCTGGTTGGTGCTGCCGCCGACAATGTAGATGCCGGCGTTGTAGCCGTCGCCCGTGTTGTAGTCGTGCCCACCCTGCACCACGGCGCCCGGCCCGACGTTGATCCGCACAGCGGCGCCGCCGGTTGGGTTCGCCGGGATGTTCTTGCTCGGGTCCGCCGCGATCGGTTGGCCCACGCTCTCGGCGAAGATGCCGGGCGCGGCCCTGCCGCCCGCCTGCACCTGGCCGTAGACGTTCACCGTCACGGTGTTGCCGGCGCCGCTCCCGCCGGCCGTGCCATCATAGGCGCCGTAGCCGCTGCTCGTGATCCGCCCGCCGCCGCCGCCGATGCTCTGGGCCAGGACGACGGGGGTGTTGTCGGCGCTGGTGGAGAGGATGGCCGTCGGGTTCACGTTGACCAGGACCTGTCCGCCGTTGCCGCTGTGCGCGGAAGAGGGCGCAAAGCCCGCGCGCTGCGCCGTCAGCCCGGTATCACCGGCGAGGCCGCCACCGCCGCCGATGCTCTGCGCCAGGATGGCCACGGCACCGATGCCGGAGGTAGTGATGTTGCCCGCCGTCCCCGCCGCGCCCGTGCTGTTGCCGGCCGTCACCGACACGCTGCCGGCATCGCCGGTCATGGTGCCGGTGCCGAAGAAGTTCGTGCCGTTGGGCGTGCCGCCCAGCACCAGGCCGCCGCCGCCGCCGATGCTCTGCGCCAGGATGCCATAGGCGTCGCTGCCGAACCGCGTCCCGTTCGTGGCCACGGAGCCGGTCGTGATGCTGCCCGTGTGGTTCACCACCACGTCGCCGGCGGAACCGGCGGCCGCCTCCTTGCTCGCGTCGCAAAGGGTGCCGCAGGCCCCGCCGAAGGTCAGGTTGATGCCGTAGCTGCCGCCCGTCGCGACCGGCCCGCCGCCGGCGTTGTCGGAGGCGTCGCTGGAGCGGGTGCGGATGATGCCGCCACCGCCCGCGATGCTCTGCGCGACGATGCCGATCGCGTCATGGCTGCGCGTGACGATCGCGCCGGAGTTGTTGACCGTCACGGTCCCCGCCGTCCCGCCGCCGCCGCCATTGGCGCCGATCGCGATGGGCAGGCTGAGCACGGAGGTGTTGTCCGCGTTGTCGCCCTTGACCTTCGCGGCCGAGGTCCCGGCGATGCCGCCGCCGCCGGCGACGCTCTGCGCGACGATGCCGAGCGACTGCGCGCCGATCGTCGTGATGCCCCCGCCATTGTCCACGGTGACGCTGCCCGCGTTGCCGCCGTGGCCACCCCGGCCGCCGACACTGATCGGGACGTTCCCCTCCTTGTCATCCTCGTTGACCTTGCCGCTGGTGATGGAGGAAACGGCCGCGCCGCCCCGGCCGCCGCCGCCGCCGATCGCCTGCGCCAGGATGCCGTCCGACATCGGCCCGACCGTGCCGATGGAGCCGGTGTTGGTGACCTGGACGTTGCCCGCATCCCCGGCGGCGCCGCCCTGCCCGCCCACGTTCACGTGGACGGTGATCTTGGTGGAGGAGCTGTTGTCGCCGCTGTCGCCGCCGGATTCGCCCAGATCCTCCAGGTCCCCGGCCGGGTCGTCGCCCAGCAGGCGCGTCGCCGTGACGTTGCCGAGCGCGGCGTTGGCGACGCCGATGAGGCCGGAGATGGTGTTGTACTGGTTCACCGCGCCCTCCCCGCCGGAGGCGAAGGCGCTGTTGAGCGCGGTCATGGCGCCGTTGACGGAGCCGCTGGCCCCATTGCCGCCATCGCCGGAATTGGTGTGGTTGCCGAGCGTGCTGGCCGACTTGCCGCCGAGCCCGCCGCCGCCGCCGATGCTCTGCGCCACGACGCCCGGCGCATCGGCCCCGAAGGTCACGATCGTGCCGGCGTTCGTCAGCGTGACGGCGTTGCCGCCATTGGGCTGGGTGGTGCTGCCGCCGACGGCGCCGTTGCCGCCGACCGCGACACTCGCGGTGATCTGGCCGTTGCTCGTGCCGGCCGCGCCGCCGCCGCGCCCGCCGCCGCCGCCGACCGATTGCGCCAGGATGCCGATCGCGCCGTCGCCGAGGGTCAGCAGCGCCCCGTTGTTGGTCACGGTGACGGGACCGCCGTCGCCGCCGCTGCCACCCTTGCCGCCGAGCGTGACGCTGGCGGAGATGTTCGCCCCGTCGCCGGAGCTCTTCGCCTGGGCGTCGCCATTGCCGCCGTTGCCGCCGCCGCCGCCGATGCTCTGGGCCAGGACCGCGTCCGCCGCCTCGCCCCGGGTGAAGATCATGCCCGCCGCGACCCCGCCGGCGCGTCCGTTGGTGAGGGTGACCGGACCGCCGGAGCCGCCGCCACCAGCGCTGCCGCCGAGAGCGACCGAGGTCGAGACATTGAGCGGCGAGTCGTCGTTGCCCTTGGCGGTGGACATCGCCGAGGCGTCGCCGCCCGAGCCACCACCGCCACCGACGCTCTGCCCCGCCATGCCGACGGCACCGCCGCCCGCCGTCGCGATCAGGCCGGTGTTCTGGAGGGTGACGCTGTTGCCGTTTCCTCCCGCTCCGCCCGCGCCGCCGATGGCGACCGCGACGGAGACGGTCGGCGTCGGCACCTCCTCGGTCGCGGCACCGTACACCGTGGCGGTCGCACCGGACGCGCCGCCTGTGCCGCCGCCGCCGCCGATGCTCTGGCCGAGGATGCCGTGGGAGTTCGCCCCTGTCGTCAGAATCTGGCCCGTGCTGGTAGGAAAGGTGCCGGTCTGGCCGACCGGACCGCCGTCGCCGCCGCCGCCGGCGGTGCCGCCAAGCGACACCGACGCCCCTCCGATGACCGACACGACCTTGGAATAGGCTGCGCCGCCGTTGCCGCCGCCGCCGCCGATGGACTGCATCACGATGCCGGAGGAGTGCAGGCCGGAGGTCGTGATGCTGCCGGTGCTCGCCACCTCCACGCTGCCGCCGGCGCCGCCGCCGGCGCCCGAGCCGCCGATGGCGATGTTCAGGAAGACGTTGGTGTCGCTCGTGCTGATCGCGTTGCCGCCGTTGCCGCCGCCGCCGCCGATGCTCTGCGCCAGGATGCCCGTGGAGCGCTCGCCGGAGGTCACGATCGCGCTGGCGCCGGAGGCGTTGGTGGACTTCTCGATGGAAACGTCGCTGCCGTGGCCCGCCCCCGCGCCGTCCCCGCCGACGGCGAGCCAGCCATTCGAGTCGCCGCCGTTGCCGCCGCCGCCGCCGATGCTCTGCGCCAGGATACCGGGGGAATTGGTCCCGGTCGTGGTGATGGAGGAGACCGCGGCGCCGACGAACCCGACGGACCCGCCGCTGCCACCGGTGCCGCCGTTGCCGCCGCTGGCGCCCCAGCCACCGCCCTGGCCACCGCTGCCGCCCGCGCCGCCGAAGGACTGTGCGAGGATACCCGGGGAGTCCGCGTTGCCCGTGCTGACGCGTCCCCAGTTCTCCACGTACACGCCGCCGGCGTCGGCGCCCGTGCCCGCGGTGCCGCCGTTGCCGTCGGTGCCGCCTTTGCCCGTGCCCGAGCCGCCCTGGCCGCCCTGGCCGCCGAAGGACTGGGCGGTGATGGCGGCGCCGGTGCCCGTGGTGCTCGCCGAACCGCCGGGTGCGAGGACAACGGACACGGGGCCGCCCGCACCGCCGTTGCCGCCGTTGCCGCCCTGGTCGCCGATCTCGCCGTAGGCAGTGCCGCCGTCACCGCCGTTGCCGCCCTGGGAGAGCGCGAAGATGCCGCCCTGGGTGCCGCTGACGTTGCCCCCGAACACGACGCTCACGCCGATGGTGCCGCCGCTGCCGCCGCTGCCGGCATCGCCGCCATCGTTGTTGGAGCCACTGGCGTTGCCGCTGGTCCCCTGGGCACCGGCGCCGCCCGAGGCGCTGGCATAGAGCCCCACCGATGGCAGGATTCCGCTGTTCGGCACCCACGGCTGCGCCGTGCTTGGGTTGTTGAGCTGCCCGGTCATCGGGGCGCTCGAGGTGCCGGCCGCGATGTTGCCGGCCGTCCCGCCGTCGCCGGAGGTGGTCGCGGTCCCCTGATGGCCGCTGTAGCCGCCGACACCGCCGGCGCCGCCATCGGCCTGGATCACAGTGATCCCCCCGGTCGAGGTGCCGGGCTGCATCGTGACGGTCAGGGCGTTGCCGTCGCCACCCCTGCCGCCGTCGGCACCCGAGTGATCGATGCCGGTGTAGGTCCAACCTGTTCCGCCCTGGCCGCCGGTGGTCTGGATCACGATCTCCCCGGCCGGGTAGGCGACGCCGGGGATGTTGACGTTCGCCGCCCCGACCTGGGTGCCGGGGGTGCCGGGATTCTGGTTGTCCGGGGCCGCAGGCGGCTGCACGACGTAGTAGCAGGCATATCCTTCATAGGCGCCGCAGTCGTCGGCCCTGGCCGAGCCGTCCACTGAGGCGGAGAGCAGGACGAGCGGCACCGCCACGACGGCCGCCACCACCGCGGTGCCCGAGCAGGAGGCGAGCAGCCGCGCGCGGGGAGAGGGGCGCAGCGTGGTGGGGCGGGGCACCCAGAGCGGCGGCAAGGGCTCGCACGCCGCAATGCCGGAGGCAGAGGATTCAGGGATCGCCCGAGAGGCCACCTTGCGGATGGAGCGGATGGCAAGACGCATGGCATGGGGTTCCTGGCTGGATGCTGAACCAGGTATCGCTGACCTTCGTCCTGGAAGTCCCGAGAGGGCTCCTAAAAATGGGCGATTAATTTCCGAAACTGCCTTCAGGGTTCTTTCGGATCTGGACCGCTCGCAGGCGCGGTCGGGGGAGCACGATGGCGCTGCGGGAGAGTTCCGGAACCTACCGCTTCGACGCATTCCAGGTTGGACGTGATCCGCGGTGCCGTCCTGGGGTCTGATAGGGCTGAGCCACGGTTACAGCCACGGCCTTCACCTCTTGGCACTCCTGGATAATCCAGACCGGCTGCCAGAGTGGGAGGATCTGCTTGGGACGCCCTGGCAGGGTGGGTTGAAGACCGGTGGCTCCCCGTGACACCACTGATAGGCGGCACGATGCAGGCCACTACGGTACGCACCTGTACCCCGAGCATGCTGCGCGGCCCGAACTCGGGGCGGCGTACTGCCGGTCGTGGTTGGGCGCGCGTCAGCGCTTACCCTGTAGCTGCGATCCCCTCCGCCCTCGCGGTTCCTCCAGCAACTCGGTGACGGGCACTTCCAGGGTCTGCGCCAAGCGCAGCAGCACCAGCAGGGTGGGGTTGCGCAAGCCACGCTCGATGCCGCTGACGTAGGTCCGGTCCAGCCCCGCAGCGCCCCGCCTCCAGCCGCAGGCGCTGCTCTCCCCGGCCGCCGCGGCCTTCATCGCCTGCCTGCGCGAGACCATCGCCAAGATCACCATGCGCGGCTTCGCCGATATGCTGGACGCTGATAGCTCGCGCCGCAAAAGCGATAAGACATCTCTTCCCCGCCGCTCGTAGAAGTGCCCCCGGAGTCCATGCCGAAGCCGGGCGCCGGACGGGACAGCGGCCCCGCCCCTGGGGAGGACACGCCATGCACCCGCCGGAGCCGATCCTGGACATCGCCCATCTGGGCCATGTCGAGCTGCTGACGCCCAAGCCCGAGGAATCCCTCCGCTTCTTCACGGACGTCATGGGCATGACGGAAAGCGGCCGGCAGGGGGACAGCGTCTACCTGCGCGGCTGGGACGATTACGAGCGGTACTCGCTCCAGCTCACCGCCTCGAAGACCTCCGGCCTCGGCCACGCCGCCTTCCGCGCCCGCAGCCCGCAGGCGCTGGAGCGCCGCGTCGCCGCCCTGCGCGCGGACGGGGCGGAGGTGACGCCACAGGAGGGGGAGCTGGGCCACGGCACCGGCTGGCGCTTCCGCGACCCGGACGGGCACGTCTTCGAGATCTACTACGACACGGAGTGGTACCAGGCGCCGCCCGACCGCCGCACGTCGCTGAAGAACCAGGCGGAGCGCTACCCGGCGCGCGGGGTGAACGTGCGGCGGATCGACCACTTCAACTGCCTCGCTGTCGATGTCCGCGCCTGCCGCGAGTTCTTCCAGCGCAACCTCGGCCTGCGCTGCATGGAGCACATCGAGCTGGACACGGGCGAGGAGGCGGGCATGTGGCTCACCTCCAACAACAAGTCCTACGACTTCGCCTTCACCAAGGAGGCGCACGGCGTCCCCGGCCGCTTCCACCACGTCACCTTCTCGCTCGATAGCCGCGAGGCGATCCTGCAGGCCGCCGACGCCTTCCTGGAGGCGGGTGTCTTCATCGAGACGGGGCCGCACAAGCACGCGGTGCAGCTCGTAGCTCCGGAAGAAGCGGGCGAACTGGGCGTAGATCTCGCGGAAGCCGGTCAGCGCATCCTGGTAGTCGGAGGCAGTCAGCTCCTGCCCCTGCCGTACCATCTCCTCGTAGATCTCCCCGATCCGCCCCTTCCATTCCCTGCCCCGCAGCAACCAGGCCAGGCCGGCCGCGCCAATCTTCGGCCAGTACTCCTCGAAGATCGAGAGATCGGCCGGTAGCACGCCTTCCTCGACATGATGGCCCAGCGCCTGGAGGTTCCGTGCCGCGCGGGCGCAGGATTCCGCCACCGGCTCCTCCACCTTCCAGTTGCCGAAGCGCGGGACGTAGAGGATGCGCAGTCCCTCCGGCGCCACCGGTTCGCCCTCGGCGGCGTCGAAGAACAGCGAGGCGCGGTCCTCGTCGAGCGGCCCCTGGATGGCCGAGAACGTCATCGCCACATCGTCCACGGTCCGCGCGATCGGCCCGATGATCTCCGCATCGTGCAGGATGGTGGGCAGCCCGTTGCGGCGCGCCACGCGGCCGGTCGTCGGCTTCAGGCCCAGAAGGCCGCAATGCGCCGCTGGCCGGCGGATCGACCCGCCGCCATCCGTGCCCAGGGTCACCGGCCCCATGCCCGAGGAGACGGCCGCCGCGCCGCCGCCCGTGGAGGCCCCCGGCGTCAGCGCCGGGTTCCAGGGATTGCGCGTGGTGCCGAAGAGCGATGTGTGGACATTGCCGCGGCCCAGCGTGAACTCGGAGACATTGGTCTTGCCCAGGATCACCGCGCCCTGCGCGCGCAGGCGGGCCACGGGCGTCTCGTCGGCCTCGGGCACGAAGTCCCGGTACACCTCGCTGCCCCAGGCGCAGCGCAGCCCGGCCACGGTGATGTTGTCCTTGATGCTGACGGGAATGCCATCGAAGGCGCCGCGCGGCGTACCGGCGGCGAAGCGCGCATCGGCTTCGGCCGCCGCATGCCGCGCGCCGTCGGTATCGAGCTGGGCGAAGGCGTTCACCACGGGATTCGCCGCCTCGATCCGCGCCAGGACCGCCGCGAGCGCCTCGCTCGGCCGCAGCGTGCCGGCGCGGAAGGCCGCGGCAAGCGCCGTGGCGGAACGTTGCCAGATCTCGGTCTGCGGCATGGGACACACTCCTGACAGGCGAAGCCGGACCGCATAGCCCGGAGATGGAGCTGGAAGAGCACGGGCCGGATGGCCTTGTCGATCATGGCCATCCCGGAAACGCGCCGCGGTCGTCCACTGCCAGCGTGGTGTGCAAGGCTCACACCAGGAGGGTGTCTTCGACTGCCCAGGCAAGCGTCACGCGATCCTGCGGCCTCAGGACGACCGCATCCGCCCGGTGCTGCTGCTTCGCGATGACGGGCTCGCCGCCGGCATCGAGCTGCAGCACGCAGCGCGTCAGCTCCCCCATGAAGGTCACCTCCCGCACCGTGGCGCCCAGGCAGTTCCGCTCCGGCGGCACCGCACTGCCGGCCGGCAGGATGCCGATCTTCTCGGGGCGGATCATGCAGGCCTGGCCGGGCGTGGCGGTAGACGCCGCAACGCCACGGAGCACGGAACCGCCGAGCGAGAGGCGGCGCAAGCCGGAACCCTCCGCACCCGCATCCTCCACCGCCAGGAAGTTCGCCTCCCCCACGAAGGAGGCGACGAAGCGGTTGGCGGGCCGGTCATACAGGGTGGCGGGATCGTCGAGCTGTTCGATCCTCCCGTGATTCATCACGGCGACGCGGTCGGACATCACCAGGGCTTCCTTCTGGTCATGCGTCACATAGACGAAGGTGATGCCCAGGCGCTCGTGCAGCGCCTTGATCTCCAGTTGCATCTCCTCGCGCAGCTGCTTGTCGAGGGCCGAGAGCGGTTCGTCCATCAGCAGCACCGGCGGGTTGAAGATCACCGCCCGGGCGATGGCCACCCGCTGCTGCTGCCCGCCGGAGAGCTGCTGCGGGTAGCGGGCGCCGAACGCGGACAGGCGGACAAGGTCCAGCGCCTCCCGCACGCGGTCCACGATCTCGGCCTTGCCGGCACCGCGCTGCTTCAGGGCGAAGCCGACATTCTCCGCCACGGTCATGTGCGGAAAGAGTGCGTAGCTCTGGAACACCATCCCGATCCCGCGCCGGTGCGGGGGCAGTCGGGTGACGTCCTGTCCGGCGAGGGTGATCCGGCCGGAATCCGGGGTCTCGAAGCCGGCGATCATCATCAGGGTGGTGGATTTGCCCGACCCGGAAGGGCCCAGGAAACTGATGAACTCCCCACGCCGGATCGACAGCGAAAGCCGGTCGATGGCAGGATGGCCACCATATCGCTTGGTGATGTCCTGCAGGGTGATCTCGGCACCGGAGATCAAGGGGCGGGCGATCGCGGCATCATCTGGCATCCGGCTTGCTTGACCTCTTCCGAGTTTCGAGGATTCAGGATGGACGAGACGAAAACCGCCTGTCCAGCACCGCGGGTCAGCCGGGCACCACGGGGCTCGCGCCAGCCATGAGCCTGCCCGCGCCGACAGGAGAAGGCCTGGGGATCGCGCGCCCGGCCCGGGGATCCGGGGCTGGGGTCATGGGCCGGCCGGGCTTCGGGACACGGCACGCCATGCTGCTGCTGGTGCTGCCCCTTCTGCTCTACATGGTCGTCTTCTATGCCTATCCGCTGCTCTCCATGCTGTCGCGCAGCCTGTTCACCGAGAAAGGGCTGACGGGCGCGGTCTTCGTCTCGCTGCTCGGCGATCCGGTCTTCTGGCGCGTGCTCGGCATCACCATGCAGATCAGCCTCGTGGTGACCCTGCTCTGCCTGCTGCTGGCCTATCCGGTCGCCTATGCCCTGGCGCGCATGCGGCAGTCCCATGCGAACCTGATGATGATCCTGGTGCTGATCCCGCTCTGGACCAGCATCCTCGTGCGAACCTATGCCTGGATGGCCCTGCTCGGCCGGCGGGGCATCATCAACAACGCCCTGGTCGCGAGCGGCCTGATCGACACGCCGCTGCAACTCATGAACACACGGCTGGCGGTCTATCTCGCCATGGTGCATGTGCTGCTGCCCTTCATGATCCTTCCGCTGACCGCGACGTTGCGCGGGCTGGACTGGCGGCTGGTGCAGGCCGCCAACGGGCTGGGTGCCGGGCCACTGGGCGCCTTCCGCCAGGTGGTCCTGCCGCTCTCCCTGCCCGGTGTCGCGGCGGGCTGCGTGCTGGTCTTCGCGCTGTCGGTGGGCTTCTACATCACCCCGGTGCTGGTGGGTGCCGGATCCGACGTGATGATCGCGATGCTGATCAGCGACCTGGTGAACCAGCTCAACTGGGGGCGCGCCTCGGCCATGGCGGTGGTCCTGCTGCTGATCGTGGCCCTGGTCTTCGCCCTGCTGGCCAGGGTGGTCCCGCTCGGGCGCGTGCTGCAGGGCGGGCGCTAGATGGCCCTGCTGCGCCGCGCCCTGCTGATCGCCACGCTGGTGGCCGTGCTCGGCTTCCTGGTCCTGCCGGTGGCCGTGGTCATCCCCCTCTCCTTCTCGACCGCGCGCTACCTCTCCTTCCCCCCGCCGGGCTTCGGCCTCGGCTGGTACCGGGCCTTCTTCGGGAACGAGGCCTGGACCAGCGCCGCCCTGATGAGCCTGTGGACCTCGCTGGTCTCGACCCTGCTCTCCGTCCTGCTCGGCGTGCCCGCGGCGATCGGCCTCGCGCGCGGCCGCTTTCCGGGAAGGGGGCTGGTGCAGGCGCTGATCCTGTCGCCGATCGTGGCGCCCGGGATCGTGGTGGCGATCGGGCTCTACTACGTCTATGCCCGCTTCGGCCTGGTGGGCCGCCCGATCGCCCTGATCCTTGGCCAGACCGCACTGGCCGTGCCTTTCGTCGTCGTGAATGTGGTCTCCACGCTCAGCAGCGTGGACAGGCGCCTCGAACGCGCGGCGCTCAGCCTGGGAGCCACGCCCTGGGGTGCCTTCCGGCAGGTCACGCTGCCGTTGATCCGGCCCGGCATCGCGGCTGGCGCGGTCTTCGCCTTCGTGGTCTGCTTCGACGAGTTGCTGATCGCGCTCTTCCTGGCCGGCACCGGTGCCGTCACCCTGCCCCGCCGCATGTGGGAGCAGCTGAACTATAACCTCGACCCGACGATCGCGGCGGCCTCGACCCTGTTGATCGTGCTGACCACCGCGCTGATGCTGGGCGGGGAGTACCTGCGGCGTCGCTCCGCGCGGCTGCGCTCCGGCCATTCCAACGGATCCTGACAGGAGACGTCCCCATGAACGAACGCATTGCGAGGCTTCTTGAGCGCCTCGCCGCCGAGCCACCCCATGTGGCGGAGTTCACCCGCCGGCGCTTCATCGGCCGGGCGGCCAGCTTCGGCCTGACGGCGGCGGCGGCCTCCGCGCTGACGCAGGGCTTCGCACCGCCGGCCCTGGCGCAGGGGGTGACCCTGCCGGAGATCCGCTCCATTCCGGAGAAGCTCAAGGGCAGCGGCGTGGTCCGTGTCTGTTCCTATGGCGGCAGCCTGCAGGAGGCGCAGCGGCGCGCCTATTTCAAGCCGTTCGAGGAACTTTCCGGCATCCGGGTGGTGGAGACGGAAGGCCCCGACATCGCCAAGGTCAAGGCGATGGTGGATACCGGGAACATCGAGTACGACGTGACCGAGCAGGAAGGCGCGTCCGTGGCCGCCCTCGCCGCGAGGGGCGATTACTGGGAGAAGATCAACTACGAGCTCTTCGACACGGCGAATATCGACCCGGTGTTCCGCAAGGAGCTCTTCGTCGACATGCTGCCCTATGCGCAGATCTATGCCTACCGGACGGATGCCTTCAAGGCGGTGAAGCCCGCGACTGTGGCCGACCTGTGGGACGTGAAGAAATTCCCCGGCCCTCGCGCCCTGATGGGCGGCGGCTCGCTCAGCCCGGACCTCGAGCTCGGCGCCCTGGCGGCGGGTGCGGCGCGCGACAAGGTCTATCCCATCGATATCGACAAGGCGATCGCGAAGCTCGGCGAGCTGAAGCCCCATGTGGTGAAGTGGTGGGGCGCGGGCGCTCAGCCGGCGCAGTTGCTGAACGACGACGAGGTGGTCATGGCCACGGCCTGGAACGGGCGTATCGCCACGATCCAGGCGAGTGGCGCCCCGGTGGAGATCGTCTGGCAGGACCAACTGCTCCGCAACGACTGCTGGGCCATCCTGAAGGGGGCTCCGAACCGCGAGAACGCGCAGAAATTCGCCGCTTTCATCACGCTGGCGGCACCCCAGGCACGGCTTTCATCGCTGATCACCTATGGCTTCGTGAACAACAAGGCCGCGGAACTGCTTCCTCCCGACCGGCTCAAGCTGCTGCCCACCGCGCCGGACATCAAGGGCAAGCTGATCAATTACGATTCGGCCTGGTGGGCCGCCAACCTGGATGCGGTGAAGACCAAGTGGAACCGCTTCCTTCTGGGATGATGCGAGAATGAACGCCTTTTCTGCGCGCCCGCTGCCGCGCAGCCTCTATGCCGCCACGGCGCGGGCCCCGGTCGCCGCGCCTCCGCTGGAAGGAGAGCACCGCGCTTCGGTCGCGGTGGTGGGCGGCGGCTTCACGGGCCTCTCCACCGCGCTCCACCTCGCCGAGAGCGGGGTGGACGTGATAGTGCTGGAGGCCCATGAACCGGGCTGGGGCGCTTCGGGGCGCAATGGCGGGCAGGTGAATCCGGGGCTCAAGCACGATCCCGCCGAGGTCGAGCGGGATTTCGGGCCCGAACTCGGGCGACGCATGGTCACCATGTCCAACGCCGCGCCGGACAAGGTCTTCTCCCTCGTCCAGCAGCACCAGATCCTTTGCGAAGCGCATCAGGGCGGCACCATCCGCGGCGCTTTCCACGCGAACGGGCTGGGCACGATACGGGCGACGGCCGAGGACAATGCGCGCCGGGGCGGCCCGGTCGAGATCCTCGATGCCGAGGGCATGCGGAGGCTGACCGGCAGCGCGCGCTATCTCGGTGGTTCGATCGACCGGCGGGGAGGAAGCGTGAACCCGCTCGGCTATGCACGGGGCCTGGCCGATGCCGCGCAGCGTGCCGGGGCCAGGATCCATGGCGGCTCCCCAGCCCTGCGCATGGAGCGCCAGGGAACGTCCTGGCGCATCGCCACACCCGGCGGGGCCGTGACCGCGGAGAAGGTGGTGCTGGCCACCAATGCCTATAGCGACGATCTCTGGCCCGGGCTGCGGCGTTCCATCGTGCCCGTCTTCAGCGGGATCGCGGCGACCGAGCCCCTGCCGGACCGCATCGCCGCAACCATCATGCCGGACCGGCCGGTGCTGTTCGAGATCGCTTCGCTGACCGTCTATTATCGGCTCGACGCCTGGAACCGCCTGCTGATGGGCGGGCGCAGCATCGGGCGGGAGACCTCCGATCCCGTGAACTTCCGGCGCCTGACGCGCTACGCGCTGCGCCTCTGGCCGCAGCTCGCGGAGGCGCGGTGGGAGTATTTCTGGAACGGGCAGCTCGCCGTCACGACCGACCATTATCCGCATCTGCATGAGCCGGCGCCCGGCGTGATCGCCTGCCTCGCCTATAATGGCCGTGGCGTTGCGATGGCGACGACGATGGGCGAGCAGGTCGCCAGACGCGTCATGGGAGCGTCGCAGGAGGAGATCGACTTCCCGATCACCGACCTGAGGACCATCCCCTTTCACGGCTTCCGCCGCCTCGGTGTCGCTGCCCGGGTCACCTATGGCGCGATCCGGGACCGGCTCGGCCTGTAGCGCCGGGCCATCGCATTTCCTGGCGTGGTGGTTGAGGGAGCCCTCCGGAGATCGGGCCGGCTTGACCCCGGGGCCGCCCGCGCCCCTGCGGCCCCGGGGCGCCCCTATCGGTTCACGCTGACCTGGTACTGGAACGCCCCACCCTCGAGCTGCTTCCAGACCAGGATCTTGATCCGGTCCGCGCGGCGCGAGCGGAACACCAGGACCACCCCCGAGAACGGGTCCTGCCCCAGCACCTCGGCCGCCAGGCCATACGCCCCCTTGCGGAAGTCCACGGGCCGGGTCGCCAGCAGCACCCGCGCCCCGGACGGTAGCGAGATCATGCCTCCAGCGCCGCAGTGCCCGCAGGATCATCGTCAGCAAGGCAGCGCCCGTGTCAGGCCCGACCCACAGCACGGCACCGGTCAGCCTCACCTCCACAGACGCGGCAGGACGTCGTGCTGCCCCCGCCGCCAACCGAACACCTGCTGCGGGCAGACCTGCCAACGGCGAGCCACCTCCGCCACCACCGCGCCGGGCACCAACGCCTCCTCGACGATCCGGGCGTGGCCAGGGTTCATGGCGAGTTACGCCGTCCCGGCGTCACCCTTCTGCTGCTTTGGGAGGAATACCGGGCCACCCAGCCGAAGGGATATGGCTACAGCCGGTTCTGCGATCTGTACGCAGCATGGCGGGGGCGGTTGTCCCTCACTATGCGGTAGATCCATCCCGCCGGCGAGCGCCTATTCGCCGATTACGCCGGGCAGACGGTGGGCATCATCGACGGCGCCACGGGCGAGGTCCGCCAGGCGCAGATCTTTGTGGCCGCCCTGGGCGCGTCCAACCTGACCTATGCGGAGGCGCGCTGGACGCAGTCGCTGCCGGATTGGATTGGCTGCCACCTGGGCGCCTTCGCCGCCTTTGGCGGGGTCGCGCGACAGATGTAACCGTCGGCTGTTCCCCGCCTTGAGCTGAAGACTGGCGGCGCAGAGACCGGCAAGGCCTCCGCCGATGATGGCGACCCTGGTTCGCATGACCGCGTCTGTTTCCGGCAAGGGATGTGATCGCTGCTCCGCGCTGCGGGAGGGGCTTTCTGGGTGCGATGTGTCAACCTTTCCGCATCACCAGCCAGATGGGCGGTGAGACGAGGATCGGGACCCTCGACATGATGGCAGCCGGCAGGAGAGTGGCTCGGGCCAATGGCAACCTGCTTTCTGTGGCCATTCGTCTCTATCCTTTGTTTGCGGCGGATGGAAACAGGGTTCAGCTGGACGTTGGCGTCCTGCGAAGCCGGTTGCCGCCGGAGCGCGCGGCCGCGGTCCATGCGAGCACGGCGATGGCCAGGAGGACGGGCAGGAAGGACAGCCATAGGATTGTGTTCCAGCCATAGGAGGTCAGCAGCCCGCCTGACAGGAAGGAGCCGAAGGCCATGGTCCCGAACACGGCGAAGTCGTTGAACGACTGTACCCGCGTCTTCTCCTCCGGACGGTGGCATTCGAGCACCATGGCCGAAGCGCCCACGAAGCCGAAGTTCCAGCCGAGGCCGAGGAGGATCAGGGTCATCCAGAAATGGGCGACGTCCATGCCCAGCAGCCCGACCGCGGCGGAGGCAGCCGTCAGCAGCAGGCCGGTCACCACGATGCGGGAGGCGCCGAAGCGGGTGATCAGGCGTCCGGTGAAGAAGCTCGGCCCGTACATGGCGATGACGTGCCATTGCAGGCCGAGATTGGCGGCTTCCTGCGACAGGCCGCACAGGTGCATGGCCAGGGGGGCCGCGGTCATGACGAAATTCATCAACAGATAGGAGACGACCCCGCAGACCACGGCGGTGACGAAGCGCGGCTGGCGCACGATGACCTGAAGTGGCCGCCCGCCCGCCGTCTCGGCGGCCGTCGGCGCGGGCAGACGGACGCCGAGCAGGACAATGGCCGACAGAGCCGCCACGACCGCCTGGGCGACGAAGCTGGCCGCGAACATGTAGGGCCGCCACAGGTCCATGGTGTAGGTCACGAGCTGAGGGCCCAGGACCCCGGCGAAGACGCCGCCCGCCATGACGGCCGACAGCGCGCGCGGGCGCCGCGCCGGCGGTGCGCAGTCCGCGGCCGCGAAGCGGAAGGACAGGACCACGGCGGCATAGGCGCCCCCGAGGAAGGTGGCCACGCAGAACAGCCAGAAGGAGCTCAGCAGCACCGCCAGGCTGGCGAGCAGGCCTGCGAACACGCCGCTCCCTGTTCCCGCCAGGAAGGCGCTGCGGCGGCCATGGCGCTGTGCGATGCGGCCGGCAGGCAAGGTGCAGGCCGCCATTCCCACCACGAAGATGGAGATCGGCAGGGTGGCCAGGGCCGGGCTGGGGGCCAGGCTGTTGCCGACGATGGCGCCTGTCGCATAGACGACCGTCGAGTTCGCACCCGCGAGCGCCTGTGCGATGGACAGGCGCAGGACATTGCCGCGTTCCTCGCGGGAGGGTGCGGCGAGAGCCGTGGTCACGGGATCGGCTTGCGACATGAAGGGTTCCTCAGGCCGTGAGTTGGCCGTGCCAGGCCTTATCCCGCGGGGACGGGCGGCGGTGGAGGCGGCGGTCGAGCAGCACCCCTGCCCGGGCGGCATCGCCACCGCGCATCAAGGCGAGAAGCAGCATGTCCTCCACCAGCTCGCGCTGGGCACCGCTGCCGCCGACACGCACCACCTCGGCCGCGACCGGCTCCAGGATGCGGACGCACTCCGCATGGTTCCCATCGGCGAAGGCGAGGGCAGCCCGGCAGATCGCGGGCACCACGGGTCCCGCCGCCAGCGTCCCCGCCTCGATCAGCCCCATCAGGACGGACACGCGCCGCTCCAGCCCTGCCCTGTCGCCCGTGGCGGCGGCAAGCAGGGCCATGTGCATGTCGGCGAAGGCGAAACCCGCATCCGGGAAGGCGGGTGCGGCATAGGCCGCCGCCGCCTGCCAGAGCCCGTCCGGCACCGGGTGCCCATAGGCCTGCAGCCGCCACAGGAAGGACGCGGTGTCGCTGACCACGTTGACGGCGTTGCCGGAGGAGGCGGAGGGCTGGACGTGCGCGCCATAGATCGCGAGCGCCCGTTCGGTGTCCCCATGCTCCAACGCCGCCAGGGCCGCGTGCCATGCGATATGGCCGTGCAGGATGCCGGAGCGGTCGTAGCCCGGCAGCCAAGCCTGGATCAGTCGGTCGGCCTCGTCATTGGCGCCGCCCTCGTACATGGCATGCGACAGGGCATGCGCCGCATTGGCGTTCTGGGGGCGAAGGTCGAAGCCGCGCTGCGTCAGGTCGCGACCATAGGCCACATTGCCGTTCTCGGCGTGGGACCAGCCGCGATAGGTCAGGAACCACCAGTCATCCGACGCGAACTGCCCGGCGTGGCGTTCGCACAGATCGACCCGTGCCTGGTCGTGGTCGGCCCGACCGGAGAAAGCGAGCAGCCCGAAGGCGCCGAGCGGCAGCGAAAGCACCAGGATGTCGCGTGGCCAGGCGTCGGCATGGCCGTACACCGCCCGCAGCGCCTCCGCCGAGCGCCCATGGATCGCGAGGGAAAGGACGGCGACATGGCTGCGCTCGCGCTCGGTCCCCTGGTGGACCACGATCTCGGCGGCCCTGGCGATCCGGGCCTTGGCCTGCGCGGGCTCGGCGCGCATGGCATGCAGGCGTGCGCGGGCCGCATGGGCCAGGGCGAAATCCGGGTCGGCCGCGATCGCCTCGTCCAGAACCTCAGCCGCGCCGGGCCAGGTCGAGAGCATGAGGTCGACCCCCTCGCGGTAGCGTTCGGCCGCGCGGTCGGAGGTGGTCGAGATCGGCAGGCCGCGGCTGTCGGAACGCGCCATGCGGGATCCTCGTTCCGGAAATAGGGCAGGCGCTACGCGGGACGATTTCCTGTCGTTGCGGCCGCGAGGCAGGCAGAACCATTTTCTGCCCGGCAACGATATACCGCGACAGATTTTGTCTGTATCTCGATCAAACGACATTATATGTAGAATTCTGGTCAATATCGGGGTGAACCACATGCGGTGGGAGACGATTGCGGCACCGCCTGGCCTGGGGGCTCCCCAGCCGATGACGGTTCGCGCACAAACCATTCCGGCGCGCCACTACTTTCCCGATCACGCGCATCGCTGGCATCAGGTGGTCCATGCCATCTCCGGCGCCTTGACGGTTGCGGTCGAGGGACGGTCCTTCGTGATTTCCCCGGAGCAGGCCGTTTGGTTGCCGACGGGCTTGCAGCACCGGGTCGGCTCACTGCTCGGCGCCGAGTTCCGCAGCCTCTGGATTGCTGATGAGGTCGGCATCGGCCTGCCGGAAAGCCCCACGGTCTTCCAGGTGTCGCCGCTGCTCCAGGCGCTTATCATCGAGGCCGCCGCCATCGAGGGAGAGGATGCTTCCGATGGCTATCCCGGCCGCATCATGGGACTGATTCTCGATCAGCTCCGGCGCGCGAAGCCTCTCCCTGGCGCCCTTCCCTGGCCCCGCAGTGGTTCGTTGGGGACGGTGTGCGAGGCCATCTATGCCGACCCGGCCGATCCGCGCGGACCAGAGGCATGGGGCGCGGAACTCGGCATGTCCGGGCGGACACTTGCCCGGCGCTTCGAGGCGGAGCTGGGTATGAGCTTCCGGTCCTGGCGACGGCGCCTGCGGCTGTTCAAGGCGATCGAGCTGCTGGGCGGCGGTATGGATGTGACGCAGACGGCCATGGAACTTGGCTATGGCTCAAGCTCGGCTTTCATCTATGCCTTCCGGACCGACATGGGGTGCGGTCCCCAGACCTATATGCGTGGACGCATGATGTCACTGGTGACACGCTGACCCTCTATCTGTGGCACGGCGAAGGAATTGTTGGAGGAAGGGGCAGCTACGGCAAGCATGCCCAGTCACCGAGCCGGTGATCGTCAGATCACGTCCATTATTCCTACACCTCAACGTCGTGGGCTCGGTGTCTCGCCATGGAACCCCATCCTTCGGAAGCCCGGCATCAACAAATACGACCGCACACAGCGGGCTCTGGGCTACGCCTTCGCGCGCAAGCCCGGAGATCCGCGCCGGCGGCCTGGGCGAAGATCGGGGGCGTGTCGCCGGTCGCGCCGAAATCCACCGCACCGGCGTTCAGCGCCTCCAGCCGGTGCTGCTGGCGGAGGATCACGAGCGATCCGTTCTTCTGGTAGCCGATGCGGACCGGCGCGGCGGCGCGCGCCCGGAACGGCTTCAGGAGGGTAGGCGCCGGGACAGCCTCGATGTCACGTCCGTCTCCACGACAGGTTCAGCCTTCAAACTTCATGCTGTGGAAAGCAGAATCGATGCGCAAGAGGCCGCCCGGCAGAGTTTTCTTTCTGCACCGTCCGGGTCGCGCAGGCGGGAGGCGTTGTCCGGGCTGATGCGATACAGATCCTTCTCGCCGGGGATAGGCGTGCCGTCCCACCCTGGCTGCCGAACACCGCACCAATCGATTGCAGGAACGCCAAGATCGGATTGATTTCGGGACAATTCCTTGTAAAATACAACCATAAGTTTTTAATATTGTTAAATATGCTACCTATGAGTAAAGGACTGAGGCGTCTGATCTGGATGTTTGTCGATAGGTGGCCTGACCACCAACTGAGAAGCGTTCAGGCCAGCCACTGATACCGATCTCCTTGTCTTAAGATCCCCTGAAACAGCAGCTTGCGGCGAGTTGAGCAGCCGTTGCCGCGGCGTGTCTGACGGAGTTGTGCGCGTGGCCGACCAAACCCAGACCAGCATCCTTCCCCTCTACGCCAAAGAGGCGACCAGCGCCGGCGGCACCCATTACATTCCTCTCGATCTGGAGGACGTGACGGGCGGGCTCTATGCTCATGTGCAGGTGCTGGGCATCGCAGGGAGCAGCGTCGCGAATCCGGTGCCATCGGAGCCTTCCGCAGTCACCTCGACAGGCGTAACTCTGCCCCCGCACACGGCCGCGTTCCAGGTCGATACAGGCTCCTGGGCGACGGTGCTGCCGTCCAGCATGTTCAGCAATTTCGATGCGACGAAGTATCCGTCCGGCACCGTTACCTACACCAGCGACACCCTGGTCGAGACAGGCGTCTGGGCGCCCGTTGTCCTGGCCTTTCCCGATGCGCGGCTGCCCGACGGCTCGGTGCCTACAACGACCGTGACTGCCCTGGTCAGCACTTCGAACCAGAACGTCCACATGATGGGCATCGGCTTCGATGTGGCGCGATCACTGGAGGTGGATGCCAAGACAGGGCTGCCGCAGGTGACCGGGCACATCATGACCGCGGCCGACAATGCCTTGTTGAATCTTTCCACGATGACTGATGGCAGCATGGCACACAGCTACGCCATCACCGGCCAGGGCATCGTGCTCGGTGCCACGGCCGATCCGGGCACCGGCTGGATCACGCATCAGCTACAGGCAGGGGATGCTGCGGCGCCGAATGGCGTTCAATCGTGGCAGCTCGCGCAAGTGATGTCGTCGCTCGACGGCGTGCCGCGTGGCAGCTTCGAGTTGCTGCTCGACGTCGGGCTCAATAAAATGTTCTACGAGTTCGAAGGCGGCTCAAAGGTGGTGCGGGGCGACCACGCCATCACCATAACGCTCGACGGCCAGTACGCCAGTGGCATCAGCTACAGCTTCGACACTGCAGGCAACAGCTCACAGGAGCCGACAACCGTCACCATCGAGAGTCCGCAGCATGGGGGCAGCTTCATCAACACCGGCGTCAATGTGCTGCGCGGCTTCGACTATCTCTTCGACGCTGATACTGGAACGATCGCGCTGCGTTCTAACGGTGCCGGGCACGACACGGTGATCTCGGTGGTGGCACCACTCGATGCGGCCAGCTTTGCGGAGCTGACAGCGGGCCCAGGCGCCGATGGGGCGGTGGACGCGACCAGTCTGGTGCACGGAGCGATCCGCGCCAACCTGCCTCATCTCGCCTTCGACAATGTGGCCACCGAGGTGCATCTCGCTGACGGCGAACTGAGCCTCGGCGCCACGACTGATGCAGCCTATGTGACACGCCTTTATGACGGTCTGCTCGGGCGCGAGGCCGACATGCCGGGGCTGTGGTTCTGGAACCATGGGCTGGAGACCGGGGCAAGTCGGACTGATGTCGCCGCAGGATTCCTGGGTTCCGACGAGAGTTCCAGTCTGTTGGCCGACGTGTCGGATGCGGATTTTGTCGCGACACTCTACCGCGGTCTGCTCGACCGGACCGATGCGGCGTGGGAAAACAACTTCTGGACCGGCGTGATCAGCGCCGGCGGCAGCCGTGCCGATGTACTGGATGGCATCGCCGACAGCGCCGAGGCCCGCAGCGTCTCGGCGAGCGAGACCGCGCGAATCTGGGTTGCTGATCCCATGGCCCAGCAGGTGGGAATGGCTTACGAGACTGCACTTGGTCGGCTGCCCGAGGCGGATGGGCTGCGATTCTGGGTGCAGGCCATGCAGTCTGGCCTGACCAACAGTGGGTTTGATGCAGGAATCGTTCAGTCTGCCGAGTTCCAGGCGCTGCACGGCCAACAGAACCATGACGAACTCGTCACCAGCCTTTACCTGAACGGACTGGGCCGCGCACCCGATGCGGCCGAACTGGCAGCCGTCGCCGATTACTCGGCAGAGAGCCTGCTGACCATGATTGCGCGCTCGGCGGAAGCCTCGCAGCATTTCCAGGACATCCTCTGATGGTGGTGTCATGCCATCGAACCGGGACGCTGACGGGTTCGTAGAGGATGTGGTCCGTCGATTCCTGTTCCTGGTTTAACAAGCCTTCGGACGCCCCGCTTCCGCTCAAGTTTCACGGACGGTGCCCTGTACGCTATCGGCAGTATCCGGTCGAAAGCGGTGACATCTTCCGCTTGTGATCATTGCAGAGAGCTGGGCTCGGCTGCGTTCCAGATACTCGGCCAAACCTCTCGTGCCGGTCGTCACACGTGCCTGCTGCGTCGTCATTGTAGGGTCGGGGCAGCTCCATCCCGGCGAGCAGGGCACCATGCTCGAACGGTCTGGCGAGTGGACCGGAGCACTCCCGGCGCCGCAGCATTCCGGTCCAGGACGGGCTTGGCACTTGGCTGAGCCTGGTGTCCCGTGGGCCCACAGTAACGTTCGGAGCCTCAGCGCACTTCCAGCCCCAGTCTCTCGCAGGTCTTGGTCAGGGCCGACATGACAGTGGCAGTGTTCCCCTGCAACTTGTCGCCACGGGACAGCGCGCTTGCGGCGTCACCGAGGTCACCGGCCGACAACTCGGTGGCAGATCGCTCAGCTATACACGTGCATATCACTCCCGCCTGCCGGTCGTTGATCGCGCCTTCGCTTCTCTCAACAGCCTTCGGAAGACAGGACCGGATCAAGCCGATCACGAAGCTGTCCCTTGCTGTTCCAGTCAACATCCCGGCCGGTTGAGGGGCGCTTTGAGTTTGAGGTGACTGCTGCTGTTGAGGCTGAGCGACAGAGCTCCCGCCAGTCAGTAGCAAGACCACAAACCCTGTCCGCAGTGAGTACAAGATTTGCATGGTACTGCCTCCGGAACACGATCGTTGCAATGATATCTGTACGGTTTTGACGATGAATTATTCAGCAGTCCGAAATTTTATTTTGCGAAAGATTGGTGAACTATAACTGCTGTTTACTTTTGTGATCATATTTATACTTGGTTTTTTATGGCCTGGCCCTGTAGCCCACGATGCCCCGTTCGGCGTCGTAAAGGTAATCGAAGCCATTGAGAAAGTGGAAACTCGTGTTGATGAAGGTCGGCCCCTGGCCTGGCCTGACCAGCGTGACGCCGCGCGGCGCAACGGGATCCCCGGCGTCGTCCGCAGCAAAGCTGTAGCCCCACGGGGAACTACCGGATCTGCTGAGTTGCACTGCGATCCTCGTGCCGGGCAGCAACTGAGGCTCGCCTTTCTCCGCATGGCTGGTCACACCGTCCAGTTGTGCCAACGGAACGGTCAGGAAAGCACGATCCACGCCCGTATCCATCAGCATCGTGCCACAGGCGGGCGGGACATGGTTGGCAACGCTGATGCAGGCAGGCGGCGGCGCCCAGTCGTCGAACTGCTGGCTGCGGCTGAGTGAAACGGCGAAGAACCCTTCCTCGATCGCGTCGGGCCTGAGCCCGATACGAACGCCGTCACGGCTCACCACATAGCCGCGCCGCACCTTGCTGGCGACCGTGGCCGGCATTTGCAGGAATGGATTCCGGTCCGGCGTGCTCTGTGCCTGATGGTCACCCTGCCGGGCGAAGCCGATGCCCAGCATGGCGACGCGGCGCGGCATTTCCTCTGGCTCGCAGTTGCGCGCGTTGCTGAGACAGGAAATACGGGTGACTGCCATGACCGGCATCGGCCGCGTGGTCATGGTGTTCCCGTTCGCGCCCGCGATGGAGACCGGGGTGACGACCCAGCGCCCCTCCATGACCCGACCGGAACTTGAGTAGGTCAGCCTCGCATCGCCAAGTGACGGAAGCGTGTCCCAATGGGGTATCATAGTGGCGGCCACGAGGACGCCGGTCGATCCGGTATCCATCACCGCCTCATGGGCCTCATCGCCGAACGAGACGAGCAACTTCGGAACCTTGGCAAGTGGCTGGTGTGCGCCTGGCGCATTCATGAAGCGAAGGAAGATGGTACCCCGGAGCCCTCCATCTCGCTGTGCCGGATCCATGTCGCTTTGCCCACCGTTTGACGGGAAGCCACTCACGCCGAGCAAGAGCCCAGTTGCCAGCGCGAGACGGAACGCTGAAGCGGCGGTTCTGACCACTCGGTTGCCCACCAGCGACATCACACTGCCCTGCGGCCGGTTGCCGGAGGTCCGGGCTGGACGATCACCCTGGTTATTGCGGTGGCCAACGATGAAACGCGATCCATCCCCCGGAAGCCGGTCTGGTGACCGTCGACCCTGGTGTAATGCTTCCCGCTCTGATGCCCGGACGGCGGAACAGAGATGCATGGTGCCGCGCAGAATGGAGGTGGCACCAGCAGGCACGGCGGTGCGGCTGCATGCGCCACTTGCAGCGTGCTGGCTAAAATGCTTACTCCGCTGATTTTACGGACCATGATGATCCTGTCTCGATGGTGCTCGAAGCCTCCTTCAGCAGGAGGAGGTTTTTGCTACCATAGACTGTACGATTTTGCAATCAATGGTTGTATTCGACGGGCGATTCTGCACGGCCATTGCTGCTTCGTGCTTATTGGTAGGAGTTGCAGTTGACTTTCAACCGGCGGCCGAGAAAGGCGCAGTCTTGGATGCCTAGGAGCATGTCCTGGTAACGACCTCGACGGCGGTGCCCTGGGATGATTCACTTGGCCTATGGTCAAGGTGACTGTTTGAGAAATCAGGGATGAGCGACCCTGCGCAGGAGAAGGGCGCCTATGGCGACGTGGATCATGGCCTCGGAGACGTCGAGGCGGCGCTCATAGTCCCGGACCAGGCGCCGCCAGCGGATCATCCAGCCGAATGTCCTCTCCCCGACCCAACGGCGCGGGAGGACGTGGAACCCTTCGGATCGGAGCGTCTGACGATCTCGACCACGAAGTCGAGGAAAGCAGCCTTGTCCATCGGTTTCGTCCGGTCATAGCCCGCATCGGCAAAGAGGTGCTTGAGCCAGGGACAGCGGCGCCGGATGGCTGTCAGGATCGTCTGCGCGCCCACGCTGTCCGAGACGTTGGCGGGCGTGAGGTTGACCATCAGCAGGCGTCCGTCCGTGTCCACCGCGACGTGGCGCTTGCGGCCGGCGATCCGCCCGTGGGGCTCGCTTCCCGGCCCGCAGCCTCGCGGTCCAGCATCAGGGCCACGTCATGGATGGTGCTCAACAAGAGGCGGCGGACGAAGCGTCGGAACCACCAGTACACCGTCTGCCACGGCCCGAAGTGGACCGGCAGCATCCGCCAGCCTCCCGCACTGCGCGCCGGGTAGCGGATCGCATTCAGGATCTCACGCAGGTCGACCGAAGGCTTGCGGCCCCGCCTGGGAGGCCTGGGCATCAGCGGCTCGATCCGCGCCCACTCCTCGTCCGTCAGGTCAGACGGATAGCGCTTCGTCCTGCGGGCAACATCGGCCATCCGGCGGCGCATCTCTCGGCTCCACATCCCAGGCTTGAATCATTCCGGGCGGCCACCGCCAACCCTTTCTCAAACGGTCACCAACACAGAAAGGTATTCGTGCCGGCTGCCGAGGTTGATCAGGCTTCCATGGATGACCGATCAGCTGATCACTGGGGAGGCGATGCCACCATGCCCGTCGAGGAAGTTCCTCTGGGCTATCGAGCGAGGCGACAACCGTCCTGGGCAATGGGGTGAGGAAGGCGGTCTTCGGCAACCGCGTTGAACATCGGCTCAACTTGACATGCCAAGTATCAAGGCCGGACCGTAGCAGCCTATGTCCAGATGAAGTATCATCGCGCCTTGCAAGGCAACCAGGGAGGGCACCAAAGAGCGAGGCTTTCATCCTCCCGGAAAAATCTCAGACTCTGTCGATCCTGGCAGCAAGAGCGCGCGTCACCGTGACGACGACATTGGTACCAGGGCGCAAACCGTCCACCAGCGCGAAGTTGTCCGGATTCAGCGCGGTCATGCTCGAAACCTTGCCGCTCGGCTCACGAAAGGTTACGGTATGAGTTGCACGGTCGACGCTGATGACCTGCACCGACCAGCGTGTCTGCGTGCCAAGAATGGCGCCCGGCATCTGGCCCGGTTCCGAGCGCGCGCCGGCGACCGTGAACTCCACGCCTGTGATAGGCGCAGACATGCCCGCAACGAAGAGGTCCACTTGCGCGTGATAGGTGAGGCGCACAGTGTCGCCGGGCATGACCTGCGAGAAGTTGCGTATCTCCGGAGGCACGTCGATCGTTGCTGTGTTTCCATCAGGGCCGCGAAGCACCATCCGCCGGTTGACCTTGTCAGCCGCCACGACAATGACCTGCAGCTCGCCCGAGACAGAGGTCGTGGCCTCTGTACCAACCGGCGTCTGCGGAGCGCAGGCGGCAAGTAATGGCAGCAACAGCAATGTCAGCGAGGTCGGCAGGTTGAACCGGCACGGGATGCGCATGACGGACCTCCAGGCTTCCATAATATTATCATATCAAATCGAACATGACTTGGACAAGCGTTCCAGGCAAAACGCGCATTCGCAGATACAATCTGTCCCACACGAGGGAATTCGGCACAAGGGAATGGCGGAAGCCCTACCGAATCATCACGTGATCCAGGAAGGTCTTCTTCGACGTGAGGCACCTCGTCAGAAGCTCATGCCTATTCCAAAGGAAACACCTGTAATATTTCGGTCTGCAAAGAAGTACCGGCCGAGGAAGCGGACGCGGCTCAGATAGAGACCCATCCCGCCCATTTCGTAACGCCCGACATCGAACTCGATGCCGCCGCCGATCTTGGCGGACCAGGAAAAGCCCAGAGCATCCCGCTGATCGCCAAGGTAGGTGGATGCAGAACCGTCGATCACCCAGCGCACAGGCCGCCCGAAGGCCTCCAGTCCGGTTGGCCAGCGCAATCGGGTCCAGAGGCCAACGGCCTGTGCAGTGGAACTCCCCCGGGCTTGCGGCAGGGTATCACCAAAGGTCTCGAGCCGGATCTGCGTGTAGCGCAGCTCGACATCGATGTCCCGCTTTGGCCGGTAGTCATAGTAAGCCAGCACCATGGATCCACCGAGGCCCCAGACATTCATGTGGATGTCCCGGAACACCGAAATATCCACGCCGGTCTTGTATTTGACGAAGTCGCCAAAGAGGGATGCATCGGAAGCGGCATAGCCGAGTGAGGCATTCAGGATGGGCCGGAGCCACAGGTACTCGCCGAGCCGGATGTCATAGCCAACACCCACGGTGCCGACGACATTGTTCCACCGTAACGGCGTAAGACGCTGCTCCTCACCGCCACTGAACACGGCGCGCGGATCATAGCGTGCATAACCGAGATAGCCTTCCAGGAAGAGAGGGAAGGACTCACTGACGGTGAAGCCGGAGCCCAGCTGTCCCAATGTGAGTGTTCGATCCCCGATGCCACCGGTGACACGGCTGCGGTCCACGGTCACGGCATTCGCCGATCCATCAGGCGTGGCATTGTATCCCATGAGGCCCAGCACTCCGCCGGGTCTTGAACGAAGGCCCGAGCGAAGTTCCGCCAGACGGCTGGCGATCGTATCGCCATCCGTCTGCGCCCGAGGACCTGAGAGCGGCAGGATGCATAGGCTGGCCACGGCCAGGAAACCTGCGTGCTCGCGAATACTGATCTGGACCGTCGGTCTCATGGCGGAGGCCGGGAAGGATCTGCGGTATCTACCAGCGTGACGGGTTGCACCGCGTCCGAAACGGGGATCGGGATTCGTGGCAGAAGGTCGAATGCACCCCGCAGCTGGTCTTCGGCGGCACGCACCTGCCGGCGGACCTCCTCCTGCGAGAGATGCGAGCTCCTGATTCGCAGGAGTGCGTGACCTTCTGACAACCTTTCCAGCAAGACCAGGTAGTTGGCGCGAGCATCGGCTCTGATGGAGTAGTGCTGTATCCTTATTGCTGCCAAGTCACGAAGGGCCTGGCGTCTGAAGGTAGACGGCGCCTCTCCCTCCAGTTGTGCATAAGAAGCCGTGATCCTATCGCGTTGACCGGCCTCGGCTTTGGACAGGCTTGCCACCGTGGTTGCCAGCTCGGCAATCAGGGACTGCACGGCAGGATCAGCTTCGATGATGAAGCTGCCGGTCGCTGGTGCCTGCATGTTGGTTCGGCTGGCCCTGCGCAGCAGGCCGCCAATGGCCGCGGCTGCCTGCCCGGCGGTTCGGTTCGTGGTGGCCAACTGCGTAGAGATGAGCGCAAACGGGTCTTCCCGATAGGGCAGCACGCCGTCTGACGCCACGGTGGCCAGTGCGGCCAGATAGACCGACAACACCTGCTGCATCAGGAGGATGTCCTCCCTGATGGAGAGATCGGGCTGAACGCCAATGCTGCTCGCTCCGGTAAGCGCGGCAGCCGTGTCGTCACCTGCTTCGGCAGCCGGCGTCCCGATAGGCTCCGCAGCCGGCCAATAGGTGGTGGCCAAGCTCGCGGTCCGGCCCCAATCCCGGATGGCGGAATAATCCGGCGCGCTGCATGCGGCAAGCAGGCAGAACGCCATCCAGTGAGCGTGCTGCCTCATACGGCCGCGCCTCCGGTAGCTCGCTGCGGAGGCCACCGATTCAGGTGAGAGACGACAAGGTGGGTTGAATTGCCGGTTCATGCGATCCGCCCGCTATGGCTGTGTTCCCGTTCCAAAACCACGGATGGTCCACTCGTAGGCCATGGTACTGGTGCGAATGGATCCCACGCGCGCCGAGGCCAGGTCGAAGATGCTGACGATGACGATGGTCCACATGACCGTCAGGATCACGCTGAGCAGGCGCAGGGGCGTGCCTCGCAATCCGAGTTGGAAACCCAGGACCATCATGCCAAGCAAGGCCATCGCGATCAGCAGCCAGAAGAGCTGGGCCGGAAGCGTGAAGGCATGCGCGAAGCGCTCGGCGGTACTGGCGTCGAAGGTGTCGTTGACAGCGCTCATCAGGGAGACGGTCACTGGATTGGGATGATCCGTGATCAACGCGGTGACTTGCTTCCAGATCTGGTTCTGAAGTTCCGAGGTGCGGTTGTTCATGGCGGCGGTTGCTTCGGCCCCCAGAGGCGCGCGAACGAAATCGGCGCGGACCCGCGCGTACTGCTCCAGCAGTCTCGCCACATCCGCCGATCGCGGATCGGCAATGGCTTCGGCCCTCAGCCATGCCGTGCCGATGGCATTGGCTTCCGCCAGGGTTCCCGCCCGCCGCTCGGCGAAGCGGGTATTGGCGAAGGACAATGTCAGCGCCAGCGTGAAGGCCAGCAGACCAAGCACCGCGCCAACGAGGATCCCCACGCCTTCTCCTTGCCCTTCGGTTCGCGCCTGGTGCCGCCGTCCCAGCCAGTAGCCGAACTCTCGCACGACAAGCTGTACGAGGAACAATAGGAGCGCGAATGCCGCAAGGCTCCAGACGGCGACCTCCGCGGCCAGATCCATCGCTGCGTCCAACATGTGCCGAGGTCCATGATGATCATAGGTTCGATACGGAGACTGCCAGCGCTCCCCACTTCGAAGGTTAGCGACTGGCCGCCTGGCGAACGGCCTGCGAGAGTTCGGCACGCAGGGGCCTCGCTGCCGCGAAACCACCACCGTTTCGTGCGAGCATCTGGTTTGCATCGAAGCCGGGGCCATAGGCTGCGGTGTTCGAGGCGTCGTTCAGGCGGATGCGTGCCGAGCCGAAGCCACCGCCAGCGAAGAGACCCTTGGAGGTCTCGATGGTCAGGGCCTGCACACCGCCCGACAGGCCACCAACGCCCAGACCACCCAGTCCCCAATCGGCCAGCGCGAAGCCGCCCGATCCGCTGAACCGCCGGGAGCCATCCGGGAACTGCTGCACGGCCTGGTCGGACAGCACGTACATGATCAGCTCCGAGCGCGAAGCGCCTGCCATCCTGACCACATGCAGCCATAAGGAGAGGAGGAGCCAGCAGGCATACTCCACTCGGAATCATGCGCTTCACTTGCTCTGTCCTTGTTGGAGGAACTGTGAAGATGGTGGGACTGCCGATCAGTCATCCGGGAAGATGCGCTTCCACTCATCGCGCATGGAGACGACGCTCCAGCCTGCCTTCGGCGCGAGATCGAGCGCCTTGTCGAGCCGACCGAAAGGGCTCTTCCGGTCGTAGGCGACCTCACGCACGGCATCGTCGTGATGCACGATCAGGCCGAAACGCCGGCCACTCTCTGCGGTGACGTATTGCAGCATCTGCAGGTCGCCGTCGGAATTTCCGAAGGCAGCGATCGGACGGCGCCCGATGAACTTGTTGATGGCCACAGGCTTGCCCGGACCATCGTCGATGAAGTCCATCGCCGGCAGGCGGATCAGCTCGGGTCTGCCATCCGGTGCGATGCGGAACTCGGTCCGGATGGTCGAGCCGATCACCTGCTCGGGCGGGATTCCATAAACGCTCTCCGTGATGGCCCGCATGAACTCCACGCCGCCCCCCGAGACGATGAAGGGCGTGAAGCTCCGGTTCCGCAGTAGCGCCAGGACCTCCAGCATGGGCTGGTAGATCGTGCGCGTGAAGGGACGCTGGAATTTCGGATGACGGGCCGTGCCGATCCAGTCTGAGACGATCCTGGCGAAGTCCTGCGTGCTCATCCCGGCGTGGGTGGCCATGACCAGCTCGATGAGGCCTTTTTGCCCGGCCGACATCACGCCCGCCATGTCGCCTTCGAGAGCCCCGCGGAAGGGTTGGCGCTTGCTCCAGTCCGGGTGCTTCGGCGCCAGCGCCTTCACCCGGTCCAGCGCGAAGACGAGCTGCACAGTCGGAATTTCGCACCACAACGTGCCGTCATTGTCGAAAACGGCGATGCGCTCCGGCAGGGGCACGAAGTCGGGCGAGCCTTCCGTGGTCACGGCCTGGACGAAATCCAGGATCGCCTTCTTTAAAGGCCCCTCCCGCCAGGAGGGTAGCGGGTCGTCCGCGACCTGGGCCATGGTGCCCGTGGTTGTGGCCAGACCCGCCCCCAGGGCAAGGGCGCCAAGCCCGCGACGGGACAGCGACGGCGGACGGTTCATGGTGGGTCCTCCCTGGTTCATCTCGCCCATCCCGGCAGGGTGACGCGCGGAGCGGGACGAGCTTCGGTGCCTGGATTGAGCGCGGGCAGGCGGCCGGTGCCGTGCCGTCCCGTCGCGGCCGGGCGTCGCAAGGCATGCCGCGCCGTCCGGGCGGCACGGAGCAAGGCGTCGCCCCGCCATCCCGCTGCCGGCACCCCTGGGCCGTAGCGGCGGGAAGCCAGCGCCGCCGCTTCCGTCTCCAGCGCCGGCACGCCGGCCAGCGCCGCCAGTCGCGCGATGATGGGCGGGGCGCCGGGCGGCGAGGCCAGGGCGGCCCAGCGCAGCAGCGCGGCCATGGCGGCCGGGGCATCGCCGGCGCGACAGGTCCGGCGCAGGCCGCCGAAGGCCTCCGCTTCAGGATCGGTGGGACGCTGTTGGCGCCGCCGGAGCCACCAGCCCAGCGCCGCCGCCAGCGTGAGGCCGCCGGCGAGGCCCAGCGCCACCCGCCAGGGGCGTCGTCCGGGAGCCGTGACCGCTACCTCCCCGGGGGCGGCTGCCACGGCCTGTACGGTGAGCGGCGGCACGGCCAGCACCTGCATCCGGCCGCTATGCGGCTCGAACCATTGCAGGGTGGCGCCGGGCAGCTCGTAGCGGCCTGGCCGCTGCGGCACGAAGGCGGCGCGGTCGATCCGCGTGGCGGAGAGCACGCCGCGGTCGCTGCGGTCGGCTAGCCGTGGTGGGTCGGGATAGGCCCGCACTCCGTCCGGCACCGCCCAGGGCATGGGCGGCAGCAGCATGGCGCTGCTGTCCTCAGCGAGCAGGGTCACTGTCCGAGTGATCGCCTCGCCCACTGGCACGCGCGCCGGGTCGCCCTCCTGCGCCACGGTCAGGTGCAGCGAGCGGCTGGTGACGAGGCGCGCCGGGTCGGTGGTACCGGGCGGCAGGCGCACCTCCAGGGCCAGCGGCGCGCTGCGGGCCCGGGCCGCCGACACGTCTCCTTCCCCCGTGCCGACCGAGACGGTCATGGTGACCGGGGCGATGGCCAGGAGGCCGGCCTCGGCCGGGAAGACGTCGTAGGTGTGCTGCAGCACCACCCAGTTCTCGGCGCCGACGCGTTCCGAGCCGGGTGTGGTGGTGCCGTTGGGCAGTGCGATGGCGCGACCCTGGAAGGCCAGTTCGGGGAAGAGCGGTGAGGAGGCGAAGCGGATCGGCGTGCGGAGCGTGGCGGTGATACCGACGTGTTGGCCAAGCCAGACCGGGCCGCTGCCCTCCCGCTCCAGGCGCAATGCGAGCGAGGGTGGTTCCTGGGCGGCCGCGGTGAGCGGCGCCAGGAGCAACAGGGCAGCCCGGCGCTTCGTCATGGTGGCGCCTCCGCCTGTCGGGCGAAGCGGGCCCGCAGGAAGTCCGCCGGGCTGCCGCCGACCCGGCGCATCCACATCGCCGTGATCTCCGCGTCCGACAGGCCCTGCTGCGCCGCCTGTGGCTGCTCCGAGGGCGGGCGCGGCGGCGGGCGCGGGGCGTTCGGGTCCACGATGGTATCGTCGGGCTTCTCGTTCATCCGGTCGCTGGACTGGCGCGCCCGCTCCTCGTCCAGGGCGCGCTGATAGGCTACGAAGGCGGCGGCGAGGGCGCGGTTGGCCTTCGCCTCCGGGAAAGCCGGACGTAACGCCAGGGCCCGGTCATAAGCGGCCAGTGCCCTGTCCCAGGCGAAAGGCTGCAGCATCTCGGCATTGCCGCGGTCGTACCAGCCCAGCGCCGTGTCCGACGCCGCGAGAGCGGCCACCGCCCCGGCGAAGTCGCCCGCCCGGTACAGGGCCACGCCGCGCCACAGAGGATCGGTGAAGAGTGCCGCGGCCGTGGCGAAGTCGCCACGCCCGAAGGCCAGCCGGCCGCGCTGGTCAGGGGTCAGCCAGAGGCTGACGAACCGGTCCCGGAGACGCGCCGCCATGCCCCCATCCGGCGCGGCGGGCACCGTTGCCGGAGCCGCGGTGGCCCTGACCGGCTCCTGCGCCGAGGCAAGGCCTGACAGGGCCAGGAGCAGCGGCAGGGCCAGGAAGCCCCGGCGTGACCACAGCAGGGCCAGCGGCACCAGCAGCAGCAACACGGCATAGCCGGCATCCTGCCAGCGTAGTGTCGGATCGTCGGACGATGCCGCGGCGAAGTGGCGCTGCGCTGCGCCCATCACCGCCTGGATGTCAGCCGTATCCGGCGTGGGCGCGATCCACGTGGCGCCGCGCGCGCCGTCCAGCGCCTCCGGGGCCGTCACGCCCGGCGGCAGCACGACCACCGCATGGCGGGTGCCGACACGAGCATGGTCGAAGGCCTCGCCCTGCGCGGCCGGGATGCTGTCCGTGACCAGCAACACCGTCCCGGCACCGTCCTGCCGGTCGAGCTGACGCAATGCCTCGGCCAGGGCAGCCGGGGCGTCCCGCCCATCACGTGGCATGATCCTGGGGGAGAGCGCGTCGAGATAGGTCTCCAGCAGCTTCGGATCGCCGGTCGGCGGCAGCACCAGATAGGCACCGCCGGCATAGGCGAGCAGGCCGGTGCGCGCCCCGCCACGTGCCTCCACCAGGTCACGGATCTTGCGCTTGGCGGCATCCAGGCGCGGCTCGCCCGCGCGGGAAACATCCAGCGCCACCATCATCGGGGCCTGATCCGCGACGAAGGGGCTTGGCTCGCGCCGCCAGCTCGGGCCGGAAAGGGCCAGGGCCGCGATGGCCAGGAGCACCGCCGCGCAACGGCCCGGGCGCAGGCGTGGCGCGCGGCCCTCCGTCACCAGCAGCCAGGGCAGAAGAGACGGTGAAACCACCCCGCTCCAGCCACCCGCCTCGCGTAGCCGGGTGCGGTCCAGCCACCAGGCAGCCGCCGCCGGCAGCAGGAGCAGGAGCCACCCAGGCCGCAGCAGGTGCAGGTTGGCCAGGGCGTCGCGCACGATCAGGCGGGCTCCCTGACGGGCGGGGCCGCGGCGGGCCGGGGCCGGGCACCTCGCAGCGGCCGCGACGCGCCCAGCAGATGCAACAGCGCCGCGCTCAGCGCGAAGCCGCCCAGCGGCCAGGGGAAGAGCGGCGTGCGCGGGCGGGAGGAGATGCTGTCGAAGACCTGCGGCTCGATGCGGTCGATCTCCGCGTAGATGCCCTCCAGCGAGGCTCGGTCGGTGGCATGGAAGTGCCGTCCCCCGGTGGCCCTGGCCACCGCCTCCAGCGCCGGGATGTCCAGCGCCACCTCCCCCACCGCCTGGGGGTCCCCCATCGAGACCGTATAGATCCGCACGCCCATTCCCGCGGCGATCTGCGCCGCGCGCAGCGGCGGCACCTTGCTCCCGGTGTCGTTGCCATCCGTCAGCAGCACCAGCAGCCGCCCCTGCGCCTTGGCCTTCTCGAAGCTCTGCGCGGCCAGGCCGATCGCCTCACCGATCATGGTCTGCGGCCCGGCCATGCGCGGGGCCGTCTCGGCCAGCAGGGCCAGCACCGTGTCGTGATCGTCGGTGAAGGGGGCCAGGACGAAGGCGGCACTGCCGAAGACGATGAGCCCGATGCGGTCGCCCTTCCGCCGGGCGATGAAGTCGCGCAGCACGTCCTGCGCCGCCGCGACCCGACTCATCCGGCTGCCGTCCGGCGCAGCGAAATCCTCGGTTTCCATCGAGCCGGAGAGATCAAGGGCGAGCATCAGGTCGCGCCCGCTGGTCTGCCGGGTGACGGGAGGTTCGATCCGCACCGGATCGGCCACTGCCAGCACCAGCAGCGCCCAGGCGAGCAGTGCCAGCCCCGCCTGCCAGGCGCGCGGTCGTGGCGCGGGCGGCAAAGGCCGCGCTGCCTCGCCAGCCAGGCGCCGCAGTGCCGGCAGGCGCAGGGCACGCTGCTGGTCGCGCCAGGGAGGCAGCAGCCAGTGCAGCAGCAGAGGCAGCGGAAGCAGGAGCAGCGCCCAGGGATGGTCCAGGGCAAAGGCCCCGCCATCCAGGCCCAGCCTGTCAAACAGTCCGGTCATGGACGGGGCGATCATGCCGGGTGATCCAGCCGCGCGCGGCGGCTATGGCAACAGGGCCGGCAGCCTGGGCATCGGTCGGTCCGAGATAGGGAAGACGCGCCAGGGCCATGGCCTGCGCCTCGGACAGATGGGCGCGCGGGGCGGTGCGCCGCAGGAAGGCGGCCCAGTCGGCGCCGGTCAATCCGGCCACCGCCTCGCGCGGAAAGACGGCCAGGGCGGTGCGCTTGACCAGGGCCGGCAGGGGCGCGAACTCGCCCCGGGCCACCATCGCGTCCAGCGCACGTCGTGCCTCGCGGCGATAGGCCTCCCGCCGCCAGCGTTGCCAGCCTCGCCAGACCCCCCAGAGCAGCAACGCCAGCAGCAGCACGCCCAGCACTGCCCAGGCCGGCGTTGCCGGTGTCAGCGGAACCGGTGGCGGCAGGAGGATGTCGTGCATCCCTTGCAGGCTCGGCTGTGGCGGCAGGTCGGGGTTCATGGGAGTGGCGAAACCGTCATGGCATGCGCGCTATGAAGAGGCCGCCGCCACGCAGTCATTGCCCCGGCTGGTGAAAGCCTCGACACGACCGGCGGCGATCTCGAAGGTCACGCTGCAATCCCAGGTCTGCACGCTGGTGCCGCCACCCCAGCCTCCGCCCCAGCCCCAGCCGGGCGTGGCGTCCGCGGTGACGCGACGTCGCTCGTACTGCAGGAAACGGCGGTTCCCCGCCTCGAAGGTCCGGACCGGGACGCCGAGCGAGGCGACAAGATCGGCCTCGGGCCTGCCGACATAGGCATTCATCCGTTGCTCGAAGCCCTGTCGGGTTGCACAGGCACCGAGAAGCAGGACCCCGGCCAGCACGGACATGGCTGACCAGGAATGCGGGGGGCCGTGAAATCGCCTCATCATCGTTCCTCTCCCTGTTGCCGCGTGGTCTGTGCCTGTCCCAACAGGCGACGGAGCTGTGCGGCGGTTTCCAGCTCCGTGCCCAGTGGCAGGACAGGAATCTCGTGCCGGTGCCCGGTATGGCGCAGCATCGCGATCCGCCGCGCGAAACCGGCCGACACCGCTTCGCCCAGCCCGGAAGTGCCCGGGTCCAGCACTGCCGGCGAGCCGCCATCCGTCGCCACGCCGCGCCATGGTGCCGCCGGCAGGGCCCGTTCCAGCGGGTCGGAGATGGAGATGGCGACGACATCGTTATGCCGCGCGAGCCGGCCGGCAATCTCCGCCGTTCGGGCATCGGCGGAGAGCAGGTCGAAGACGATCAGCACCAGAGCATCGTGTTTCGCCAGCGCCTCGGCCCGCTCCAGCGCCGCGTTCAGCGCATCCGGGCTGGCAGGGGCGGGTGGGGCGGCGGGCAAGGCTGCGGCGCGGCGTACCACCGCGTCCAGCAGCCGCATCACCGCCGCGCGGCTACGGGCGGGGCGCAGCTCGTCGATGCCCTCTGCACCGGACAGCACCGCGCCCACCCGGTCCCCGGCGGCCAGGCAGCGCCAGGCGGCCAGCGCCGCGACCTCCGCCGCCGTGACGGACTTCACCACCCGCGCCGTGCCGAAGAACATGGCTGGGGAGAGATCCACCACCAACAATGTGGGGCGGTCGCGCTCCTCCGTGAAGACGCGGGTCTGTGGGCGGCCGGTGCGGGCAGTGGCACGCCAGTCCATCAGCCGCACGTCGTCGCCGGGGCGGTAGGCGCGCAGCTCCTCGAAGCTCAGCCCCCTCCCCCGGATGCGCGAGGCTCGCCGCCCTGCCAGCAATGAACGCACCGGCTGGCGCGAGCGGAAGGAAAAGCCGCGCGCCTCGTGTTGCAGCCGGATCAGGGAGTCCAGGCTGGCAGCGATCTCGGGCGGGAGGACGACCTGGGGCATCTCAGGCCACCGCCACCAGGGAGAGCAGCTTCGCGATCACCGCATCGGCAGCGACGCGGTCGGCATTGGCTTCGTAGCTGAGGACCAGCCGGTGCCGCAGCACGTCCGGCGCCACGTCGCGCACGTCGTCCGGCTCCACATGATCGCGCCCCTGCAGCCAGGCACGGGCGCGGGCGGCGCGGTCCAGGCCGATGGTGGCGCGGGGGCTGGCGCCGACCTCGATCCAGCGCGCCAGCTCCGCGTCGTAGTCGGCCGGCCGGCGCGTGGCGCAGACCAGTGCCACGACATAGTCGTCGATGGCATCCGCCACGTGCATCCGCGAAAGCTCCTCGCGCGCCCGCAGCACCGCCTCCTGCGGAACCGGCGCAGGCGGGGCTACAGGGGCGCCGGATCGCGCCGCCTGTTCCTCGCCGCGCACCAGGCGAAGCACCGACTTCTCGTCCGCATCGGACGGGTATCCCACGCTGGCATGCAGCAGGAAGCGGTCGAGTTGCGCCTCCGGCAGCGGATAGGTCCCCTCCTGCTCGATCGGGTTCTGCGTTGCCATCACCATGAAGAGAGGCGGCAGCCGGTGCGTGGTGCCAGCCACCGTGACCTGCCGCTCCTCCATCGCCTCCAGCAGGGCGGACTGCACCTTGGCCGGGGCGCGGTTGATCTCGTCCACCAGGATCAGGTTGCCGAAGACGGGGCCCGGCTCGAAGCGGAAGGTCCCGCCCTCCTGCGTCTGGTGGTAAACCTCGCTGCCGACCACGTCCGTCGGCAGCAGGTCGGGGGTGAACTGGATGCGGCGGAACTCCGCCTCCATCGCCGCGGCCAGCGACTTCACCGCCCGCGTCTTGGCCACCCCCGGCAGCCCCTCCAGCAGCACGTTGCCGTCGGCCAGCAGGGCGATCAGCAGGCGCTCGATCACCCGCTCCTGGCCGACGATGGCCGCGCCCATGCGCGCGCGCAGCGTCGCGAAGGCGTCGCGCGGCGAAGGGGCCGAGGTGGCGCCGGGGGCGGGGCCGTCCGTCATTTGCCCGTGCGCTGCGCCGCTTCGGTCAGGATCTTCAGATAGGCATCCACGTTGAAGGAGGCCGGCGCCTGCCGGGGCGGGAAGTCCTTGAAGGTGGACAGCCATCGCTGCGCCTCCTGCTGCGCAACCAGGATCAGGAAGGCGTTGGTGATCAGCCAGTGGTAGTAGTTGTTGGAATCGGTCGGCGCCCGCTCCATCGGGTCCATCTTCAGGTCGATGATGAGCGGCAGGCGCAGATGGACGAAGGGGTCCATCCAGACCCGGAAGCCGCGCGACCGCTGCTCGGCGAAGACGAACTTCCAACGGTCCTTGCGGATCGCCACCAGCTCGCCATCGTCGTTGAAGTAGAAGAACTCGCTGCGCGGGCTCGGCGTGTCGCCGGTCAGGGTGGGAAGCTGGTTGTAGCCGTCGAGATGGACCTTGTAGGTCTTGCCGCCCACGCTGTGCCCGGCCAGCAGTTTCTCCTTGATGTCCGGCACCCCGGCGGCCGCCAGCAGGGTCGGCATCCAGTCGTTGGCGCCGACGATGCCGGTGACGCGCTTGCCGGCCGGGATCTTCCCGGGCCAGCGGATGGCGCAGGGCACGCGGAACCCGCCCTCCCAGTTGGTGTCCTTCTCGCTGCGGAAGGGGGTGATGGCGCCGTCCGGCCATTCGTTGAAGTGCGGGCCATTGTCGGTGGAGTAGACGACGATGGTGTCGTTGGCGATGCCGAGGTCGTCCAGCTTCTTCAGGATCAGCCCGACATGGTCGTCGTGCTGCACCATGCCGTCCGCGTAGAAGTTCAGCCCGGTCTTGCCGTCGTAGCTCGGTGGGACGTGGGTGTAGACGTGCATCCGGGTGGCGTTGTGCCAGATGAAGAAGGGCTTGTTCACCTGGTGCTGCCGCTCGATGAAGTTGATGCAGGCGGCGGTAGTCTCCTCGTCGATCGTCTCCATCCGCTTGCGGTTCAGCGGTCCGGTATCCTCCACCCTTCCGTCGGCAAAGCTGCGGATGACGCCGCGCGGGCCCCAGCGGCGGCGGAACTCCGGGTCGCGCGGATAGTTCGGCCGCTCCGGCTCCTCCTCGGCGTTGAGGTGGTAGAGGTTGCCGAAGAACTCGTCGAAGCCGTGCTGGGTCGGCAGGAAGCGGTCCTTGTCGCCCAGGTGGTTCTTGCCGAACTGGCCGGTGGCGTAGCCCAGCGGCTTGAGCATCTCGGCGATGGTGGGGTCCTCGGCCTCCAGCCCGATATCGGCGCCGGGCGTGCCGACCTTGGTCAGCCCGGTGCGGATGGGCGCCTGGCCGGTGATGAAGGCGGCGCGGCCGGCCGTGCAGCTCTGCTCGCCGTAGTAGTCGCTGAAGGTCGCTCCCTCCCGGTGGATGCGGTCGATGTTGGGCGTGCTGAAGCCGGTGACGCCGCCATTGTTGAAGCTGATGTTCCACAACCCGATGTCGTCGCCGAAGATCACCAGGATGTTCGGCGGGCGGCCGGAGCCGGCGGCCGGGGTGGAAGTGGCTGGAGCGGGAGTTGGTGTCGCCGGACGCGGCGCCTGGGCCAGCGCCGGGCCGCCGCCGGCAACAGCCGTGGCCAGCCCGGCCACACCGCCGAGCAGCATGTCGCGCCGGTTGGTCTGGCTCTTGGCCGGTGTTCTGTCGGTCATGGCAGGTTCCTCTCCTGGGGAGTGGGTCGGCGGAGGCAGCGGAAGCCGAGATGGCTCATGGCACTGTCCACCATCTGCGGCTGCCGCGCGGCGGGCCGGTAGCGGCGGCAGTAGCTGGGCGCACAGAGGAAGGAACCGCCCTTCACCACCTTGCGCGGGATGCGGATGGCGGGCTGGCGAGGGTCGTAGCTGCCCTCAACGGGCGCGCCGCGAGGGTTCGCGGGCGCGCAGCAGAGCTTGCCCGGGTCGGCCGCGTGGCGGGCGGCGTACCAGTCCTCCGTCCATTCCCAGACGTTGCCCGTGACGTCGGACAGGCCGTAGCCGTTGGGCGGGAAGCTGCCGACCGGCGAGCTGCCGGCGAAGCCGTCGGCCGCGAAGTTGCGCCAAGGGAAAGGCCCCTGCCAGGTGTTGGCCATATGGACCCCGCCGGGGGTCATCTCCTCGCCCCAGGCGTACTCCGCGCCCTCCAGCCCGCCGCGCGCGGCGCGCTCCCACTCCGCCTCGGTCGGCAGCGCCTTGCCGGCCCAGGCGGCGTAGGCGGCGGCATCCTCGTGCGCCACATGCACCACCGGGTGGTCGTCGCGGCCATCGAGCAAGCTGCCCGGCCCCTCCGGACGGTTCCAGCAGGCGCCGGGCGTGTAGGACCACCAGTTGCGCACGTCCCGCGTATCGACCGGCCCGTCCGTCATGCGGAAGACCAGCGCGCCGGGGACCAGCAGCGCCGGGATGGCGTCGGGATAGAGGGCGGGGTCGAGCGGTCGCTCTGCCAGGGTGACGTAGCCGGTCGCGGTGACGAAGCGGGCGAAGGCAGCGTTGGTGACCGGGGTGGCATCCATCCAGAAGCCCGCCACCCGCACCGGATGCGCCGGACGTTCCTCGGCATAGTGGTGGTCGGAGCCCATGGTGAACCGCCCGCCGGGAATCCAGCGCATCCCCTCCGGTGCCGTCGCGGTCTCCGGGGCCTGGATGTCGCAGCATTCCGCCATGGGCCGCTCCTTCGGTTCAGGTCGGGAAGAGGAACTGCACGCCGAAGCGCAGGCCCCAGTCGGGTCCCTGGCTCGGCCGCTGGAGGTAGATACGTGGTCCGAAGAAGAGGCTGACCGGCATCCGGCCGATCTTCACGATCTGCGAGGCCGTGACGTTCAGCGGTACGGTGAACTGTCGCGTGGTCCAGTCGTAGGCGGTCTCGCTGGTCACGGTCAGGGTGAAGCCGCCCTCGAAATGCCGTGCCACGAAGGGTTGCACCGCGGTGAGGTTCATTTCCGGCCGCTCACGCGATGCCCCGAAGGACCAGAGGTGCGAGGCCAGCACACCAAAGGTCCACTGCGCCGTCTCCTGGACATAGATGCCGGTGGGGCCGGCGCCCCAGCGGCGGTTGCCGAGCTGGTCGTCCGTCGCCGTCGGGATGTGGATGACCGGGCCGAAGCCGAACTTCGGTGCGCCGGGCGCGGTCGGCGGGACGAAGAAGGCACTGAAGCTCGTATCGCCCAGGCCGGTGCGGTACTCGTCCCCTGTGACGGTGCTGCCGTGGTAGATGACGGGCAGGATCGTGCGGGTGATGACGCTCCAGCCGCCGCCGAGCGCGACGGGGATGACGGGCTGCACATTCAACGTGTTCTGCAGCGCGTTCTTCGGGCCGTTGCCGAAATCCATGTTGTTCTGCAATGGCACGCTGATGAGGTTGGCGATCGGGTCGGCCACCTGCTTCGCCAGCGCCTCCGCGCTCTGGCTAGTTTCCGAGGGGGGGCGCATCTGCGACCGCGCGGTGCCGGGCAGCAGGGCGGGGCACAGGGCGGCCAGCAGGATGGCCGTGCGCCGGACGGGGTGGCAGCGCATGAGATTGCTCCTCGCTGGGCCTTGCCGGGGGCGCATGGCGTCAGCCACCCGGTGGCGGCACCGCCACCCAGCTCACCGTGCCGCCCTGCATCACGGGCTGCAGCCAGTCCTGGCCGCAGCGGTCGAAGGTGATCGGTCCCCGCTTCGTCTCGCTGCAGTCGGCGAGCGGCTCCGCGAAGCGGGTGCCGTAGGCGTAGCGCACCCCCGGTGGCAGGGGAGGCTGGGCCGCAGCGGGCGCCGGCTGGGCTCCTTCCGAGACCTGGGCCGCGTCGGCGACGGCATCCTGCGCCCGCTGCGCCGATCCCTGGGCTTGGTTGGCAGCGCCTTGGGCCTGGCTGGCGGCACCCTGGGCCTGGCGGGCCGCCTGCTGCGCCTGGTCGGCGGCCTGCCGTCCCGCCGCGGTCGTGCTGCTGCCCGAGGGCTCCTGCACCACCACGGTGGTCGGCGCGGTCGTGGCCGGCCGGGTGGCGTCGACGATCGCCCCCGTCACCAGCCCGGCCGCGGCGCCGGCCACCAGCCCGCCGACGATGGCATTGCCGGCATCCCAGCCGCCATCGACATAGACGGGATAGCTCCAGCCGCCGACCGGTGGAGGCGGCGGGCGGAAGCCCGGCCCGGGAGGCGGCCGCGGGGGTGGCCCATGCGGGGCGAAGCCGGCGCCGCGGGGCAGGCGCGGGGCCCCACCGCCGGGGTGCAGCCCGGGGCGGTTGCCGCGCCCGGCCACGACGGTGTTGCCGGCATTCACCGTCACCCGGTTGCCGCCGCGGATTTCCTGGCGCTGCGACACGCGCTGGCGCTGGATATCGGGCGCCCGGCCAGCCCGTTGCGGCCGCTGGCGTGCCGGTCGTTCCCCGGCATGCGGCAGCGGGTGCTGTGCGCCGGTATGAATGCCGCCGGCTGGAGGGTGGAAGCCACCGGCCTGGGGATGGAAGTTGCCGGCCGGTGGGTGGAACCCCCCCGCGGGAGGATGGAAGCCACCGGCTGGCGGGTGGAACCCGCCGCCCGCGAAGCCGCCGTGGAAGCCTCCTCCGCCATGGAAGCCGCCCCCGCCCAGCCGCGCCTGGGCGGAAGCGGCCAGGCCGATCCCGAGCGCCAGGGAGAGAAGGCCGAAGGGTCGGCAGGTCATGGCTGCCCTCCCTGGATCACGAAGGGGATCTCCCGCGCGCCGGGCGGCGGGGTGAAGCGGAACAGGCTGTCCGCGATCTGCGGCCCCAGGCGCCACTCGTCGAAGCGCATCACCGTACGAAGCCCGCCGCGCCGCACCGCGGCCAGCAGCGGCAGCGCCGCCGGCGTCTGGTCCAGCCAGATCTCCCAGTCCACCTCGCCGCTGCGCAGCAGCAGGTGCCAGACGGGCCGGCCGGAGACCTCGGAGGGCGAGACGACCGCGCCGGAAGTCCCCTCGGCCAGTCTCGCATAGGGATCGGTGCCGAGCAGCAGCCCGATGTCGAGCGGTAGCCGCAGCCGCTCCTGCAGCAAGGTGGTCAGCCCGTCGATCGTCGGCGGCGCGTCCATGCGCGCGAAGGCGCCCTGGGCGACGGCGTGCACCGCCACCTGTCGCCCGTCATAGTAGACATCGGCCAGCACCGCGTCGCCGCGCAGGTCGGCCCGCAGCCGGTTCGGCCGGTGCAGCGCGAGCGTCAGGTCGGAGATCAGCGTCGCCACCCGCCCGTCGGCCAGCCGCACCTCGCGCAGGGAGGTACAGTCCACGGCGAGGGTGGCGGCGCGGGACAGGCTTTCCGACATGCGGCGGAGCAGCGCCTCCGCCTCCGGGGCCAGGCCGTCCGGAACGGGCTGGGCGAGGGACCGGCCGCCCGCGCCCGCCATGACGAGCCCGGCGGCGGATGCCAGGACGCGCCGGCGATGCAGGCCGATCCCATCGGGCCGGATCATGCGGATGTCGTTGCCACCCACGGCCTCCTCCCTTGCCTCGCCTTCCCGGCGCGGCATTCAGAACACGCCCGACAGTCGGAAGTAGACGGCCCCACCCTCGGGCCGGTTGCGGACGCCGAATTCCGGCGCCCAGTTCAGGTTCGCGTTGATGTGCGCATTGCCGAGCTGGAAGGCGTAGCGGGCCAGCGGCCCGACCGAGAAGGAGCGGCCGCGGAAGCCGTCGAGCCGGTTGGCCAGGCCGCCGCGATCGTCGCTGATCTGGTACAGGGCGGCGCCGAAGACGCCGAGGCCGAAGCCGCCCCCCACGTCCAGCGTGACGGAGGCGTCGAGATGTGTCACGGTCCCGCTGGTGTAGTCCGTCTTGGTGTTGCGGGTGTTGAAGTCGATGCCGCCGTTGACGGAAACATCAAGGCCAGGGCGGATGTAGCTGTAGGCGAGCGTCGGCGTGAAGGTCCAGTAGTTCAGGCCGACCACCGCGATGTCGTCCGCGTCGTATTCGCCCGTAGGGGCGAAGACGTCGAGCCGTGCCTGCGCGAAATGGCTGCCGTTATGATAGCCCAGCATGAACGGCGTCAGCACGACATCGCCCAGGCCGGACACGCTCTGGCGCAGGTTGCGCGCTCCCGCGAAGGCCTCGGCCCAGACGAAGCCGACCGGGATGTTGATACTGAAGCCAACGGTGAACGGGCCGAGATCGAGCCTGGGGATATAGACGGCACCGAAGCTCGTGCTGAACAGTTCGATCTTAAGCCCGGCGGAGAGGGTCCGGCCGATCGGCACCGACAGCGACCGGCTGGCGGAGCCGGAATAGTAGACGTTGGTGTTGAGCCAGTAGACGCCCGGCTCCGGCGGGACGACGCCTGCGGCCGGCGCGCCGAAGGCGCCGATGACATAATGACCGAAGCCGCCCTCGGTGGCATAGGCCTCACGGCCTCCTTGAACAGCGGAGCCGAGGAGCACGATGGTGAGGACACACAGATCCGGACGCCAGGAACGGTCTTTCAGCAGCATGGCGAACCACTCCATCCTTTCGTCTGGACGATCCTTTGGTGCCCCATCCCGCGAGACGGGATGCTGTGTCGGACACGGAAAGATCTAGAGGACGTCGCAGGCGGAATGCGATCAGGCTTTTCGATGATTCATCGAGAAAAATCGCCGTATTCTCGTATCAGGGTTTTACCCTGGATCAGATCGAGATGATCTTATTGCGCAGTGCATAATGCACCAGGTCGACCACCGAGTGGACACCGAGCTTGCGCATTACCGCAGCACGATGGGTCTCGATTGTCTTGACGCTGACCCCCAGCCGTGCCGCCATCTCCCTGGTCCGCATTCCCTCCGCGAGCAGCTGCACGATCTCGCGCTCTCGGGCTGTCAGCACCTCCTGTGTGCCGACTGTTCCATCAGTCGGCGTCGCCCGGAGAAAGCCTTCCAGGATGGTTTCGTTGACTTTCCAGTTGAAATAGGGTCGATGCGAAGCCAAGGCCTCGACCGCAGCGACCAGCGAGCGCCCTGTGTCGGATTTCAGCAAATAGCCTCTGGCACCAGCGGCAAGAACTTCGCGAATCAACTGCTCGCTCTCGTGCATGGTGAAGATCAGAACCTCGGTGCCAGGCGAGACCTTGCGGATCAGCCGCGTTGCCTCCAGTCCGTTCAGCAGCGGCATGAAGACGTCAAGGATAGCGATGTCAGGCGTGAGATCTTTCGCCATCTCCGTCGCGTCCTGCCCGTTCGTCGCTTCGCCGCAAACCTCCCAGCCCGGTTGTGCCTCGATCAATGCACGTAATCCGTGCCGCACCACATCGTGGTCATCGGCCACCAGGATACGCACCGGCTTTGATCTCTCCACATGCGCTCTCCCTGTCAGCGTTTCTCCAATCTTGGCAGGAGTGAAGGCAGCCCCCCTGTTTTGGACGTCATTTCCGAACGCTTTCGAGCCCTGAACTCCCCCTGGAAGAGCCGCAAGGAAGTCTTTGCAGTTTTGAATCGTTTTACCTAGTCTGAAATCCGGTAAAACCCTGAGAAGGTGCGGGAAGACACCTGAGTGATCAGTCGGAGGTCGAATTGCCGTGCCGGGACGGGAGAGACCAGAAGAAGCCAACTTTCGAGATAAAGCAGAACACACACGGAAAGGTGATTTTCTGCCTTGGGTGCGTAGCATCCGCCCCTTCCAGATCTGACCACGGCTTCGACAATACGGAAACAGTGACATGAGCGAGGAAGCCCTGTCACGCCCGGCGAGCCGCCTGTACCAAGGTGTCCGTGCCAAGCGGACCCGCGTCTGTGTCGCACTGGCCATCACGATTGCTGTGGCAGCTATCGGTTTCCATCTTGCGGCACGGCACCTATCCGATGAAAGCCGGTACTATGAGCAGGCCGGCATGATCGCACGTGATGTCAGTGCCGCTGCTGAACGTGTGATCCTGGCAAGCCGAACGCGGGTGGAAGTGCTTTCAAAGCTGGAGAGTCTGCGCCAGGAGCATTTTGCCGAGTTCGATACACAGCTACGAGACATACCTCACTCGGAGGAAAGCTGGTTCATCGTGTATGACCAGACTAGGAAAGTCCTGATCAACACACTTCGTCCTTATGGCTATCCTGATCTGCCAGATGTGACTGCGAGCAGGCCGGAAGCAAAGGAATTCATCAGCAAGTTCATCCGCAACGGTCACACAATCATTGGAAGCCTTCAGTGGGCTCCTGTTGCGCAAACCTATGCCATTTACGTGACGACGCCTGTTTCCGCCACCGGAGACCGCCACTACGGCTTGCTGGAGGCTATTCGGCAATCGGCTTTTGTCAACATTCTGCCCGATATTCGCTTTCCGGCATCCTGGTCCGGTGGAATCATCGATTGGCAAGGCAAGAACATCGCGAACTCCGGTGGCCCGGAAGTGCGGTCCGCAGATGCGGCTGTAGCGGGCCTCATCTTCGAGACCGCCACGCGCCAGGACAAGCAGCGCTTGCTGATCCGCCGCCATGGACTGCGTATCCACGAAGCTGTGCTTCATCGTTCGAGTGCGACCCAATGGATCAGCTTTGTCCAGATGAACCGATTCGATCCTACGTTGCGCCTTGTCATGTTGCTGGCAGCCTTGGCCACAGCCGGGCTCATTGCGGCCTATGCTGCCGACCTTGGCCTCGTGGTGGTCAGAAGGGAGATACTGGCCTCGGTCCAAGGACTGACGACGGCCCTGCGTGTCGCGTTGGAGCGGCATGCTGTGACAGAGCAGCAACTCAACAGGTTCTGGGACCAGTCGGCGGACGCGCTGTGCATCCTTCGTATCGCATCAGGCGGAGCCATTTACCTCGAGGCCACGAACCGTACCTTCCTCCAGTTCATGCATGTGTCGCATATGCGCCGGCGGAACCTGGATTGGGATCAAATGGATGAGGAACGTGCGACCCTGCTGCGTCGCTGCCTTGACCAACAGCTACCCCCGGGACACACGCGCCGCTGCCTACGGCAAGTGCGCGAGGAGGGGAAAATCCGCAACTACGAGATTCGCCTTTCTGCACAGAGGGCATCGGTTTTCGTCTCTATCCGAGATGTCACGGAAATTGCCCAGGCCAAATCAAACCTACGCCGAATTGGTGCCCAGCTGCTGGCGGCGCAGGATAGCGAACGGCGACGTATCGCCCGAGACCTGCATGACAGTACGGCGCAACTCTTGTCCGCAGCCAGCATGTACCTGGCAAGGGCACAAGCGGCTGTCCCGTCCCCGACAGTCCATATCTCGGATGCGCAGGAATTGATCGAGCGTAGCCAGCAGGAAATTCGTACCATCGCCTACGTCCTGCACCCTCCGCTCCTGGAGGAGCGGGGACTTGGTGCGGCACTCGGCTGGTACTCGGGACGTTTAGCGCGACAGGCTGACATTGCCATCGATGTGTTCGTCGATGACAATGTCAGCGCCGCACGACCAGCTCCGGAGATCGAGCTCGCCTTGTTCCGAATAGCTCAGGAAGCTCTGTCGAACGCGATCCGGCATTCCGGTTGTTCAGCTGTCCGTATCGCCTTGAACTCGGAGGCTGGAGGATTGCTCCTGCGCGTGAAGGACAATGGACAAGGACTGCCGCACCCGGTTGCGATGCATGACTCTGGTAATAGTGCTGTCATTGAGTTTGGGATCGGAATTTATGGTATGTCAGAGCGGATTCGGCAGCTCCGTGGTTGGCTCAACATTCAGGAAGCTAAGCCAAGCGGAACGCTGGTAGAGGCCTGGATTCCTGAACTCCAGTGATGCTGCGTGAATACGGATGGTGGATGGGCGTTGCCTGCTACTTACCGCTGAAGTGCAGGGCGAAAGACCATAATCCCTTGCGGCCAGCAAGACCAAAGGGTGCGTGCGATGATCATGGAGGCAGTCCAACGGGATTTTCCGTGAGAAACGATCAGCGCCGATTGCGGGGCAGCATCAGTGCCATGGGCATGACCGGCACAATCGAAACGAGCAAGCTCTAACTCGCTCCAAAAGCCCTGAAGCTCCTCCTCCCCGTCACCTCGTACACGATCCCGGCTTCGGCCAGCGGGGTCGGTTGCGGGCCAGACCGGCGCGGTGCCCAGGGCGGCATGCTACCGTCCGCTAATCGATATCCCGACGGACCGGCTTCATATTCCCGACATAAGGTGGCTCCGTCTGGTTTGGAAAGGGAACGCCAGAATGTTGCTCAGGGCCTATGGTGATCTGGGCGCAGTTCAGGTTCTGGGATCATACTCTCCCAGGGAAAGCTCGTACTTGCTGAGCTGGTCAGGGGGCAGGAATCGCTTCTCCAGTTCGAGGACCGCCGGAAAACCAGTCAGCTCCAGATAGGCGAAGGTGTCCTGTGGCCTGGCCTTGGCATCTGCCATGAAGTCATTGAACGCATCGGCGCCCCGTTCGCGATAATCGGACAGGAATCGCTGCATCATGATCTGCGCCACCTTGGAAATGGAGACGTTGTAGGTCGCAACGCCCATCTCTCGATACTCCGTATGCGTCAGGGGCGGCCGGACGGAGCTCGCATTGATGTAGATATCGGTACCCGGGAACGCCTCCACCACACGCCGCATCTCTTCGCGACTCTGCAGCGCCATCACCATCAACATATCCACCCCGGCCTGCAGATAGGCCTCGCAGCGCCGCAGGACCTCGTCCACGCTGCCACCAACCGCGGCGCGGGAATCGGTGCGGGCGATCACGACGACATCTGGATCCAGCCTATCCCGCGCCGCGCAGGCCGCGCGGTACTTCGCCACGGCTTCCGGGATCGGGATGACCTCGACACCCTTCGTGAAGCCACAGCGCTTCGGGAAAGACTGATCCTCCAGGAAGAAACCGGCGGCACCGGCGATGATGAACTCGTGCACCGCCCGGGTGGTGTTGACCACGTTGCCGAAGCCCGTTTCACAATCAGCAATGACCGGGATGGTCACCGCTTGGCAGACGCGGCGAATGTTCTCGGCCACCTCCGTCAGGGTCATCAGCCCGGCGTCGGGCATCCCCAGGATATGGGCTGACGCCTGAGACCCGGAGATGCCGAACAGGCGGAACCCGGCCGCTTCGGCCAGTTGCGCGTGATGTGGCGTTGCTCCGGAGATCCATGGCAGCGGACGTGGATCCTCGCGGAGCTGGCGGCGCAGTTCCGTGCTCATCCGCCCCTGGACGACGGTCTCGCGCAAATGCATGGCCCAAGCCTCCCATATAGCTCCTTCGGCCATTGTGTTGACATTTATCCCCCAAAATCAATGGTTGTTTCGGGATATCCCGAGAAAATAGCGTTCCTTCCCTTAAAAATGTTGACACATCTCGCCTACTCCACATGATGGCTCCCCAAGCTCGCCGACCGGCATCAGCCGGCGCCCGGTACAGGCAGGCAGCAAGGGAGAGGTCCATGTCCATCAGAAATCCAGCCGAGGCCGCGTTTGGCGCAGCGATGCTTCTGCTCGCCATCGCCGTCCTGGCCAGCACCGCTTCCATCCCCTCGGGCTTCAGCTACGACGCGGTCGGGCCACGCCTGTTTCCCAGCATCATGGGGATTGGCCTGCTGCTGGCATCCCTCGGGATCATCGCGGATTCCATCGGCCGGCGCAGCCGTGTCGCGACGACACCGACGGAACCGTCCGGACCGGGGGTGGACTGGAAGCCTGTCGCGGTGATCTCCGCGGGACTGCTGCTGGAAGCGGCGCTAATCGAGACGCTCGGCTGGATCCCTTTGACCGCCACATTGTTTGCCGCTGGCGCATGGGCGTTCGGCAACCGGCGCCTGTGGCTGAACCTGCTGATCGGGTTCGTCTTCGGCGGGCTGATCCTGTTCGCCTTCGATGCGGGCCTGGGACTGGACCTGCCATTGGGCGCGCTTGCCCCGTTGTTTCAGCAGGGCTGAGGACGCACACCAATGGAAACGTTCCTCGCCCTGATGCATGGCTTCAGTGTAGCCCTGCTGCCGGCCAACCTGTTCTGGGCCTGCGTCGGCGTCACGCTGGGCACCGCCATCGGCGTCCTCCCCGGCATCGGTCCCGCGACCACCGTGGCCTTGCTGATGCCGATGACGCTGGGGCTGGAGCCAGTGTCCGCCTTCATCATGTTCGCCGGCATCTACTACGGCGCGCAGTATGGCGGCTCCACGGCTTCCATCCTGCTCAACACGCCTGGCGAGGCTGGGGCCATGATGACCGCACTGGACGGCAACGCCATGGCCCGCAAGGGACGCGGTGCGCAGGCCCTGGCCACTGCCGCCATCGGCTCCTTTATCGCCGGCACCATCGCCACGGCCGGCCTGACGTTCGCAGCACCACTGCTGGTGGAAGTGGCGCTGCGCCTTACCGCTCCCGATTACTTCGCGCTGATGATCCTGTCGTTGGCCACCGTCACTGCCGTGCTCGGGCGCTCCGTCTTCATGGGCATGGCGGCGCTGTTCATTGGCCTTCTGCTGGGCGCGGTAGGGATGGATCCGCAGACCGGACAGGCACGCTTCACCTTCGGCATTGTGGAATTGTTGGATGGCATCGATACCGTGGTGGTCGCGGTCGGCCTCTTCGCGGTGGGCGAGACCCTCTATGTCGCGGCCAAGGAAGGTGGTGCGCCGGACAAGATCCATGCCCTGCGCGGTTCGATGTGGATGAGCCGGGAGGACTGGCGCCGGTCCTGGAAACCATGGCTGCGCGGCACGTTGATCGGCTTTCCCATCGGCGCCATGCCGGCGGGTGGCAGCGAGATCCCGACCATCCTGTCCTACACCACCGAGAAGCGCCTCTCACGGAACCCGCAGGAATTCGGAGAGGGTGCCATCGAGGGTGTGGCCGGGCCGGAAGCCGCAAACAACGCCTCGGCGGCCGGCGCGCTGGCACCCCTCCTGGCGTTGGGCCTGCCGACCTCCACCACCGCCGCCGTGATGCTGGCCGCCTTCCAGCAATACGGGCTGCGGCCAGGCCCCATGCTGTTCCAGAGCAACGGGGAGCTGGTCTGGGGCCTGATCGCCAGCCTTTATGTCGGCAACGTGCTGTTGCTGGTGCTGAACCTGCCCATGGTGGGATTGTGGGTGAGGCTGCTCTCCATTCCCAAGCCCTGGCTTTATGGCGGCATCCTGGTCTTCGCGACGCTCGGGACCTACAGCCTCAACGGCAATCCCTTCGATCTCGTGCTGCTCTGGGGCATCGGCATGCTCGGGCTGGTGCTGCGCCTGCTCGACGTTCCGGTGGTGCCGGTGATCCTCGGCCTGATCCTGGGCCCGATGATCGAGCAGCAGATGCGCCGCGCCCTGGCCGTCAGCCAGGGAGACTGGAGCGTCTTCGTCACTCATCCGCTCTCCGGCAGCCTGCTTCTGCTGGCCCTGATCCTGGTGCTGGCCCCGGCGGTGCTGCGGCTGCTGCGCCGGCGCCCCGCGGGGGCTATCCATCCTTGATCTTCCAGACGGAGTGCCGGGCATGACCCAACGTCGCCTTTACCGCCAACTGCTTCTCGAACGTGCCGCCCATATCGTGCCGGGCGTCTACGATGCGCTTTCCGCCCGCCTCGCCCACCGGGCCGGCTTCAGGGTGATCGGTGCTGGCGGCTACGCCGCCATCGGATCGACCCTGGGGCAGCCGGATATGGGCCAGTCGAACATGCGTGACATGGCGGAGCATTATGGCCGCATCTGCGCAGCGGTCGATGCTCCCGTAACCGTCGACGCGGATACCGGCTTTGGCGGCGTGCACAACGTGACCCAGGCCGTGCGCAGCTTCGAGGCCGCGGGGGCCGCCGGCATCATGATCGGCGACCAGACTTTCCCCAACCGCTGCGGCTACCTGCCCGGCAAGTCCGTGGTGCCCATAGACGAGATGCTGGCCAAGATCCGTGCCGCCGTGGCAGCCCGCCGTGATCCGGACATGGTGATCATCGCCCGTACCGACGCCCGGAGCGTGCTGGGGCTGGAGGAGGCCCTGATGCGCTGCCGCCTCTTCCTGGACGCGGGCGCAGACCTTGCCAAGCCGCAGACAGTGGACCGGACGGATGAGATCGCCCGCGCCATTGCCGAAGTGCCATGCCCGTTCATGGCGACGCTGTCACAGGCCGCGGGCCGTGCGCGAGTGGATATCGCCGACCTGCGCGCGCTGGGCGTCGCCGCCGTCAGCATGCCGTCGATCGGCCTCTTCGCCGCCGCACAGGCCGTCGGCACCGTGCTGGAAGACCTGGCATCGACCCAGTCCTTGGCGGCCGTCGAGGATCGGCTGATGCCGCTCGATGCCTATTATGACCTCGTGGGCCTGGATGACGTGCAGGCGGCGGAGGAGCGCTTTCAGGCGGAAGCGTCGCGTTTGCTGCGGCCGCACGCCATCGCCTGACACCACGAACAAGCAGGGAGGATACAGAAAATGACCATGACCCGTCGCACCATGCTAGGCGCAACCCTCGGTGCCACGTTCGGCTCGATTCTGGTGCGGGAGGCGCTGGCGCAGGCGATACGCGTCCTCGACGTCACGGTGCCAGGTGGCCCTGGCAGTGGGTTGGACCAGGTGGCCCGTGCCATCGAGGATGCGGTACGACACGACCATCTGGCACCGGCCGTGCGCGTCAACAACGTCCCTGGCGGAGGTGGCATGGTTGCCATCTCACAATTCGTAACCAGCAAGCGCGGCAATGCACAAGCTGTGGTTGTGCAGGGAGCGGGCACCGTGTTCTTCCCCCTGACCAACAAGACACCGGTATCGCTGGCGGATGTCCGGCCTTTGGCGCGGTTGGCTGGTGAATACGAGGTGATCGTGGTGCGGGCGGACTCGCCGATCCGCTCGTTCCAGGATCTGATCCAGCGCTTCAAGTCCGATCCCGGTTCCATCGCATGGGGCGGCGGTTCCCCAGGCTCGACGGAGAACATCTTCTTCGCGCGCATCGCCAAGATCGCCGGAGTGGACCTGAAGCGCCTGAACTTCATTCCACACCCCAATACCGGAGAGGTCGTGATCTCCGCCCTCAGTGGTCAGGTCAGCCTGGTTGGTGGCGGCATGCAGGACTTCATCACCCAGGTAGAGGCCGGCAAGATGCGGTTGCTGGCCGTGGCGGCCCCGGAGCGGCTGCCGGGGCTGGAGGCACCAACGCTGCGCGAGATGGGCTACGACATCATCTTCGCGAACTGGCGCGGGGTATCCGTCCATCCCTCCCTCACCGAGGAGCAGGCGAAGGGCCTGTCCGAATTCTTTGCCAAGCTGGTGCAATCACCACGATGGCAGCAGATCATGAAGGACCGCGGCTGGCTGGACCTCTATATGCCCGAGGCTGAGTATCAGGCCTTCATCAAGGAGGAGGCACGGCAGGCACGTGAGATCCTGAGCGAGCTGGGCATGGCCGTTTGATGAGCACAGGCGCCGTGGCTTCCTCGTGCTTGCGGAGCAGCCCGCTCCCATACGGGTTGGCGGCGCCACAGCTGCGCCGGGTCTCGGCCCCATGACGCGCAACGGCCTTCCGGCGAGCCCAGTGCATTGCTATGTCGGATCGGTGCGTTCGAGAGCCGTCCAGGAGCCTGCCTTGTCCGATCCTGCCGTCCCTTTGCCCAGTGAGGATGACGCCGACGCGCAGGGCACGCTGGCGGAACAATTGTTTCGCCGGCTGACCGAGGCGATCCTGCGCGGCGATTTGCCGCCGGGCTCCAAGATCAGCGAGCCTTTGCTGGCACAACGCTATGGTGTCAGCCGCGGCCCGTTGCGTGAGGCGTTGCACCGCTTGCAGGAGAGGCGGCTGATCACGCGCTCAGCGAACCAGGGCGCGCGGGTGGTGGAAGCGACGCCCGCGATGCTGGACAGCATCTTTGCCGTCCGCGAAGTGCTGGAGGGCCTTGCCGCGCGGGAGGCTGCCACACGCATGAGCGAACGGGAGTTCGGCATGTTGCGGGAAACCGTGTCGCGCCATGAAGCTCAGCTGGCCGGGAAGCTGCCGCCCGAGCATACGGCGCTGGGCAGCGCCGACCACGACTTCCACTTCATCATCGCACGGGCCAGCGGCAATCCACTGTTGATCGAGATGCTGTGCGAGCAGTTCTACCCGCTCTTGCGGCTCTACCGCAGCCGCAGGGATAGCCTGGCGCTTCGGACGAGAGCGCTTGTCGAACACCGCCGGATCCTGGCAGCGATTGAGGAGAAGGACGCGGAACTGGCCGAGATCCTGATGCGCCGTCACATCGCTGGGGCAAGGCGCCGGCGCAGCGAGGCACTCGATGGCGTTCAAACAGATAAAGGTGGCATGGAGATGAAAGCAACATCAGCAGCGTAATTAGGGTCTGTTAGCGTCTGAGCCAGTCGAGTGCGGCGGCGAGTTGAAGGACAGCGAGGAAGGAGGAGGCGGTCTTCTCGTATCGGGTAGCCACGGCACGCCACTCCTTGATCCTGGCCCAGAGACGCTCGACGAGGTTGCGATTGTTGTAGATCCAGTCCCGGCAGGCGACAGGGGCCTCGTTGCGCCCGGTGGCCCAGCAGCCGCTTCCACACGCTCAGGCGGCTCCAGCGAATGAAGGTCTGGGCAGTCATCCACCATGGCCCCGGCTCCTCCGGCAGCGCCCGCAACTTCGCTCCGTTGTCGTGCCGCCAGATGATCGCGCTGACCGTCCGTCGCAGGTGCTGTGGCGGCACCTTGGCGGCCGGGCGCCACGCCTCGATCAGCGGTTCCAGAACCGCCCACTGCCCATCCGTCAGCCCCATCCCGCCCTCCCTAAAGTCAGGAGAACGCCCATCCCTCGCATAGCGTTCAGGCGCTAACAGACCCTAACCTCAGCCGGACTTCTTCGGGAACGGGTTCCTCACCGTCACGCCGCGCCAGACGAAGCCGTCCTGCATATCCTCCGACAGCAGCAGGCGGCATTCAGCCTGTGCCGCGGCGGCGAGGATCACGGCATCCCAGCTGGCAAGGTGGTGCGCCACCGCCAGCTCCATCGCGTCGGCCAGCACGGCGGCGGTCGTGTCGAAGACCGTATAGGAGTCGATCCATTGCCGTGCGGCAGCCCTGGCCTGAGCCGCCGGCCAGCGTGCCTTGCGGGTCAGCACCGTGAACAGCTCCGCAACCACCTGGATCGGCAGGATCACCTCGTCGCCGACCAGTTCCCGCACCACCTGCAGGGCGGCCTGCCTGCGCTCCGGGCCGTTGACGCCCTCCGCGTAGGCCAGAACGTTGGTGTCGAGGGCGACCCGCACCCTCAGCGCTCGTAGAGGTCGTCCCGGTGCCAGGGGCCGACATCGGTCACGGACTGCGCGGCCAGCCGCTCCAGCAGAGCCGAGCGGGTCTGCTCTCGGGAGGCGTCAGCCGCGTCGAAGGGCACAATCCGCGCCACGGGCCTGCCATGGTTCGTTACGACGAACGACTGACCTGAGCGAACCTCCCGGAGCAGCTGGGAGAAGCTGCGGTTCGCCTCGGCGGCGGAGATCATCTGGTCCATGGCTGTTCTCAGGTAGTGAATATAACTACATTAACAATGACGGCGTCGTGCCGCAACGCCCTGTCCTCGGCTGAAGGTGGAGGGCGGTCATTCCCAGGCGACGATCAAGGCAGGCCCGAAACTCCCTACCGGGGCTTGAAGTCGCCGAACCAGTACGCCGCAGTGACCCCACCATCCATGAGGAAACCGCTTCCCGTGATGAAGGCTCCATCGGGGCCCAGGAGGAGTGCGCCGACGGCGCCCACCTCGTCCGGGGTACCGGCCCGTCCCGCGGCGGACAGCTCCATCACCCGACGGTAGCCCAGCCCGCGCGGCCCCCTCAGCTCGTCGTTCGCCAGTTGGGTCATGATGATGCCGGGGCTGATCGTGTTGACCCGGGCACCACGCTTTCCCCAGCGCACCGCCTCGGCCATGACACGCAGTGAGTTGCCGCGCTTGGAAAGCTGGTAGGCGTGCAGCGAGTCCCTGACCTCGCCAGGCTGCAGCATAGGCAGGGTCAGCAGCTTCTCCGTGGGCGTGGTGGCCAGCAAGGCGCTCTGCTCGGCGGAGAGCGGCGGCAAGCGGTGGCCTGACTGCGATGCGATGACCACGCCCGCGCCGCCGCAGGCGATGACGTCACCGAACAGCTCGAGCACGAGTGCCGTTCCGTAGAGGTCGACCTTGAGGATGGCGTCCGGTGGTGCCTGCGAGGGAGACACACCAGCCGCGTGGATGAGGTTTACCACCTGGCCCAGGGCTGTCGCTGTCCCGACCAGGGTGCCAACCGAGGCACGCGACGATACGTCCACCTTCGTCGTGGACACCTCGAACCCGGCGTCGGACAGGATCCGGGCAGCTGCCTTGGCGCTCTCCGCCCGCAGGTCGGCTAGCAGGAGGTGCTTGCCGGAACCTACACGACGCACGATGGCCTGGCCGATGGAGCCGGTGCCGATCAGGACGATAACGTTCTTCACGCTGCCTCTCCAGCCGGGGTTCCCACTACGGGCGCCACGGTCATCAGAGATCCTGTGCCGTGGGGCGGAACAGGATCTCGTTGATGTCCACCTCGTCCGGCTGGCCGATGGCGAAGGCGACCACGCGGGCGAAGCTGTCGGCCGGAATGGCGACCTGATCGTAGAAGTCGGCGATGCCGCGGGCCACGTCCGGCTCGTTGACGCTCTGCGGCAGCTCCGACTGTATGGCGCCAGGGGAGATGATCGTTGTGCGGATGTTGTAGGGCTTGACCTCCTGGCGCAGCCCCTCGGAAAGCATCCGCACCGCGGCCTTGGTGGCTGCGTACACGGCGCTGCCCGGCCGGACCTTGTAGGCGGCGACGGATGACACATTGATGATGTGCCCGCTTTTCTGCCGTATCATGTGCGGCAGCGCCGCCGCGATGCCGTAGAGTACCCCTTTCAGGTTGACGTCGATCGTCCGGTCCCAGTCATCGACCTTGCGTCGCTCAAGCGGTGAGTGCGGCATCAGGCCGGCATTGTTCAGCATCACGTCAATCCGGCCGTGCGTCGTGACTGCGACATCGACCAGCGCCTTCACCTGCCCGGCGTCGGTCACGTCCGTCGCCACCGCCGCCCCGGCGCCGAGGCCGAGTTCGGCCGCGAGCGCCTGGAGCCGGTCGTCCCGGCGGGCACCCAGCACCAGCTTGGCGCCCTGCACCGCCAAGTGGCGGGCAGTCGCTTCGCCAAGTCCGCTGGACGCGCCGGTGATGACGACGACCTTGCCCTCGATACCCTGTGTCATGATCCTGTCTCCCCTCGTTCAGCGGCCGACCCGGGCCTGCAGGTGCGCCGGGTAGCGGTCACCCTGGACGGTGATACCCGACAGGGCCGCCTCGATCGTCCGGAGGTCGTCGGCCGTCAGCGTGATGTTGGCGGCGCCCAGGTTCTCCTCCAGGCGGTGCAGTTTGGCGGTGCCCGGAATGGGCACGATCCAGGGCTTCTGCGCGAGCAGCCAGGCCAGCGCGATCTGCGCCGGCGTCGCCTGCCGCGCGGCGGCGATCCGCCCTAACGTGTCCACCAATCCCTGATTGGCCTGCCGGTTCGCCGCCGAGAAGCGCGGCACGAGATTGCGGAAGTCCGACTGGTCGAAGCGGGTGTCAGAGTCGATCGCGCCGGTGAGGAACCCCTTGCCGAGCGGGCTGAACGGCACGAAACCGATGCCAAGCTCCTCCAGCAGCGGCAGGATCTCTCTCTCGGGCTCGCGCCACCACAGTGAGTACTCGCTCTGCAGCGCCGCCACCGGCTGCACGGCGTGGGCACGGCGGATCGATTCCGCCCCGGCTTCGGACAGGCCGAAGTGTTTCACCTTGCCCTGCTGGATCAGCTCCCTGACCGTGCCGGCGACGTCCTCCATCGGCACGTCGGCATCGACGCGGTGCTGGTAGAACAGGTCGATGCGGTCGGTCCGCAGCCGCTTCAACGCGGCCTCCGCCACCGCGCGGATGCGCTCCGGCCGGCTGTCCTGGCCCTTGCCGGCGTCACCGTCCCGGAAGCCGAACTTGGTGGCGATCACCACCTGGTCGCGGACCGGTGTCAGCGCCTCGCCGAGCAGTTCCTCGTTGGCGCCCTGGGCGTAGGCCTCGGCCGTGTCGAAGAACGTGACCCCGTGCTCGAAGGCGGCGCGGATGAGACGGATGGCCGCTTCCCTCTCGGTCGCCGGGCCGTAGCCGTAGCTCAGGCCCATGCAGCCGAGGCCGAGGGCGGAAACCTGGAGGCCGCTGGCCCCGAGTGTGCGTATCTGCATGATTCCTACTCCGATGGTCTGTCGATTTCGGCGAAAGCAGCCCGCAGCACGGGCACCGCCGTAGAAGGCAAGATGGGTGACGAGTTCGGCCAGTTCGTCCTGCGTTACCCCGTTGGCGAGGGCGCGGCGGACATGGCCTGGCAATTCGTTCTGGCGGTAGCCGGCGACCAGCGCCGCCACCGTGAAGAGGCTGCGATCCCGCTTCGAGAGGCCGGAACGCCTCGCGCTGGACCCAACCGAGCCCGGACACGATCAGGATCGTCTGCCCGAGCGGGTGGGTGTGCCACGCCGTCCGCGCGTTTGGCTGAAGGTGACGAGTGCGCCCGAGAGCCCGCCGCTGTCAGCGAAAGGGGTGTCCGATCCGAACCGCCCCCGTGAAATACTTGGCAGGCCCCCGGGCCGAGGGTTGCGATCCGGCGCGTGTGATCTCCATGAGCGGTCCTCTATCCTCGCCGCTCACATAGGCCCGGTGCTGGAATGCGATTAGCTGTTGTAATCCGCACGAACCTATATCAACGGTTCATGAATGCGACGCGAAGACCTGTCCGACCTGGGGGCGTTCCTGGCCGTGGCCGAGGCCCGGAGCTTCACCCGGGCTGCGGCCGGGCTCGGCACGTCGCAGTCGGCGCTCAGCCACACGATCCGGCGGCTGGAAGCCCGGCTCGGAGTGCGCCTGCTCACGCGTACCACGCGCAGCGTGGTCCCCACGGAGGCAGGCGAAGCGCTTCTCGGCACGCTGGTGCCGGCGTTCGACAGCATTCAGGGGCAACTCGCCACGCTGGGCGCGATGCGCGAGCGGCCGGCCGGCTCGGTCCGCATCACCGCGTCCGAACATGCCGTGACCACCGTGCTCTGGCCGGTGCTCCACCGGCTCCTGCCCACCTACCCGGACATCAACGTCGAGCTGAGCATCGACTCCAGCCTGGTGGATATCGTGTCCGGCCGCTTCGACGCCGGGGTGAGGCTCGGGGAAGCGGTCGCGAAGGACATGGTCGCGACCCGGATCGGACCCGATCTGCGCATGGCGGTGGTCGGCTCCCCCGCCTATTTCGCCAGCCATCCCGCTCCGGCCACCCCGCAGGATCTCGCCAGGCACCGCTGCATCAACCTACGCCTGCCCACGGCCGGCGGCTTCTACGCCTGGGAGCTGGAGAAGAACGGCCACGAGATCCGGGTCCGGGTCGACGGTCAACTGGCGTTCAACAACACGACGATGGTGGTGCGGGCGGCCGAGGCCGGGTTCGGACTTGCGTTCGTGATGGAGGATCGCGTGGTCCGGCAGCTTGCCGAGGGCCGGCTCGTCCGCGTGCTGGAGGATTGGTGTCCGCCCTTCACGGGCTACCACCTCTACTATCCGAGCCGCCGGCAACCCACGCCTGCCTTCGCCATTCTCGTCGAAGCGCTTCGCTATCGGGGATGACGTGAGAGGCTTGTTCGGGTCGGAAGCTCAGGCGCCTTCTTCCTACTTCCGTAGAGGGCTGGGATTCCAGTTGCTGCCGACGGCTGGCGAGATGGTCGGTGCAGTCGGCCGCGACGGTGACGAGCAATGACCTTCGGCCTTGATCCGGTCGAATCTGGGTCGGGGGATCAGGGGCGTGTCGAAGGTCCGGCTATGCCGGCTGCCTTCGACCCAGACATCCGCGACCCGCCCGCTCACGCTGGCGGTCCGCATCAGCGCAGCCCACAGCCGTGCCGCCAGGCCGGCGGCTGGCTTCTGACCGGCCATCACGATGCCAGCCGCGTGGTCAGGTCGCGTACCCGCTCGGCCAGTTCCTCCGGCCGCATGGCGGGCGGCTCCGGCAGGGTGACGAGCCTCGCTTGCGCGAGGGTTATGCCCCGACCGAGGTGGCCACGGCCTGCGCCCCCTCCGGGCTATTGCCGGCCAGTACCTCGATCGCGGCCACCACGCGCTCCACCTGTGGCGAACGCCGCAGCCAAAGGGACGAGCCGGGGCCGGCCGGAGCAGGCGGCGCGGCTGGCGTCGTTCCGCTCTCCAGCATGGCCGTGCTCGATGTCGTAGGGGGCTCGGTTCCGGGATCGCTGGCAGGGCGCGGCACCACCACCAAGCCGGCCGCGGCGACAACGAGGCGGACCCCGATGCCGCGAACAGCGAAGGATCAATACAAAGACGTGCCGGTATGAGTGACAAGAATTATCCAGGCGCGAGCAGAGTGGTCGGCTTCAGTCCAGGTTCAAGTTCAGGCTTTTGACCACGGGGTCCCACACCGCGCGCTCGTCGGCGATGAGGCGCGCGTACTCCGCCGGGCCGCCCGTCAGCGGCTCCAGCCCGATCTCCAGCATGCGGTTGCGCACGGCGGGATCCTGCAGAGCGGTCGCCACCTTCTGGGAGAGCCTGCTGACCATGGCATCCGACGTGCGGGCCGGCGCGACGACGCCCTGCCAAGCATAGGCCTCGAAGCGAGGCAGGCCGAGCGCCTCCGTCACCGTCGGCACGTCGGGTAGGCTGGCGAGGCGCTGGGGCGCGCAGACGGCCAGGGGACGCACCCGGCCGGAGCGGAGCGTCTCGCCGCCTGCGGCGGCGTCCACCACGGCGGCTTCCAGCGTGCTGGCCATCAGGTCGTTCAGCACCGGCGCCATGCCGCGATAGGGCACGTGGTTCATGGTCACGCCCGTCTCGCGCGCCACCCGCTCCATCGCCAGGTGGTGCGGCGAGCCGACGCCGGGAGAGCCGTAGGCGATGGTGCCGGGCCGGGTCCTGGCCCGCTCCAGCAGGTCGCTTGCGTCGCGAGCCTCCGAATCCTTGCGCACCGTCAGCACGAGGTGGAAGCGTGCCATGAGGCCGATCGGCGCGAAGTCCTTCGCGGGGTCGTAGGCCAGGCGGCGGTAAAGGTTCGGGTTGAAGATCAGCGTCTCGTTCCCGGCCGTGAACAGCGTGTAGCCGTCCGGCGCCGCCCTGGCCACGGCCTCCGCCCCCACGGCCGTCGCGGCGCCGGGGCGGTTCTCGATGACGATCGGCTGGCCCAGCCGCGCGGACATGTTGGCCGCGATCAGACGCGCGAGGATGTCCGTGCCGCCACCGGCCGCGTAGCCGACGATCCAGCGAATGGGCCGCTCGGGATAGGCGGCCAGAGCCTCGCGCAGCGGGAAGGCGGCAGCCGCCAGCCCCGCGCCGAGAGCGGTGCGTCTTGCGATCATGAACGTGTTCCTCTTGGTCAGGCCACGCGGGCCGTTCTGGTTCGGTGATCTTGCCCCGGCGATCCGGGCCGCATAAGCGCCGCCCTCAGAGCGCTAGGGTGAGCTTGCACCCGCAGGCGCGGGAGCAGCAGGCCATCATGCGGCTCCCGCCCGCGCGCTCGGCGGCGCTGAGGACCTTGTCGCGATGGTCCACCTCGCCCGCCAGCACCTGCACCTCGCAGGAGCCGCAGAGGCCCTCGCCGCAATCGCTGGGCAGGTCGATGCCCGCGGCCTGCAGGGTCTGAAGGAGCGTCCGGTCGGCCGGCACCCGCAGCGAGAGGCCGGAATCCCGCAGATCCACCTCGAAGGCCGATTCGACCGTGGGATCGAGATGCGTGCCGGTCGCCGCGAAATGCTCCACATGCAGCCGGGCGGGGTCACCCGCCATGGCAGCCTCCAGCGCTGCGAGCAGCCGGTCGGGGCCGCAGGCATAGACCTGCGCGTCGCCCGGCGCCGAGGCGGTCACCGCGCGGAGATCGAAGCGCCGGCCCTCGGAGCCGGGATAGAGGCACAGCCGCGCGCCGTGGTCGCGCTCCAGCCTGTCGAGGAAGGCCATCGTGGCGCGGTCGCGGCCGGCGTAATGGATGGCGTAGCCCTTGCCGAGCCGCTTCAGCCGGTCCGCCATGGCGATGATCGGCGTGATCCCGATGCCGCCCGCGATCAGCACGTAGCGCTCCGCGCCCTCGTCGAGCCGGAAGTGGTTCTTCGGGCCGCGGACGCGGAGGATGTCGCCCGCCCGCACGGCGTTGTGGATATGCGCCGAGCCGCCCCGGCTCAGCGCCTCGAGGCGCACGGCGACCTGCAGGCGGCGCCGATCCTGTGGGTCGCCGCAGAGCGAGTACTTGCGCTCGTACTCCCCGACGACGAGGTCGACATGCGCGCCCGGCGTCCAGCGCGGCAGGTCGCGCCCGTGCGGGTCCTCCAGCACGAGGCCGAGCACGCCCTCCGCCTCCGGCCGCAGCGCGGCCACCCGCAACTGCCGCGCGACGGCCTGCCGGGCCGGGGCGCCGATGGCGAAGCTCGCCCGGCGGTCCAGCGTCGCGGGATCGCGGCGCTCGGGGTTGAGGGCGGGGTTCCAGCGGACCCGCAGGTGGTGCGGCCCGCGGAAGGACGTGTTGGGCAGGTAGGCCAGCTCCTGCTCCGGCACCAGCTCCATGTGCGGCAGGCGGCGCGTCAGCTCCTCCAGGAAGATCCGCATCTCCATGCGGGCGAGGTTCTTGCCCATGCACTGGTGGCTGCCGTAGCCGAAGCTGAGGTGCTCCGTCGTGTTGTCGCGGTAGATGTCGAGCTCGTCCGGGTTCTCGAAGTGCCGGCCGTCGTGGTTGGCGGAGGCCATGACGATCATCACCTTGCCGCCCGCGGGGATGGTGACGCCGCCGACCCGTACCTCCTCCAGCGCGAGGCGCCGCCAGGCGACGATGGAGCCGGAGAGTCGCAGGCATTCCTCGGCCGCGTTGGGAATGAGGGTAGGATCGGCGCAGATCGCGTCCCAGGCCTCGCGGTTCCGCAGCAGCAGCAGCAGCGCGTTCGCCGTCGCGTTCGCCGTGGTCTCGTGCGCGGCGACGATGCCGGCCATCATCATGGAGTGGAGGTAGGAGTCCGTGATGACCTCCGGCATCTCCTTCTGCCGGCGGATGGCGTACTCCATCCAGCCGTGGCCGGAAGGGTCCGCCCGCATCTTCTCCAGCACCCGCCCGGCATACTGCCAGAACTTGCCCACGGCCTCGGCGACCGCGACCTGCTCCTCGGGGCTCGGGCGGCCCCAGGTGTTGACGGTGTGGGCGATCGAGTACTCCCGCAGCGTGTCCATGTCCTCCTCGGGCACGCCGAGGAAGTGGAGCGCGACGGTCAGCGGGATCTCCCAGAGCATCTCGTCGACGAGGTCCACCTCGCCGCGCTCCACGAAACGGTCCACGTATTCCCGGGTCAGGCGGCGCACCATGGGCTCGTGATGCACCAGCTCCTCCGGCAGGAAGGAGTGCAGCAGCGCGCGGCGGCGCTCCAGGTGCGCCGGCTCGTCCTCGTTCACGAGGGTGCGGTTCATCCCGTAATCATAGCGGCGGAGGACGGCGTTCGCCTCCTCCGACGTCGGCGTCACCTTCTCCAGCGCGATGGAGGGGGAGAAGGCCTCGCCGTTGCGGAAGATGGCCTTCACGTCCTCGTAGCGGGTGACGACCCAGTAGCCGAGGCGCGGGCTGAAGAAGACCGGCTCCTTCGCCCGGGACCAGCGCAGCGCCTCCGCGGGATCGAGTTGGTAGGGGCCGTCGAAGGCGTCGAAGGCGGCGGCATTCGCCGAGACGGGGCAGCCGTTCGGGGCCACGGGAGCGGCCTTGTGGAAAGGGCATCCGGAGGCAGCCGGCGCTAGATCGTCCATCCCGTCCATCGCTTCCCCCTATTTACTAATATCGCACAGTATGCTTCGTTAATAGGACATTAGAATGCGCGAGGTCCGCGCGTCAACGATGCGATGCGCGGCCGTCTCGAATGCCTGTCCGCAACAAGGCGGCCGCGCGGCACGGCGGGAACCACCACCCCGTCCCCGCGCCCGGCGATCCGGCGCAGCAGCGTCGTGGCATAGCGCTCGGCGGAGACGGTCCGGCATCTAGTTCGGCCAGAGCCCGATCCTCGGAGGGAGGCGCCCCGGCCGGGGAGGCGGCGGGCTGCGAGCCTGGAGCCAGAGCCGCCCCGTCAGGCACCACGAGGCCCACCGCGGCGGTTCATCCAGGGCGCAGGGCGTCGTGTCGGCCGGGATGGGAGACCTGCTTGCCCTTCACATTCACATCCTCTGCAAGCTGGTCGAAGCGGCCACCACGCGAGGCCGGTCGGGCCTCCGGACCAGTGCACGCTACGAAGGACAGGGACGGGGCAAGCCCGTGCTGCCGTCGAGCTCGTCGGCGCACCACCCGCGCCTATGGAACTATATTTACTGATAACGCACAACAATTATCATTTATCGTGCCGCAATGAACCGAGCAGGGGAGCGTCAACATTGCCCAGTAAGGGAGCCACCGTATCAGGCGCCGCGCGCAAGGAAGCGGCCGGGACGGCGTCCGGTAACACGCTCCAGACGCTTGACCGCGGGCTGCAGGCGCTGGACCTGATCTCGCGCCAGCCCGAGGGCTTGTCCGTCGCAGCCCTGGCCGTGCAGCTGGAGGTGCACCGCGCCATCGCCTACCGACTGGCGACGACGCTGGAGAGCCATGCCCTCATCGCACGGGATTCGAGCGGTCTCCTGCACCTCGGAGCCGGGCTCCTCGTCCTCACCTCACGCTTCGAGCCACAGTTGCGCACGTTGGCCTTGCCGCTCCTACAGGAACTGGCCCGCGCCACCGGGGCGGCCGCCTTCGTATCCGTGGCACGGGGGACGGATTGCATTGCCATCGCCGTCGCGGAGCCGGAGGTGGGGCTGCTCCGAGTAGCGTACCGGGTCGGCAGCCGGCATCCCCTGTCGAAGGGCGCGGCGGGGATCGCGATCCTATCCGGGCGGAATGAACGGTCCGACGATCCGCCGGCGGTCCGGGAGGCGCGCCGGAGCGGCGTGAGCATCACGCGAAGCGAATTGCAGCGGGGGGCGGTCGGCGTTGCCAGCCCCCTGCGTGGGGTGCCGGGCGTCGAGGCAAGCCTCGGGATCGTCGCGCTGGAGGGTCTGGACGTCGACACGTCGACACGGCTGGTGATCGAAGCCACCGACCAACTTAGGAAGGCGCTATCTCGAGATGACTCCGCGCTGTCCCGTCCGATCGAGTGATACCGACGAGTTCTTGTTCCGGCCCTTTGTTGCCGATGGCCCCCAGCGGAGGTGACGCCTCCCCTGGAACCCCTCCGCCGGTGTCATGGTTCCTTAACGAAGATAATGGATCGAATGTGCGTTTTGGTTCCCAAATCAGGATAATCCGGGTCATGTGCCCACCCACCGCGATAAGAATCCAGGCCAACGGCATTGCCGTTGCTGCCATTCGTCCCGATCGGCATTGGTCAGGTGGTGATGGATGGTTGCAAGATCGTCCCGCCAGGATCCGGGGAGGTAGCGAAACGCCTGGCGCAGAATCGGCGCACCTGTGAGTATCGTTGCCGTGGCAATCATGAAGTAGCGGCTCTCCAGCGAGAGACGCACAAAGTCGACCGGACCCGGCCGTCGCCTCCACGACATGAACCAGGGATGGTCCAGGCACTCCGACGCATAGGCCTCGTAGACGAGGCGATCCGGAGCACGACGATCGGCCCGTGAAGGCCCAGAGCAGATCCTGTAAGACGACGGCCCTGCTCCAGCTTCTTCCCTGGTGCGGTCTCTTCCTGGATGCTGCCACCGTCAGCAGCGCTTCCTCGACCAGGGCCATGTCCTGGTGGAGGTGCGTGCTCATGCCCGTAGAGTCTATCTCAGGTGGAAGCGGCACTGACTTTCTTATTCCGAGCGGCTCGCCGCGGTTCACATGTGGAATAGGTCGACAAACTGCCTTCCTGTTGCGATGGCCATGTCCAGTGACAGGCCGACGAGCTGAGCCCGCTGGAGGACTGGCTGCGGCGCCGGCTTCCACGTGGCACCGCAACCAGCGACGGCATCAAGCATCAGCAAGGTCCGCGTTCTCATGGCCTTGGCTGCGCTCAACCAACCAGTCGGTCAGCTCATACCACCTGCGCCGAGAGCCAAGCTGAATCGCTTTACGCAAAAGCGATCCCAAAGTGATCCGGTGCATCGCTCATGATGAAGGGTTTCGTAATCGCGACATGCTCCGCACTCTCGGAGATCGCCTGGATGACCTCCGCACGCGAGACGCCCTTGTCCAGGAGCCCGGTCCACGTGGCAAGTCCGCCCGGATCTGCAGGACGGTTCAACGCATTGATGTAGAGAGCCTGCACGAACTGCTGGTTGCCGAGGCCACCATAGAGCGCACGGTATTCGCTGGATTCGGTAAAGGCAGCGGTCATGGTGGCCTTGGTGAACTGTCCGGCATCGAGCGCGGCGCGCCAGCTCGCCAAGCCACTCACATCAGGGAGCCGATTCAAGGCGGCATCGTAGAGCAGGGCGACGAAGGCAGCGTTCTCGTCCACATCCCATATGCCCACGGCATCCTCAGCCGCATGAGCGCGCTTGTTCTCCGGGCTTTCGCTGAACCCGATCAGCACGGAGGCACGGCTTGTGCCGGCGGCGAGGGCCGCTGTCCATGTCGCTTCGCCACCCGGATCAGGGGCACGGCCCAGCACGTTCTGATAGAGCAGCGCCACATAGTCCTGGTTGCTCGGATGGCCGTAGCGGTACCCGAACTCGGCACTGTCCAGGAAGCCGTTGGCGAGTGTCAGAAGAGGTTGCCCGGCTTCCAGTCGATCGATCCAGAAGTTGAGGCCAGCCTGTTCCGGCTCGCGCCCCAACGCTGCATCGTATAGTCGGCTTACCTGCGCCGCAGCACTGTCCACCGACAAATGGAGCCTGCCATCGACGAAGTCCACCTCTTCGACATTGCGGAGCAGGGCCGTCTGGCTACGCAGGTCCAGCCTTAGGCTGCCATCGTCGATCAGACTCGTCTCGGTGCCCCGGAAGCCACCCGCCACCGACACCACGTCGAAGCCTGCGCCGGCCTCGATCCAGCTATTGCCCGCCTCCAGCGCAATCCGGTCGTTGCTGCCGCTGGCCTGGATGAAGTGGTCGAAAGCCACGTCGGCTAGGTTCGGCGGAGAGGTCGGTGGGTCGGCGGGCGGGAAGGCCTGGGCGATGGCGATGGCGCCGGCGCCACTGAAGGTAGAGACCCAGTTCTGCGCCAGGACAGGTACCACGGCGTCCGAACCGACGAGATCGCCGGGCGCATTGGCCGTGGTGGCCACAAAGCGGACTCCCGGCAAGGTGTCACCGGGTTTCGCGCCCTGGAACAGACCGTTGTTGAGGATGATCGCAGAATCGGGCCCCAGATAGAGCGCCATCCGGCCATCCTGAGTCCGCTGGATGGCCGCGAAGCTGTTGTAGCCATAGATTGTCAGGGTATCACCCTCGGCCGGATTGAGGTCGAGGAGAAGATCGACGCCATCCCCCGCCTGCCAGACGAAAGCATCCGCGCCGCTGTTCCCCTCCAGCATGTCGCCGATGACGATCCCGGTGAGGTTGCCCTGCTGGTCGAGCGAGATACGCCCGTCATCCCTGCCGCCGATCACGATATCCGCCCCGTCGGCACCACTCAGCCGGTCGTTCCCACTGCCACCCGCAACAAGGTCGTTGCCCTGGTTGCCCGTCAGGATGTCGTCGCCAGAACCGCCGAAGAGGAGGTCGTCGCCCCCTTCGCCCTGCATGTTGTCCCGGCCGGGACCCGCGATCAGGACATCGTTGCCGTCACCGCCCTCGCCGATATCGTCGCCCTCGCCGCCGATGATAACATCGTTGCCGCTCTGTCCCTGGACATTATCGTTGCCACGGCCGCCCCAGAGCGTGTCGTTGCCGTCATGCCCGTTCAGCGTATCATTGCCGTCGCCACCGAACAGGGTGTCATTGCCGCCAAGTCCGTTGAGCGAATCATCGCCGCCTTCGCCATAGACTCGCTCGGGATTGGCTGTTCCGGGAAAGCCGTTATTGCCGTTGCCGAGCACGAGGGTCGGTGCCGTCACAGGGGTCTGGCTCAGATCCAGCACGAGGCCGGCCGTGCTGAGCAGGCTACTCCCGCCTGATGTCAGCGTGACCACAAGGCTGGAAATGCCATTGACGGCGGTGGCATCGCTGTCCAGCGCCTCAGAGCCGCCCTGGTCCTGGGGAGCGAAAGCGGTGCCGATCAGGGGTGCGAAGCCTGTCCGATAGCTGCCCGGCGCCAGTCCGGTAAAGGAATAGGCCCCGGTGGCATCCGTCACCGTGCTGGGCCCCAGTGGCTGGCCCAGGGCATCGAGGAGGCGCACGGGCACGCCCGGAAGGGTCTGCTCGCCGGCATCGTGAACGCCGTTGCCGTTGACGTCGAGCCAGACATCCCCGCCGACTGTCACCGGGCGATAGAAGCCGGCGTCGCGGCTGCTATCGGGGCCCGCATTCACGAAGACGACGGTACCGCCATTGGCGAGGGCATCGCTGTCGAGCGCGTCGTTGCCGCCCGCATCGGCCCGCGTGGCCACATAGCCTGCCGGCGCCTGGAACTGCAGGCTGTAGCTTCCACTCGGATAACCCGCGAAGAGATAGGAACCGTCCGCCGCCGTGACGGTCCGCGCAACCTCCTGTCCGCCGACATTGAGCAACCGTGCAACGACGCCCCCGAGGCCCGGCTCCCCGGCATCCTGGAGCCCGTTCCCGTTCAGATCCTCCCAGGCCCGGTCACCGATCCTCGTATCGTACCAGAAGCCCGCATCCGTATTGCGTGCTGCCTCCGCAGAGGAGAGTGTGATCGACCCGGTCGTGCCGGTGGCGTCGATATCGCTGTCGGTGAGGTCGCTTCCCACATCGCGCGGCGAGGCATGCGCTTGTGAAGGGGTGTCGAAGCGTATCCGGTAGGTACCGGGAACGAGGCTCGGGAACAGGTAGTTGCCGTTCGCGTCGGTGGTGGTGGTCTGGCCGGTCGCAATGCCGCTGGCGTCCAGCAGGGTCACGCGCAGGCCAGCGATGCCCGTATCCTCGGCATCCTGGATGCCGTTGGCGTTGCGGTCCAGGAAGACGCGGTCGCCGAGCGAGGCGGTGCGCCAGAGACCGAGATCCAGGCTGGTGACCTGGGCGCCGGAGGTGAGGGCGAAGGGCGCCGAGATCCGGCCCACGGGGTCAAAGTCGCTGTCGGTGGCATCATTGCTGCCCCGATCGAGCGGTGAAAGCAGCCAGCCTGCGGCATCGCTGGCGATGCGGTAGCTGCCGGGGATCAGATCGCCGAACAAGTAGGCGCCGCTGCCGTCGGTGGTCCGGGTGGCCACCGTGTTGCCCACGGCGTCGATCAGACGCAGCGTGATGCCGGCCAGGCCCGGTTCGCCGCCGTCTTGGATGCCGTTGGCGTTCAGGTCATGGAAGACCCGGTCGCCGATGGAAGCCGGCACGTAGAGGCCGGCATCCAGGCTTCGGTCATCCGCCCCCGCGGCCAGGATGATGCTGGTAGTCCGCCCGGTCGCGCGGTCGGCGTCGCTGTCCACTGCATCGTTGGCACCGATATTCGCCAGGGTAAACTGCTGCGCCGCCGGGCGGCCGAAGGCAACGGCATAGGTACCGGGAACCAGGTCGGAGAAGAGGTACTGCCCCGACGCATCCGTCATGGCGGCGCGCCCGGTGTCGTTGCCCGCCGCGTCCAGCAGACGCACCGCGACGCCCGCCAGGCCCCCCTCCCCCGCATCCTGCAGGCCGTTGCCGTTGACATCCACGAAGACGTTGCCGCCCAGTCGGGCTTCCACGTCCCGGACGGTGTCGGTGTCGCTCGCGCTTCCATAGGTGGTGCCAGGGGTCACGCCATAGACGTTGGCCGGCACGAAGGCTGTCAGGGTGGCGCCATTGGTCAGCAGCGCGCCATGGGCCGGGGCCGTGCCGACCCGCGCCTGGACCTCCACCACCAGGGTGTCGCCGGCGGTCACTTGGTTGTCGCCGGCATTCAGGAGCGTACCGAAGTCGAAGCCGACCTTGCGAGCCGCAGCATCCCAGGTGCCGCTTGCCCCCACCGCCAGCGACGATCCGCCGAGGCGGCCGAGCGAAACGACCTGCGAGGCGACATAGTCCAGGCCGGTGGGCAGCAGGTCGCTCAGGGTGATCGCCTGTGCGCCCTCCGCGAGGGTAGCGGTGATGCGCCAGGTCACCAACTCGCCGGGCGCCACATCGCTACCGCTGGTCGCGGCGTTGTCGGTGGCGAAGAGCACCTTGTCCACGGTATTGACGAGACTGACCGTCACCGTCGCCGGGTCGCTCGCGGTGAGGCTGGTGCCGGACGTCGGCGCGGTGTCGTAGCGCAGCGCGGCGGTGTTGGTGATCGCCTGGCCGTTGACCACGCCATCGGCCAGCCGTGCCTGGTAGGTCACCACCACCGGGGCGGCACCGATGGCAAGGCTGTCGAGCGTCAACCGCAGCGCGCCACTGGCGCTGGTGACCGTGCCGGACGTGGTGGTGGCAGATCCCGCGACCAGGACAAGGCCCGGCGCCAGGGCATCGTCGAGTTGCAGGTTGTAGGCTGGCGCCGTGCTCCCGGTGGCGTGCTTGATGACGACGGAATAGGTCACGATATCGGCGCCGTTGCCCACCACGACCGGCGTGGTCTTGTCGACCAGAAGCAGGGGCCGGACAACCTCGGCAGAAGCGCTCGCCGTGCCGCTGAGCAGCCCGGCGCCGCCCGGCCCGGAAGTGTCGATCTGCGCCGTATTGACCAGCACGCTGCCCGCGGTCAGGGCCGGGCCAGTGACGCGTGCGGTGACAAGGACGGAGAACTGGTCTCCCCCGTCCCGCAGATTGTCGCTGAGATTCGTCACCGTCCCGAAATCAAGTCGCGTCACCTGCCCGCTGGTCGTGGCGACCGGCGTCGCGAGGCCGCGGAGATTGGCACCAACGCTTTCCAGCGAAGCCCCCAGCAGCATCATGCCCACCGGCAGCGTATCGCTCAGGACAACACGCTGCGTGCCTTCGCCCAGCGTGGCCAGGAGGCGAAAGGTCACCGTTTCGCCGATCGCCAGATCGGGCAAAGCTGCGTTGAAATAGGAGCTCCCGGTACCAGCATCGCTGGTGGCAGCGACTGTCTTCGCCAGGGTCGGGCTCAGCACCACCGTGCGCGTTTCGGTATCCTGCACAACCGGCCCGGCCCGCCCGCCCGTGCCGGCGAGGTTGTCGTAGGATAGGCTGGCCGTGTTGGACAAGACCTGCCCCGGCGTGACCGCATCCGCGACCTTGGCGCGGTAGGTGATGGTCAGGGGCGAGCCATCGAGCGCGAGTTGTGCCAGCGACACGGCGATGGCGCCGTTCGTGATCGTGGCCGTTCCCGCGCTCACCGATAGGCTGCCCGCGATGAAGTCCAGCCCGCCGGGAAGCTGGTCCTGTACCAGCAGGTCATAGGCGTTGAGTTGGCTGGTCGAGGCGTGCCGTACCGTCAGCGTGTAGGTGATCTCGGCGCCCGCATCGAGTGCCGTGCCAGCCACCACGGAGGAGGCCTTGTCGATGGTCAGCCGAGGCTCCACGATCTCCACCTTGGCCGTGGTGCTGGTTCCGGCAAGGCCGTTCGCCTCGGCGTAGGCGGTGTTGGTCAGCGTGTCGCCGTTCTCGTTCGATACCGCGTCCACCACCTTCGCCTGCAGGCGGATCGTGACCCGGTCAGCCGCATTGGCGACATTGTCTGCCGCGTTGACGAGGTCGCCGAAGCTCAGGACAATCCGGTCGGCGGTCCCGTTGCCGTTGCTGTCGCCCAGGGTCACCACCGGCGTGCCGACGGCGCCCCCACCCGCCATGCTCAGATTGCCACCGGTCGAGACCAGCACCGCCGACCCATCGACATAGGCCAGCCGCCCGCCTGTCCCCGTCACCAGCGTATCGGGCAGGAGGTCGGTGACGCGGAAACTGGGGCTGCTGCCCTCGGGTAATGTCACCGTGATCTCGAAGGTCGCAGTCTCGCCGATCTTGAGGTCGGTCAGACTGGTGTAGCGCGCCCTGCCGGTATCGGCAGCGTCCGTCGCGACCACGCTCTTCACGACGCTGGGGCGAGGAACCGTAAAGCTGGCACCGTCCGAGACGGTGTAGCTTCGCTCCGCCGTATCCGCCCCGGGCAGACTCGTCCCGGTCACGCTGGCATTGCCGGAGACGGTCGTACCGGCCGCGATCGTGCTGCTGACCGCCGCCTGGAAGGTGACCGTGAGCGTTTCGCCCGGATCGAGACGGCTGAGATCGACCCGCAGTCCGGTGTCGGTGCTGCCATTGCCCGTCACGATGCTCGCCGTGGCTCCGGTTCCCGCGACCGTCACGCTGCCCGGCCGGAAGCCGGCATTGGGCGGCAGGGTCGACAGAAGGTCCGTCAGCACGAGGTCGAGCGCGGAAGCCGCATAGGTGCCGTTGGCGTTGCTGACCTTGACTGTATAGGTCAGCACGTCGCCGGCATCGGCACTGGTCCGATTGACGGATTTGTCGATGCTCAGCGAGGGCTCGACCAGCTCCACATTGACACTACCGCTCGCCGTGACGCGCTTGCCGGCCTCGTCGCCATCCGCGACGCTGACCGTGGCGGTGTTGGTCAGCAGGTCGCCCGCGCTGTTGCTGGTCATGTTCCGGGCACGCGCCACGACCTCGATGGTCAGAAGATCGTTGGCATTCTCCAGGTTGTCGGCGCGGTTCAGCACGTCACCGAGCGTGAAGCTGACCGTATCCTGCACACCGTCGCTGTCGCGATCGGTGATGGCCGGCGTGGCGGAGGTGTTGATCCCCGACAGGTTGCCGCCGATGGAAACGATGCGTGCGGACACGAATTCCAGGTCGCCATTCGTGTTCGGCAGCAAATCCTGGACCCGCAGATCCCGGCTGAGGCCTTCGGAGAGGCGAATGGTCAGACCGTAGGTCACCGTCTCGCCGATGGCGAGGTCGGTGACCGCGGCATCGCCCCGGGCAGTCCCGGTAAGAGCGGAGGAAGTGGTGACGACCGCCTTGGTAATGGTGGGCCCGGCGGTGGCGATCGTGGCCCCGTCGGCCATGTCGGCGGCCAAGCTGCTTGGAACGCGGTTGATGCCTCCCTCCAGCGCGGCGTAGTTCAGGATGCTGGCGCCGTTCAGATAGGTACTGCCCGGCTGCACCGCCGTGCCATCGGGGTTGCTGGCGAGAAGCAGGTCGTAGGTCACAACCACGATGTTGCGACCGCTGGTGGCGTCATAGGCGTCCACGCCCCCGTCCCGAAGTCCCGGGTCGGTGAGACGGAGCCCGCCATCCGTACCGAAAAGGCCACCGCCTTCCAGCGTATAGGCCAAGCTCCGCCCGGCCCCGTCCGTGACCCGCAGGTTGACGCCGCCATCCGGGATCGCGAATCCACTCGGCAGGACGTCCCGAAGCAACAGGTCGAAGGCGCCATTGAGGCCGGAGCCGCTGTTTTCGACGATGAGAGCGAAGCTGACCACGTCGCCGGCATCGACACCGGTCACATTGGCATCCAGCGCCTGGGCGCCGAGAGCCTGGCTGCTCAGCGTGCCGCTGAAGCGGTTCCCCATGCTGCCCGGTGCCGTCCAGTTGACGCCGGCCGGGCTCCAGGCCCCGCCATCCGCATCCGCGATGACGGCATGGGCATTGCTGGTGGCAATCACCGACTTGCTGATCGAGAGTGTGGGCTCGGTCAGTGTGAACTGGATGATGGCATTGTCTTCCGACACCGCGCCCGCCGAGTTCGTCTCCGTGGAGGTGACCTGGTTGGTCAGCAGCAGGCCGTCGCCGAATGGGGCGTCCACGACCCGCACGGTAAAGAGGAGGTCGATGCTGGACGCATCATAGGTGCCGGCATCCACATCGCCGAAATCGAAGAGCAGGCTGTTCCCGGCCGTGTTCCAGGTCACGGTCGGAGCGACGGAGCGGTCGCCGCTGTTGTGGAAGCTGTCAGTGGGGCCGAAGCTGGCGATCCCGACGGCAGGTGGCGTGCCGGAGACACTGTTCACGAAAGCGAAGGACGCCGCCGTGGCGGAATTCGCATCGGCATCGCCGGCCAGCAGCACCGGCAACGGCAGGAAATCGGTCAGCCGCACTTGATGCGCGCTGGTGAGCGGCAGATCGAGCTTGAGACGGAAGGTGATCTCATCGCCGGCGACGATCTGGGTCGATGCTGGGGAGATCACGCCGTTGATGGCGTAGATGGACTTCTCGACCGTGCTGACGGGCAGCGTGACCGCCGCCATGCTGCCGTCGGCGATCGGCCGGTCCGTGACGGCAACTTGTCCCGAGAACACGACAGAGTTGTCCAGCAGGTCGCCCTGATCCACGAGACCATCCGCCGGCACGGGCCCGGTCCAGGCACGCTCCACCACCGAGCGGAAGCTGACCACGGCCGTGGCCGGATTCGGGTTGCCGGCACCGCCGCCCTGCAACGCATCGTCCAGCCCGTGCGCGCGCAGCTCGGCGGAAACGTCGAAGCGCAACGTCGAGACACCTGTGACCGCGTCCCGTGCCACCGTGTACTGAGTCATCGCACCGCTGTAGACGGTAACGCCGTTCTCGCGGACGGTCAGGATCGGCTGGAAACCACCGTCGAAGTGTTGACCATCGCCGAGGCTGTCAGTGAGCAGAAGTTGGTCGACCTCGAAGTAGTTCGAGACCTGGCCCTCCAGCCGCCACTGCAGATGCCCGCCTGGCTCAGCCGCATCGACCACCGACACGTATTTCTGGACGGCGATCGACTTGGCGGTGATGACGTCCTCGGGCCCTGCCGGGTCCAGCGCCACCAGCGTCACCGGATCACGGGCATCCGAGGGCGTCCATGTGCCGGAAAGCTGCGCCTGATCCCGCATCACCCGGAAGGCGCCGGTCGCCGGATCGAGCACCGGCGAGCCGTCCGTGAGAGTCGCGCCGACATAGTAGTCGATCCTGAGGGTAGGGGGAGCGCCGCCCCCCGTCACGGTGCCGTCGAACTGTGCGGACACGTGTCGGCCGTCGGCGCTGACCGTTACCGTGCCAGTGCCGTTCACGATGCTCGCGCCAAGCAGCACGATCCCGTCCGGCAGGTCGTCGCTGAGGGTGAAGCCAGTGAGGCTCTGGCCGGGCGCGATCAGGCCCTGGACCAGCCAGGAATGCGGATAGGACGGGCCGGTGGCGGTCTCCTGCTCCGGACCGACATAGACGACATCCACCTGCGCGATCTGCGGATCGAGGCTGACCGTGGCGGTAGGGCCGCGGACCGGCGAGTCGACGCTGGGATTGTTCAGGGGATCGCGTCCATAGGCGAACCCCCCGGTCGCTGAAAGGTTCAGGGGAATGCCCAGGTCCGCCCCACCCGACACGCCGAGGCGCACGGCGATATCGGCTGGCGTCTGCGGGTCGGTGAAACTCCCGAAGGGTAGGTTGAGGACCAGAAGGGCATCGCCCGGCGTGCCGGTGACGACCAGCGCCGAGCCATCCGCCTGCTTCGCGAAGGGATGTGCGGCGTGGCCTTGCGCATCGAATTCCAGGACCGTCGCGCTGACCGGCTGTCCCAGATAGGTTGCGGCGATGAAGCTGATGCCGTCATTCGCCGGCGTATCTCCGATACCTGAGCCATCGGCGCCGTTCCGGGGAAGCAGGATGTCGAGATAGGGCGCATAGCCCACGCTTGATCCCGATGCGCCGTTACTCTGGTTATCGAAGCGGAAGGTGATCACCTGTTCTTGCCCGATCAGGGTTGGGACTATTGTCCTATTCGCAAGAACTTGGCCGTCTCGGAGAATTTCCACCACAGGATTGGCGGCCATGAAGTATCACCCCAACGTTCGATAGGATGCCAAAGGTTAACGCAACCATTAGATATAAAAAATCACATTTACACAATCTTAAGTTGTTTCTGCATCCGTTTGAGGCGCGCTGAACTTCGCCCATAGCGATCCCGGGCAGCCGATCGATGAACTGTGGCTGCGATTCTCGAGAGCGATCCGCGGTGATCCCCGTGCCGTGCCGATAGCGGCCGTCGACGTGGTGGAAATGGCTGTTGGGTCTGAGGTGGCCAGGGCTCAGGTGACTTTGGGTGGAAGTTGCGGAGTCTCGCTGCTGAGTGCTGGGTCGAGCATCTCGTCCATGACCTCGACGCAGAGGTAGGCGCTTCGCAATTCCACCCACAGCCGCCTGATCCGATGGCCACCCAAACCCTACTTCCCGGCCAGCGCCGCAATTTCCACGACTTCCACAGACGCTACCCGGCTGAATGCCCAAAGTTTGCGTTCCGCTCGGAGTGGTCTTCAATGCTATCCACATTGCTGATCCGATCCTGAGGATGGAGTGAACCAAAGCCTTTCCTTGACCAGCCTGCAGCGGCCACCGGTTCCCGCCGAAGGAGTTCCCGGGCACGGAACACGGTCTCTTCCGAGCCGAGCATCAAGATGGTGCGGGCATGAGATGCTGGGCCATTGGCACCCTCCTCCGGCGATCCTTGCCTCCATGCTGCTGCATGGGGCGGCGATCACCAGCCTTGCCGTTGCACCCCAGCACTGGTCCTGGCTGCTGCAGGGCCTCGTGGCCAATCACGCTGCGCTCGGCTTGCTCGGCATGCATCCACGCTCGAGGATGCTGGGCCGCAATCTATGGCGACTTCCTCCAGCCAGCCGGATCAGGGGCGAGGTCGCCCTTACCTTCGATGATGGGCCGGATCCCGAAGTGACCCCTCGGGTGCTCGACCTACTGGACGAGGCCGGCGCCCATGCTTCCTTTTTCGTGATCGGACGCGAGGCCCGGCGCTGCCCCGCATTGATTCGCGAGATCCGGTTGCGCGGCCATAGCGTCGAAAATCATACATTCAGCCATCCCCTCTTCCTGGCGGCGCGGGGGCCCATGGCTCATAGGCGCGAGATCCTGATGGCACAGGAAGCCATCCGCGAGGCCGGCGGCGACCCGCGCTATTTCCGTGCACCACTGGGGTTGCGCAGTCCCCTGCTCTATCCCGCCCTGGACCCGACCGGCCTACTCCATGTCTCCTGGACACATCGCGGAGCCGACGGCTTGGTGCGGAGCGCCGACCGGGTCCTGAAGCGCTTCGCGGACACCAGGGCCGGCGATATCCTCCTTCTGCATGACGGTCGGCAGCGGCATGGCCAAACTGCCGTTCTCGAAATGCTCGGTCCGCTGCTGCGCGAACTCACGGCAAAAGGCCTCAGGAGCGTGTCCCTGCCTGAGGCGTTGGGCGCGGCACAGAACGGGACGTGAGCAGCAGGCGCGGCAGACGGAACAGGAAACCGAGCATCAGGCGCAGATGCATCCAGGTCAGCAGCAAGTTGTCGCGTCCATAGCGGAAATGCGAAATCCCGCCTTCCTCAGGTTTCAGGTAGCGCACGGGGATAGGCAGGTTCACCGGCGCCACTCCGACCCAGCACAATCGCACCGATGCTTCCGCATCGAAATCATAGCGCCGCATCCAGATCTGTCGCCGCATCAACGAGGCGAGTGGCGCGATGGGATAGACACGGAAGCCGCATAGAGAATCCCCGATGCCGCGCCAAAGGGTCTCCAGATTTGTCCAGAAGTTCGAGATCCGCCGCCCTTTCACGCGCACCAGCGGCGCTTCGGGGCCGAATTGCGGCAGGCCCAGGATCATCGCTTCTGGCTGCCGTCGTGATGCCGCCATGAAATCCGGAATGCTCCCCGCCGGGTGCTGCCCGTCGGCATCCATCGCCAGAGCGTGGGTGAATCCGGCCGACATGGCCTGTTCCAGCCCATCCAGGATCGCGGCACCCTTGCCGCCGTTGCGGGGGCGCAGGATCACGCGCAGTCCCGGATCGCGCCGGGCCATGTCCTGCAGCAAGGGACCGGTCCCGTCGTCGCTGCCGTCCACCACCACCCAGACGGGGTTCCAGTGCGCCCGTGCCGCCCGCACCGTTTCCAGCACCACGGGTCCGCTGTTGTAGGACGGGATCAGGACGAGGTGTGTTCGGGAGCCTGATGTCATGGCGTTTCGGCAGATCGGAGGCTGTCGCGCAGATGCGCCTCCATGTCACGACTCAACGTCGCGGCGCTCTCGTCCGAATCGAAGCGCCGGCCAAGGCGGAGGCGATAGCGGAGCGGCAGCGCCGGCTTGCGCAGCACGGGCCAGCCCTTGCGCAGATAGGGGCTGTCGCACTCGATCAGGATCGTCTGCACCGGAGCACCGGCCTCGCGCGCGATCAAGGCAAAGGAGCGGGTGATTGGATCCAGGGGCGGATGCGCCGTGCGCGTCCCTTCCGGGAAGATCAGCAACTGCTGCCCTCCGGCAAGCGCGGCAGCCGAAGACCGGATCATGGGCCGCACTGAATCGTTCCGGATGTAGCCGGCGAGGCGCGCGCCGCCGCCGAGGAGTGGATTGTCCCAGATCGCCGGCTTGGTAATGCAGATGGCACGTGGCAGGCGGGACACGATCAGGACAGCATCCAGCAACGAGGGATGGTTGGGCGCCAGGACCAACCTGCCCTCGTCGCGCAGCGCGTCCAGGGCCGAGAGATCGCAGCGCAGCATGCCGGTGGTTCGCATCAGCCAAAGATAGAAGCGGAAGCCGTTCGAGATTCCCTTCCGGCCCAGGGGTTGTCCCCACCGCTCGGGCAGCAGGCGATGAAGCAAGGCCGCCGGCAAGCTCCAGGCCAGGCTCAGCAGCGCGAAGATGACAAGCATGAGGTAGAACGTCAGCCCTTCTGCCCAGCGGCGCAGCAGCCCCGGAACGTGGCGACCCCAGAGGCGCTCCTTCGTGGCCGGCCGTGGGCCGCGAGCATCATCGCCATACCGCGCTTCAGGGCGGTCGGAAGGAATAGCCTTCGTTCCGTAAGGATCGGTGTTCTTCATCCCCGCAGACGCTACGCTTCTCCCCAATGCGGCACCTCTAGCCGATGCAGCCTGAACTGGTCTATCGCTGTCTCAACCGCAGGCATGCGATAGATGGGGGCCACGTTGAAGGACATGTCCACCGCGACGGGCGAGGCGCCGCATCCGACCATGTCCCGCTACTATACGGAGGACAGCCAGCGCGCGGCCTTCGTACGGCAGCTCTTCGACGATACGGCCGGGCAATATGACCGCATCAATACGGTCTTCTCGCTTGGCACGGGCGAGTGGTACCGTCGCCACGCGCTCCGCCGCGCCGGGCTCGGGCGGGGCGACCGTGTCCTGGACGTCGCCGTCGGGACCGGCTTGACCGCCAGGGCCGCCGCGGCGGTGACCGGGGATGCGGCCAGGGTGGTCGGCCTGGACCCGAGCGCGGGCATGTTGGCCGAGGCGCGGCGTTCCCTGTCTTCCCCTCTCGTCCAGGGCCGCGCGGAGGCCTTGCCTCTTGCCTCGGAGAGCATGGATTTCCTCAGCATGGGCTATGCCCTGCGCCATGTGTCGGACCTTGCCATCACCTTCGCCGAATTCCGCCGCGTGCTTCGGCCTGGCGGGACCCTGGTGCTACTGGAGATCGGTCGGCCCGACCGTCCTCTCGCCCGGTGGGCGGCGCGGGCCTATCTGGGTGGGATAGTACCCTTCCTGTGCAGGCTGGCGGTACCGGGCCGGCGATCGGGGACGCTCATGGAATATTACTGGGAGACGATTGACGCCTGCGTGCCGGCGGAGCGCATCCTTTCGCACCTGCATGACGGTGGCTTCGCCAAGGTCCGTTGCGAGACAGCGCTTGGTCTGTTCCGCTCCTACATCGCGCAGCGGCCCGTCTGAGCTGGCTGGTGCGCCCCATCCGCCCTGACCACGCCGGGCACGGCCAGCCAGGCAGCGCACCGCCCGGGCTCATGGCGCTGATCCCCAGGATCGCTGCCCGCTATGCCGGCGCCTCGCGCTTTCCCCGGCACTACGTGGCTTCCAAACTGCGACGCGATCCGGCGACCGCCGCGATCATGGCCCTGGCGGTGCGCTGTGGCGGCTTCGGCAGGGTGGTCGATCTTGGCTGCGGCCTGGGGCAGTTTTCCGTCACCTTGTTGCAGGCGGGACTGGCAACCGAGGCGATCGGACTGGATCAGGACCGGCGCAAGCTCGAAGAGGCTGGTCGCGCCGCCGGCCACCAGCGCGGGGAGCCAGCCCTGCCAGCCTGCTTCCAGCAGGTGGATCTCGCCACCTCGGCTTCCCTGCCCGACTGCGATACGGTGCTGGCCGTGGATGTGCTCTACCAGATGCCGGAACCCGCGCAACGCCGTCTCCTCGAAGCGATGGCTCTGGCTGCGCGTCGGCGCATCGTCATCCGTGCATTCGATCCGGACCTCAGCTGGCGCAGCCACATGGGCTTCGCGATGGAATTCCTGAACCGGATCATGCGTGGCGATCATGGTCGGAGCATCCGCCCCTTACCTCTCGCGAGTCTGGCAGCCCCTCTGGAAGCCCGGGGTTTTCGCGTCACGATCGCCCCCTGCTGGGCCGGAACCCCTCTCCCCAATGTCCTCCTGCATGCGGAAAGTTCCGCTTGAGCCGGTGTCTCCCTCTCCTGCCCATCCTGCTCTGGGCCACCATCTCCGTCACAGTTCCCGCGTCAGCCCAAGATGTTCGCCTACCTGTTTTCGAGGTTGGGATCGGCGATGGGGCGGGCGGGGTGCCGGACTATCCGGCGGCCGGGCTGAACCACTTCCAAGGAATCCCCTTTCCCTACGCCATCTACCGTGGGGAGATCCTTCGCAGTGACGACCAGGGTGTTCGGGGCAGCCGGGTGGAGACCTTCCACGGCGCAGCCAACGGCGAGAATCCTCTGTTCAGGCGCGACTGGAATTTCAGCCTGGCTCTGGGCCTGTCCTGGTCGTTCTACCGCTCCGAGCGGACGGCCGCATCCTCCGCTGGTCCTTTCGGCCGATGTTACACTGTGTGCGAAAAAGCACACAACGAAGCCGCGAACACGGTGAGGTGGTTGAATTATAAGTCAGTTTCAGGGATGGTTCCGGCCCGCTAACCTCTCTTGTTCCTTGGTTTGCGGTGTTGGGGAGAGAGGCCGTCGTGGATTCGACAGTGACCATGGAGTCCGAGGTGGCGGCACTGATCGTCGAGGCACTCCATCTGGAGATGTCCGCCGAGGACATCGATCCGGAAGCCCCCCTGTTCAGAACAGGGCTAGGCCTGGATTCCATCGATGCTCTGGAAATAGCCCTGGCGATTTCCCAGCGTTACGGCTGTCAGCTGCGCTCGGACGACGAGCGCAACCATCAGATCTTCGCCTCACTGCGTCACCTGACGGCCTATATCCAGCAAAACCGGACACGCTAGGCCATGACGCCTCCCGTACAGGGAGCCAGGGGGCCGCTTCCGATCCCGGCCACGGCCTTCCGGAGCAGCTTTCCAGCTGCGGCCTCTCTTCCAGTCGTGCTCTGGTGCGCAGTTCCACTCGCTCTGGTCCTGGGTGGACCGGGTGTGGCGTGGGACGCCGCCACCGCCGCCGGGGCAGGAAGCCTGGCCTTCGCACTTGGTACACGCCTTTGGAGGAGGCAGGTTGGGGGATGGTTCCTGGCAATCCTGGCCTTCCTGCCGCTCCTGATCCTTCCCGAACTGGCCCAGTTGGCACGGCACCTTCTGCCGGTCCTCGGCTATGCCACCCTTTGCGCGTGCTTCTGGACGACACTGCGTTCCGGGAAGGAGCCGCTGATCGCCCGCTACACGCGCCATGATCTTGGCGGCCTGCCCACAGACTGCGTGTCCTATACCCGGGGACTGACCTTCCTCTGGGGCAGCGTCTTCGCCGTACTGGTGCTGCTGCACCTGCTGCAATGGATGCTGCTCGGCCTCCATGACTGGCCGCTCGCGACGGTGACCCCTTTGGCGCTCCTGCTCCTGTTCCTGGGAGAGCACTGGATCCGCGGCCGCGTCCTGCCACAGCATGGCCGTGCCACGCCCTGGCGAACGATGCGGGCCATCCTGGCTGAGATCCGCTCATCCTCTTCCAGTCGTGCCCATGCCTGATCTCGGTGCGGACTGGTCGCCCAATGCCTGGAATGACGGGCGGAATACGGCGCCACTGACCAGCCGGGCAACGACGGATATCGTCTTCCGCCGTCCGGAAGGACCGGTGACCTGTGGCCGTTTCCTGGCGGATGTCGCGGCGCTGGCCGCGCGGCTGCCGGAACGGAGCCATGTCCTGAACCTGTGCGAGGACCGCTACAACGCCCTCCTCGGCTTCGCGGCGGCACTGAGTCGCGGCCAGGTCATGCTCCTCTCCAGCGACCGGTCCGCGCATCGCTGCGCCGAGCTGGCGGCCGAGTATCCCGGCCTCTGCGTCCTGGCCGATCCGGGGGACGACCGACACCCGTCCGCCTTGCTGGTGCATCCGGAAGCCCGGGGCGACACTGGTCCCAACCCGGAGATCCCGCTGGGTCGCATCGCGGTGATCGGCTTCACCTCCGGGAGCACGGGGCGCCCTACCGCCCATCCGAAGCCCTGGGGTGCCCTCGTCGCCTGCGCGCGGGCGGCCGGGGAATGCTTCGGGTTGAAGGACCGGGAAGGCAGCGGGCCTGTCACACTGATCGCGACGGTGCCGCCACAGCACATGTACGGTTTCGAGACCACGATCATGCAGCCGCTGCACGCCGCCAGCACGAGCCATGCGGGCCCGAACTTCTATCCGGTCGAGGTGGCCGAGGCTCTCCGGCAAGCACCCGGCCGCCGCATCCTGGTCACCACGCCGCTGCAGATGCGGGCCCTGGTGGCTTCCGGTGTCTCCATGCCGGCACTGGAAGGCGTGATTTCCGCCACCGCTCCGCTTGCCGCGGAACTGGCCGAGGCCGCCGAGCGCGCCTGGAACACCCGGGTTCTCGAGATCTACGGGGCCACCGAGGTCGGCTCGATCGCCAGCCGCCGCACCCTCGACGGACCGGAATGGCGGCTCTATCGCGGAACCCGCTTTCGCCCGGCGAAGGATGACGGCGTCGAGGTCCTGGTCCCAGGCATGATGGCTGCCGTGCCGCTCGCCGATGCGATCGAGCAGGATGCCGATGGCCGCTTCCGCCTGCTCGGGCGTCGTGCGGACATGGTCAAGCTCGGCGGCAAGCGGACGTCCCTCACTGCCCTCAACCATGTCCTCACCACGATCGAGGGGGTCGAGGACGGTGTCTTCGTCGCCCCGGAGGATCTGGACCAGAACCCCCGCGCCCGCTTGGCGGTCTATGCCGTCGCCCCGGATCTGGAGGCGGGGGAAATCCTGGATGCCTTGCGCGAGAGGCTGGACCCGGTCTTCCTGCCCCGGCGGGTCGTGATGCTCCCTGCGTTGCCCCGCAATGAATTCGGCAAACTGTCGCGACAGGCCCTTGAGCGTCTCGGCCGGGAGAATGCGGCCCTGGCTCCTCCTGGCCGTCACGCAGCAGGGCAGGCCCGGAACAAGGCGGATGGGGGTACGGCCCATTTCATGGTGCCCGCTTCACATCCCTGTCTGCCGGGGCACTTCCCCGGACAGCCCCTGGTGCCCGGCGTGGTCCTGCTGGATGGTGTTCTCGCTGCTGTGCGACAAGCGGGACATGGCGGCGTGCGCCGCGTGCACCGGGCAAAGTTCATGCAGCCCGTCTTCGCGGAGGAAACCGTGCGCATCACCTGGCGTCCGGTACCCGGGCGGGTGGGCCGCTTCACCTTCGAGTGCCATCGCGGCGATGTGCTCCTCCTGTCCGGCGAGATCGAGCAGGCGGGGACCACTGCCGCTTGACCTGGGAACGGCAGGCGGAACGGGGCAGCGCCGGTGCGCTGCGCCTGATGGTCTGGATCGTGGATCATCTGGGCGGCGGGGTAGCCCAGTTCCTGCTCTATCCCGTTACCGCCTATTTCCTTCTGTCCGCACCCCAACGCTGGACAGCATCACGGGTGTTCCTGAGCCGCGCCCTGGGTCGGCGGGCAGGCTGGCGCGACCTGTACCGGCAGTACTTCGCGTTCTGCTCCACTTTTCTGGACCGGCTCTATCTGTTGCGAGGCCAGACCGCCGGCTACGAGTTCCGCGTCACGGGGCTGGAGCACCTCCAGGCCCTGATCGCCGAGAAGCGCGGTTGCATCCTGCTCGGCGCGCATCTCGGCAGCTTCGAAGCGATGCGCAGCCTGGCCGACCAGGGATGCCCGGTGGAGGTGCTAGCGCTGATGCAGGCCGATCACGCCGCCCGGGCAACGGCTTTCTTCGAAACGGTGGCTCCGCAGCATATGGCGACGGTGGTTCCACTGGGACGGCCTGATGCGATGCTGCGCGCGAAGGAATGCCTGGAACGGGGAGGACTCCTCGGGATCCTGGCGGATCGCGGACCGGAGGGTGCGCGGCTTTCCTATCATTCCTTTCTGGGCCAGCCGGCGGGCTTTCCTGTCGGGCCGCATGCCCTGGCGGCTGTGCTCCGGGCGCCGGTCATGCTGGCCTTCGGCCTCTGGCATGGCGCCCGTCGTTACGAGATCCGCTTCGAACCCTTCGCCGATCAGATCGCACCGGATCGGCAGAACCGTCAGGCCGATCTCGAAACTGTCATGGGCCGTTATGTGACACGGCTGGAGGACATGGCGCGGCGCCACCCCTATAACTGGTTCAATTTCTACGATTTCTGGAAACGTCCGGAGGTTCATGAAGACGCTCACGACCCGCCGCACCATGCTCCGCCTGCTGCCGATAGCCCTGTGGGCCCTGGGCACAAGCGGGGGGCGGGCGGAGACGCCGCTTGAGGCGATGATGCGGGCCATGGCCCAGGTCCGGGAAAGCCGTGCCGATTTCCAGGAGCAGAAGGCCATGCCCGAACTGGCGATGCCCTTCCCGAGTACCGGAACACTGCACTGGGTGGCCCCTGACCGGCTGGAGAAGCACACGCTCGATCCGGTCGAGGAAATCCTGCGGATCGAGGGGGACCGGTTGCTGCTGGAACGGCCGCGCGAAGGGGTGCGCCGGGAAATCAGCCTGGACCAGTCGCCGGACATCCGTCCGCTGGTGGAAATCATCCGTGCCCCCCTGGCCGGGGACCTCGCGACGCTGCGCCGCTATTACGACATTGCCTTCGAGGGTTCGCTTCGCGAGGGTTGGCGGATGCGGCTGACCCCGCTGACCGAGCGCTTGCGCGTGGCGGTGCAGTCGGTGGAACTGACGGGCCAGGGGACCGCCATCCGCACCCTGGACATCCGGGCCAGCGAAGGCGAGACGCAGATGCGGATCACGCCTGCTTCGTGATGCCGCCTCCGTCCTCGCCTGCGGGCCCGTGGCGTTTGCTGCTGGCGCTGTTCCTTCTCGCACTGATCGGAACAGGCCTCTTCCGCGCCGTGCCGCTGCGCAGCGAGATGGCGGACTTCCTTCCGCCCCCCGATACGCCTGCCGCTGCCTTCCTGCTCGACGAACTGCGGAGCGGTGTCGCCACGACGGTGATCCTGGCCGGCATCCAGGGCGCCCCGGAGGAAGAACTGGCCAAGCTCAGCCGGGCGGTGGGCGAGGCCTTGCGGGGATCGGGGCGTTTCACCTTCGTCGGCAATGGGGCACTGGATCTGGGCGACGGCGAGCGGGAATTGCTCTTTCGCTACCGCTACCTGCTTTCTCCGGCCATGACGCCGGAGCTCTTCACCGAACCCGTGTTGCGGCAGAAGCTGGAAGCCCTGATCGATGGCCTGCGCTCCTCCGCCTCGCCGCTCCTGGCCCGCTTCGGATTCGCGGATCCGGTTGGAGCCTTCTTCGCACTGCTGCAATCCTGGCTGGGCGAAAGCCGGGTGGAACTGCGCCACGGAGTCTGGTTTGCCGGGGGAAGCGGGCCGCCCCGCGCCCTGATCGTTGCTCGCACAGCCGCCTCCGGCCTGGATGTGGAGGCGCAGAGGCAGGTCATGCAGCTCTTCCGGGATGCCTTCGCGGCGGCGACGCCGGCGGCCGGGGCCCGGTTGCTGGTCAGCGGCCCGGCCGTATTCAGCGCTGAGGCCGCGGCGGCGGTGCGCGCGGATGTCGAGATGATCACCTGGCTCTCCGGCCTGCTGGTGACCGCGCTGATCTGGTGGCGCTACCGCTCGCTGCTGATGCTGGCCGTCGTGGCTCTGCCTCTCGCCGCCGGGACGCTGGCCGGCTTCGCGATGGTGGCCCTGGTGTTCGGCGCGGTTCATGGCGCGGCGCTGGGCTTCGGCATGACGATGCTCGGGGTCACGGTGGACTATCCGATCCTCCTCATCAGCCAGCGCCGCCCCGGAGAGCATCTCGCGGAAACGGCGCGGCGGATCCGGTCGACCCTGGGCCTCGCCGCCCTGTCCGCCGCCCTGGGCCTGACAGCGATGATCGGGTCCGGCTTCGCGGGCCTTGCACAGCTCGGCCTCTTCGGCGGGGTGGGCCTTCTGGTCGGGGCCGCGACCACGATCTGGCTGCTGCCCCTGTTGGTCCCGGAGGCCCGGATCGTGGCGCGGCCACTGTCCGTTCCGGTGCTCAGAGGGCTGGAGCGGGTGCGAGGCCGGCGCGGGATCGTGGTGTTGCTGGCACTCGCGGCCCTGGGCGCTCTGTCGTTCCGAGGCATTGCCTGGGAGGATGACCTGTCCAGGCTGAGCCCTGTCCCCCAGGCACAGCGGGACCTGGATGCCGAGCTTCGCGCCCAGCTCGGCGCACCCGATGTCAGCACGCTGGTGGCCATCCATGGTCCGGATGCGGAAACCGTGCTGCGCAAGGCGGAGCAGGTCGGTGCGGTCCTCGCACCGCTCGTGAGCGACGGCCGCCTGGGTGGCTTCGACAGCCCGGCCCGCTATCTTCCCAGCATGGCGACCCAGGGCCGGCGGCAGGCTGTCCTGCCATCCGAGGATGCGCTCCGGGCGCGTCTCGCCACCGCCATGATGGGCCTGCCCTTCCGCCCGACCGCCTTCGACCGCTTCACGGAAGCCGTGCGGGAGAGCCGCGGGTTGGCGCCCCTGCAGCCTGACGCGCTCGACCGGGCGCCACTCCTGAAGGCGCGTCTGGGCCCCTTGCTCAGCCGTCATGGCGCCGGATGGCAGGGGCTGGTCATACCAAGCGGCCTCCAGGATGCCGCGGCCTTCCGCCAGGCCATGGCGGAGCTTGGCGATCCCGCCATCCTACCGGTGGTGGTAAAGGCCGAGATGGAAGGAATGGTCGCCACGACGACCGGGCAGGCCCTGCGCTGGGCGGGACTGGGCGGGATCGGCGTCCTGCTGTTGCTGGCCATCGGCTTGCGGGAAGAGCCGGGGCGGGTTGGCGTCGCGGCAATGGCACGCGCGGCGGCCCCGGTGCTGGCGGCGTTGCTCGTCACCCTGACGCTGCTGCCCGTGCTGGGCGAGCGTCTCAACCCCTTCCACCTCGCGGCCCTGCTGTTGCTCGCGGGGGTTGGAATGGACTATTCGTTGTTCCTTGGTCGTTCCGATATTCACTCCCCGTCTGAGGCCAGCCGTGTCCTGGGATCCGTCCTGAACTGCACCCTGACCACCCTGCTGACCTTCGGGCTCTTGGGTTTCTGCCAGACCCCCGTGCTGCGTGGCATCGGCCTGACCGTGTCCCTGGGAGTGATCGGCGCCTTCCTCTTCTCGCTGGCCATGGCACCGGGGCACCAGCCCCGCCAGGACGCCCAGGCTTAAGATTCTCCGCACATGACCTTTGTCCTTCCTCCCCTGAGCCTGTCCGCCCTGACTGCCACGAGCGCCATGGGAAGAGGGCTCGGCGCGACCCGGGCCGCCCTGCTGGAACGCCGCAGCGGACTGCACCCCGTCCCGGCAGGGATGATCCCGGAGATGCCCGGTCTCTGGGTCGGGGCGGTCCCGGGGCTGGAGGATGTCGCGCTGCCCGAAGCGTTGCAGCGGTTCGACTGCCGCAACAACCGGCTGGCCGAGCTGGCGCTCCAGGGTGACGGGTTTGCCGATGCCGTGTCAGCGGCCCGGTCGCGGTATGGAGCCGGAAGGATCGCGGTGGTCCTCGGCACCAGCACCTCGGGCATCGAGGCGACCGAGCAGGCCTACCAGCGACGCGATGCCGAGAACCGGCTCCCTGCCGATTTCGATTATGCCGGTTCGCATGACCTCTACGCGCTGCCTCGCTATGTCCGTGCGCGCCTCGAGCTGACGGGCGGCCCTGCCTTGGCCATCTCCACCGCCTGTACCTCGGGAGCAAGGTCCTTTCTGGAAGGGGCGGTGATGATCGCGAGCGGCCTCTGTGACGCCGCGGTGGTCGGGGGGGTGGACACGCTTTGCCGGATGACGCTGCGCGGCTTCGCTTCGCTGGAACTGCTCGCGCGTGGTCCCTGCCGGCCCTGCGCGGCCGACCGTGACGGCATCACCATCGGGGAGGCGGCGGGCTTCGCCCTGCTGGAGCGTGTGGCGGACGCGCCACTCGGGGCAACGCGCCTTCTGGGTGCCGGGGCAAGCAGCGACGGGCATCACATGTCCTCACCCCATCCGGAAGGGCTCGGCGCCGTGGCGGCCATGCGCGCCGCCCTGGCTTCCGCGGGGCTGACGCCGGAGGCTGTGGATTACATCAATCTGCATGGCACTGGCACGAAGGCCAATGATGCCATGGAGGACCGCGCCGTGATGCGCTTGTTCGGAGCCCGGGTGCCGTGTTCCTCCACCAAGGGCTGGACCGGGCATACGCTCGGGGCGTCCGGGGCGCTGGAGGCCGTCATCGCGGCGATCTGCCTGGAAGACGGGTTCATCCCGGGTTGCCTCGGCGTGGAGCCGGTCGATCCGTCTTTCGGTGCGCGGGTCGCGACGGCGAATGACTACAGGCCGCTCGGCCATGTGCTCAGCAACTCCTTCGGCTTCGGTGGCAGCAACTGCGCCCTCCTGCTGGGGCGGTACGATGCCTGAGGGATTGCATTGCCGGATCGCGGGCCTTGCCTTGATCGGTCCGGGCCTTCCCGGATGGGCGGAGAGCCGTCCCATGCTCACCGGCGAGGCCGCCTGGGTATCAGCGGCGCTGGACCTGCCGCCGCCCGCCATCCTGCCGCCCACCGAGCGGCGCCGCACCAGCGCCTCCGTGCGCCTGGCCCTGGCCGCTGCTACTGCGGCGGCGGCGGATTCCGGGTTGCCTCCGGATGGGCTGGACACGGTCTTCGCCAGTTCCAATGGTGACGGAACCGTGGTTGGCGGTATCCTGGAAGCCTTGTCGCGGCCGGATGGCGTGGTGTCGCCCACGCAGTTCCACAACTCGGTTCATAACGCCGCCGCGGGCTACTGGGGGATTGCGACCGGCTCGACCCGTTCCTCGGTGAGTCTGGGCTGCCATGATGACAGTTTCCCGGTCGGCCTGATGCAGGCGGGCCTATGGGCCACAACCACTGGCGAACCGGTGTTGTTCTGTGCCTACGACGCGCCTCTGCCGCCCCCGCTGGCCGAACGGCGGCCCGTGGAGCATGCGCTCGCCGTGGCGATGGTCCTGATCCCCGGGGCGTCAACCGGGCATGGTCATGGTTTCCACCTGCATATGCTGCCGGGGCAGAGGCAGGCGGGAAAATCCTGGCCGGCCGGTCCCGTGTCCCGTGCTCTCGCCGGCAGCAATCCCATCGCATGTGCTCTGCCTCTGCTGGAAGCCCTGGCGGCAGGGCGGGTCGTGGTGCTGGATTTCGACTTGCTGGATGGCGGCTCGCTCAGATTGTCGGTGGAGCCATGCTGAAGCCGCCGCTGACGGGTGCCGCCATTGCAAGGCTGGTGCCGCATGCCGGAACGATGTGCCTGCTGGACCGGGCGGAGGCGTGGAGCGGGACCAGCATCCGGTGTTCCGCCGTTTCTCAAGCAAGCTCGGAGAACCCGCTCCGGCGCGACGGCCTGCTTCCAGCGATCTGCGGGCTGGAATATGCGCTTCAGGCGATGGCGCTGCATGGTGCCCTGACAGAGGGCAATGGTGCGCAGCGGGCGGGCTATCTCGCCAGCCTGCGTGGGATCTCACTGTCCGTGGAGCGGTTGGACGACATTCCGGGTCGCCTGCTGGTCACAGCCGATGTGCTGATGCGCAACCAGCGATCCTTCGTCTATGGCTTCGCCCTGCTTTCGGCAGGGAAGGAACTGGTTGCCGGACAGGCTGCGGTCATTCTTCCTGAGTCCACTCCGTGAGCGGGCCGCAGGAGGCACCAAGGCGGCGGGCCCTGGTGACAGGCGGCGCGAGCCCGATCGGCCAGGCGATCTCACGCCGTCTTGCCGCGGAGGGCTTCGCCGTCATCGTGCATGCCCATGCCAACCCCGACCGGGCCGAAGAGGTTGCTGCTGCCATCCGTGCCGCGGGCGGGATGGCCCAGCCTGCCGTCTTCGACCTTGCCGATGCCAAAGCCACCGGCGAGGGCATCGCGGCCCTGCTGCGGGACGGCCCTGTGCAGATCCTGGTCCATAATGCCGGACGGCATGAAGACGTGCCCATGGCCGGCATGTCGGCCGATCAGTGGCACCGGGTCATCGATGTTTCCCTGAACGGCTTCTTTCATGTGTTGCAGCCGCTGCTGCTGCCGATGATCGGGACGCGCTGGGGGCGGATCATCGCCCTTTCCTCGATCTCCGCCCTGATGGGCAATCGTGGCCAGGCGAACTACGCCGCGGCCAAGGCCGGACTGATCGGTGCGGTGCGAAGCCTGTCGCTGGAATATGCCGGGCGCGGCGTCACCGCCAATGCGGTGGCCCCCGGGATCATCGAAAGCCCCGCCGTGGCCGCGGCAATAACGCCGGAGCAGATCAGCGCGCTGGTGCCCGCCCGGCGTGCTGGACGACCGGATGAGGTCGCGGAACTGGTGGGCTTCCTGGCTTCGGACCGGGCGGCTTATATCACCGGGCAGGTCATCTCCATCAATGGCGGGATGGCTTGAGCCCGGGCCGGTTCAACGCCCCGATTCCTCGACGATCTTATCGCGGAGATTGGCGATCCAACTGTTGTAGTTCCGGTGGATGTGGGTGCCGTCATAGAGCAGGTTGGCGCTCGACAGATAGGTGATCGAGAACTGCCGTGGATCGTAGGTGATGGCCGCCGTCACCTGGTGGCTGCGCAGGTTCAGCGCGGCGCGGACCACTCCTGGCCCCTGCGGCTCCGCGACCCAGCCAAGCGAGGCGGCGGCGCGCTGGATCTGCACTGTCCGTGTCGGCAATGGCGCCGATCCGATGAAATCCACGTGCTCGGCATTGTAGATTGGGGCAGTCCGGTTGCAGGCCGCCAGGAACGATGTGCAAAGCACCGCCGCCATCGCCCTGGCGCCGATCCGAAGGGCCTGCCGGCGCACCGGGATAATCGATTCTGACATGACCGCCGCCTCCTCCAGCGGAGCGGATATTGCCCAGCGCTCATCTGCCTGCAAAGCCCTGGCATTCCATCCGGGCGGAGCGCCCCGGACAAGCGGCTCAGGCCCGTTCCGGCATCTCGGGGCCCAACCCACGCTTGTGCAGGGCTGAGAGGATGTGGAAAACCATCTTGAAGGAGAGGATCGGCAGCACCGCGCGTGGATCGCCACGCAGGTTCCCCGCCAGCATGTTGATGATCCCGTCCCGCATCCAGAAGGTATTCCGCGGGGCCATGAAGAGCGAACGCATCACCGGGTCGTTGATGCGATAGATCAGCCAACTGATCCGGTCCATTGCGCGGGCCATCTCGCGGTTCGTGTGTCGGGCCAGCTTTTGCCCTCTGGTGGGGTCATCGAGCCAGACGTCCGCCGCCCGGGCCCCCAGTTCTCCGGCTGTCATCGCCATCAGCACACCGGTGGAGAACATCGGATCGACGAAGCCATAGGCATCGCCGATCATCAGAAAGCCGTCGCCGTGCCCCTGTTGCGCGCGATAGCTGTAGTTGCCCGTGCTGTGGACCTCCGAAACCATATCGGCTGCAGCAACACGGACGGACACCGTCGGGCTGGTGGCGATACGCCGGAGGAATAGTTCACGCGGGGTGCCGTTCCGTCCTTTCCAGGCCGACTGGTTGCCGACGAAGCCAACGCTCATGAGATTTCCCGGCAAGGGAATGAGCCAGAACCATCCGTCTTCGGCGAGGTGAATGCTGATATAGCCGTCCAGTTCACCTTCGCGCCGTGAGACGCCGACGAAATGCGCGTAGACTGCGGCGGTATTGTTGTACTTGTTAGAGTTTTTCACCTTGAGCCGCGTCGCCATAAAGGTGTCACGGCCCGAGGCATCGAGCACGTAGCGCGGTTTCCATTCCAGCACCTCGCCGCCCTGGTTGCGCGCGCGGACGGTGGGGCGCTGTCCACCTCCCCCCGGTTCGATGTCGGTCACGTGGATGCCCTGCAAGCCGTCGGCGCCGAGCCGTACGGCATTCCGGAAGAGCAGGGCGTCAAGCTCAGCCCGCTTCACCTGCCAGGCATGGGTGCGATCATTGCTGAGCGCCCGGGCAAAGGGAAAGGCCACGCTACGGCCGGTACGGTCCGAGACGAACTCCGCCCCTGGCTTGTGCACACCGATGCTCCGCACCTCATCCAGCACGCCCAGGCGCTCGAAGATATCCAGGTTGCGTGGCAGCAAGCTCTCACCGATGTGGAAGCGCGGATGGGTCTCTTTTTCCAGCATCACAACATGACGCTTGGCCTTGGCGAGGAAAGCGGCGGCCGTGGAGCCCGCCGGGCCACCGCCAATCACGAGGACGTCAGGACAGCGAAAGCCTGTCTCCGCGCTCATTGCCGTTTTCATTCTGCACCAGTTCCTCGCAGCACTGAACCGCCCCGGGTTTCCCGGCCGGTGGCCGTCAACCCCTGCATCCAGCCCCCTCAGGACGCCTCGCGCAACACATAGGTGTAGAAGCGCACCTGTCCGCCCGAATCGGTTTCGCGATAGAGGCCCTGGATCTCGTTCTCGAAGCCGGGAAAACGGTTCGCCGCCCGCTCAAAGGCCTTCAGGTAGTCGATCATCGGCCGCGACGCCTCGCCCAGCCGCTCCCCGGGAATCACCGTGGCGATCCCAGGCGGATAGACCAGCCAAAGCGTGACCGCGACACGACCGAAGCACTCGTCCAACGGAACGTAGTCCACCCGGTTGCGCACCAGTTCCCGCACCGCCTCGTGCGGCGGCATCACCATGTCCGGGAAATGCCCGGCCTGGAACTGCGCCGCCTGCAGCCCGCTAACATCCTGGGCCCTGTAGAAATCATGCATCTCCGCGCAAAGCTCACGCAGGCGCAGGCCGGCATAGCGCTTCGGACGCCGAGCGACGAAGCCGGGGATGACCTCCTCCAGCGGCGCGTTCTGGTCATGCAGCTTCTTGAAGGTGACCAGATGGGACAGCAACGTCCCCGCCTTGCTGCTTTCGCTGCCTGGCGTCAGCAGGAAGAGCAGGCTGTTCAGGTCGTTCTTCTCCGGCACGATCCGGTTCTGGCGCAGGTATTCCGCCACCACGGGCGCCGGGACGCCATGCTGGGCATAGCCGCCATCGGTGAAGCCCGGCGTCAGCACCGTCAGCTTGTTCGGATCGGTCATCGCCCATCCCGCCGGCACATCGCCGAAACCGTGCCAGTCCTCGCCCGGGCGGAACTCCCAGTGCCCGGGGTTGACGGCCAGGAGATCGGTCGGCACCTCCTCCCAGGGGGTGGGGACGCCATCCAGCCGCACGGTCTTCGGCACGAAGGGCTCGAAGAACCAGCGGCGCGTCGGGTCCGGCTCCTTCTCCGCCATCTCGCGCGCGGTGAAGCGTAGCTTCTTGCGCATCTCGATGCCGAGGCGGACGGTATCGTCCCACAGCACCTCGCCGGAACGGCCCTTCATCATCTGCGCACCCACGTCGAGCGAGGCGAAGAGCGGGTAGAAAGGACTGGTGGAGGCGTGCAGCAGATACATCTCGTTGAAGCGGCGGTGCCCGACGCGACGCCGCTGCTCGCCGAGATGGCTGTCCTTCACATGGATCTGCGAGGCCTGAGAGAAGCTGGCGAGCTGCTTGTGGGTGCTCTGTGTCACCAGGATGCCCGGCGCGTCGGGTCCCAGCTTCTCCAGCCCCATGCCGAAGCGGCCGCGGAAGAGCGGGTGGAACTTCATGAAGCCCGCCCAGGCCTCGTCGAAGAGGATGTAGTCGCAGAGATGGCCGATGCTGTTCAGCACCTCCTCGGCGGAATAGATCGTGCCGTCATAGGTGCACTGCTCGATCACGGCGGCGCGGAAAGGGCGCGGCCGGCGCCAGGCTTCGGCATCACTCACCAGCGGGTTGGTGCGAATCGCCTCACGCAGACGTTCCTCCGACAGCGCGTCCTTCCGCATCGGCCCGATCAGCCCATGCGGGTTACGCGCCGTCTCCACGAAGATCGGCAGCGCACCACTGAGGAAGAGCGCGCCGTGATGTGCCGCCTTGTGGTTGTTGCGGTCGAACAGCACCAGGTCGCCCTCGGCCAGCAGGGCGTTCAGCGCGATCTTGTTGGAGGTGGAGGTGCCATTCAGCACGAAATAGGTGCGCTCGGCTCCGAAGATCTTCGCCGCCTCCCGCTGTGCCGCCAGGGCTGGCCCCTCATGCGTCAGCAGGTCGCCGAGTTGCAGCACCGAGTTGTCGAGGTCGTCGCGGAACACTGCCTCGCCCAGATGCTCGACGAAGATCCGTCCGATCGGGCTGCGGCTGTAGAACATGCCGCCATTATGGCCCGGGCAGGTCCAGAGCTGGTTGCCCTGCTCGGCGTAATCGACCAGCGCCCCGAAGAACGGCGTCTTCAGCGTCTCGGCATATTGCCGCAGCCGGGAGACGAGGTTCTTGGCGATGAACTCCGGCGTTTCTTCCGCCAGGAAGACGAAGCCGTCGACATCGTCCAGAACATCGACCGGGATGTCCTCCAGCCGCCGGCGGCGCACCAGCAGGAAGATCGGCACCTCCGTCCCCCGGCGCCGGACCAGCGAGATCAGAGCCGCCGCCTTGCCTTGAAGGCCTTTCTTTCCCCAGTCCACCACCACGCAGCCGATCGCAGCATCGGTGCGGACCACCAGCTCGGCATCCTCGTCCCGCCGCGCCCGCAGCACGGCATACCCCATGCCCTCGATCTCGGTGAGGATCTGCCGCAGCCGGGCACCCTCCAGATCGGCCTCGTCGAAAGCCGGAGCACAGACCAGGAACTTGAAACGACGGGCGTATTCCATCCGGATCTCCCTGCGGGCGGCATGGCCGGCGGGCTGACCCTGATCATGTGCGCCAGATTGGATCAAGCGGGTCGCCTATGACCCTTCCGTGAAATTGAAGCCTTCTTTCGACGGCGGCTGGCGCTCCTCCCCGTCCGGCATCGGGCCGGCATTGCCGCGAAGGTCCGTCGGTCGCCGGCCCGGGCACAACCCGGGCCGGCCAGGATCAGCCCATGGTGGGCATCACGAACTCCGCACCGGAGCGGAAGCCACCCGAGGGCCAACGGGTCGTGATGGTCTTCAGCTTCGTGTAGAAGCGCACGCCTTCCGGCCCATGCATGTGGTGGTCGCCGAAGAGCGACGCCTTCCAGCCACCGAAGGAGTGGAAGGCCATCGGCACCGGGATGGGCACGTTGATGCCGACCATGCCAACCTGGATGCCATGGGCGAATTCCCGCGCCGCCTCGCCATCACGGGTGAAGATCGAGGTTCCGTTGCCGAACTCATGCTCGTTGATGAGCTTCGCGGCGGCGGCGTAATCACCCGCGCGCACCACCGAGAGGACGGGGCCGAAGATCTCCTCGCGGTAGATCGACATCTCCGGCGTCACATGGTCGAACAGCGTTCCACCAATGAAGAAGCCGTCCTCGTAGCCCTGCATGCGGAAGTCGCGGCCATCGACCACGAGCGTTGCACCCTCCTTCACGCCGGCATCGACATAACCGTGCACCTTGTCGCGATGCTGGCGCGTGACCAGCGGCCCCATCTCGGCATCGGCCTCGGTGCCCGGGCCGATCTTCAGGGCACGGACCTTGGGCTCCAGCTTCGCGATCAAGGCTTCGGCCGTGCGCTCGCCGACCGGCACCGCCACGGAGATCGCCATGCAGCGCTCGCCGGCCGAGCCATAGGCCGCGCCCATCAGCGCATCCACCGCCTGGTCCATGTCGGCATCCGGCAGGATGACCATGTGGTTCTTGGCGCCGCCCAGTGCCTGACAGCGCTTCCCGCTCTTCGCGGCGGTCTCGTAGATGTAGCGCGCGATGGGCGTCGAGCCGACGAAGCTCACCGCACTGATGCCGGGATGCTGCAGTAGCGCGTCCACCGCCTCCTTGTCGCCCTGCACCACGCTGAACACGCCGGGCGGCAGCCCCGCCTCGGCGAGAAGCTCGGCCAGGATCAGGCTGGTGGAGGGATCGCGTTCGGAGGGCTTGAGGACGAAGCAGTTGCCGCAGGCCAGGGCGACCGGGAACATCCACATTGGCACCATGGCCGGGAAGTTGAACGGCGTGATGCCTGCGACCACGCCCAGCGGCTGGCGCAGCGAATGGCTGTCGATGCGGGTGCCGACATTCTCCGTCACCTCGCCCTTCAGCAGTTGCGGCGCGGCGGTGGCGAATTCCACGACCTCGATGCCGCGTGTCAGTTCGCCCTTGGCATCGGAGAGGACCTTGCCGTGCTCGGCAGTGATCGCGGCGGCGATGCGGTCGGCATCCCGCTCCAGCAGGGCCAGGAACCTGTTCAGGATACGGGCGCGGCGCAGCGGCGGGGTCGCGGCCCAGGCCGGAAAGGCCTTCAGCGCCGCCTTCACCGCGGTATCGACGTCGCGGGTACTGGCCAGGGGAACCTCCCCCGTCTGCTCGCCGGTGGCGGGATTGTAGACTGGAGCCGTGCGGCCGCCGCGGCCCTCGAAGCTCTCGCCGCCGATGAAATGCGGAATCCAGGTGGCCATGCGTCTCGTCTCCCATTCTCCCGGCGGAACGGCGTGGCGCCACCGGCGCATCCTGCGATAAGGCTCGACCGGGCGCACAGCAATGGTCAGAATTGCACCCTGGATGTGCAGAGATTGAAGTCACCCATGAACTGGGATCGTATCCGGATCTTCCTGGCCGTGGCACGCGCGGGGCAGATCCTGGCCGCGGCCCGGGAATTGAAGCTGAACCACGCCACCGTGGGCCGGCAGATCACCGCCCTGGAGCGCGAACTCGGGACCAAGCTGCTCGATCGCCGGAACCAGGGTTGCGTGCTGACTGGTGCCGGGGAAGCCTTGCTTGCCACGGCGGAACGAGCGGAGTCCGAGTTCCTGCGGCTGAACTCCCAGCTGAACAGCATGGAAGGAGCCGTCAGCGGCACCGTCCGCATCGGGGCACCGGACGGCCTCGGCAACTACGTGCTGGCGGGGCAGCTCGCCGGTCTGGCGGAACAGAATCCCGGCCTGGTCATCCAGCTGGTGCCCCTGCCCCGCACCTTCTCCCTGTCGCGGCGCGAGGCGGACCTGGCCGTCACGCTGGAGCGCCCCGAGCAGGGCCGGCTGATCGTCACCAAGCTCACCGACTACACCCTCAGCGTTTATGCCTCGGAAGCCTATCTCGCGCGCACCGGACCGGTCACCCGGCCCGCGGAACTGTCTGGCCGCCTCTTCGTCACGAATGTCGAGGACTATGTGTACAGCCGTGCCCTGGACTATGCCGCCGCCCTGCGCCGCGTGATCGGGGCCCGCTACGAGTGCGGCAGCGTGGTGGCACAGATGGAGGCTGTCCGGGCCGGCCATGGCGTCGGCATCCTGCACGACTATGCCGCCGCCACCTTTCCCGAACTGCGGCGCATCCTTCCAGAGGTCCGCTTCCTGCGGAGCTACTGGCTGGTCTCCCATCCCGACACGCATGACACGCAGCGGGTCCTGCTCGCCCGCCGGCACATCCTTTCGGGCATCCGCGCCGAAGCCGCTCGGTTCGTGCAGCCGGGCCCGCCCGCCATCCCGACTCACGCACAGGTCTGTTGATCCCAGGGAAAGGCGTCGCACCCGGTCCCTTCCCCCCCTGCGGCGATCTGATCTAGAGCCTGGACCCGCCTTTCAACCGCCACGGATAGCCTGATGCCCATCGGATCCATGTACGAGATGCCCGGCCACCTGATCCGGCGGGCACATCAGATCTCTGGCGCCATCTTCACGGCGCGACTGGCAGGCTTCGACATCACCTCGGTGCAGTATGCCGCGATGGTGGCGATCGCTTCCCAGCCGGGGATCGACGCGACGCGGCTTTCGGACCTGATCGCCTTCGACCGGGCGACGCTTGGCGGCGTGCTCGACCGGCTGGAGGCCAAGGGCCTCATCGCGCGCCAGCCATCACGTCAGGACAGGCGCATCAAGACCATCGCCCTGACCAGCGATGGAAACGCCTTGCTGGACACCGTGGAGGGCCTTGTTCTGGCGGCCCAGGCGGAGATGCTGCAGCCCCTCTCGGAAACGGAGCGGGCACAGTTCATTGCGTTGCTCAAGAAATTCGTCGGCCGACCCTCGGACGATGATTGACAGCATACATACTTTATGTATCCATTCTTTCCATGAGATAAGCCACACGGGAGGGGCCAGGGCGCCGTTCCGCGATGCCAGCCGGCATTCGGTGCAGCTCGTCCCCCGCCGGATTGGCCGTCCAGGGAGGAGTAAGAATGCAGTTCCATCTCAATGGCTTCCAGGCGGGTGACCCGGAGACGGCCAGGGTCGATCCCCCTACCCCCGGTGCCACGCCGGCACCCCTGCCCGGGACGACCGATGTGCTGATCGTCGGCTGCGGTCCGGCCGGCCTGACACTGGCGGCGCAACTGGCTGCCTTTCCGGGGATCTCGACGCGCATCGTGGAACAGAAGGCCGGTCCCCTGATGCTGGGCCAGGCCGACGGCATCGCCTGCCGCACGATGGAGATGTTCAACGCCTTCGGCTTCGCCGAACGCGTGCTGCGCGAGGCGTACTGGGTCAACGAGCTGGTGTTCTGGAAGCCTGACAGCACCCGGCACGACGCTATCTTTCGCAGTGGCCGCATCCGGGACACGGAGGAGGGACTCTCGGAGTTTCCGCATGTCATCCTCAACCAGGCCCGCGTTCACGACTTCTACCTGGAGACGATGCGGCGCGGCGCTTCCCCCATCGTGCCGGACTACCACCGCCGCCTCATCGGTCTGGAGGTCGCGACGCGGCCGGATGTCTCCCACCCCGTCACGGCCCGCTTCGAGCGCCTCGATCCCGGGCATGAGGGAAAGGTGGAAACCATCCGGGCCCGCTACGCGGTCGGCTGCGACGGTGCCCGGAGCGCCGTGCGCCGCGAGATCGGCCTCAGCCTGGAAGGCGCCTCCGCCAACCAGGCCTGGGGCGTGATGGACGTGCTCGCGGTCACCGACTTTCCCGACATCCGCCTGAAATGCGTGATCCATTCGGCGGCGGGAAACATGGTGATCATCCCGCGCGAGGGCGGCTATCTCGTGCGGCTCTATATCGAGATGGACAAGCTGGCGGAGAACGAGCGCGTCACCAGCCGCAAGATCACCATCGATGACCTCGTCGCCGCCGCGCAGCGCATCCTGAACCCGCACAGGCTGGAGGTGAAGGAGGTTGCCTGGTGGTCCGTGTATGAGATCGGCCAGCGCATGTGCGAGCACTTCGACGATGTGCCGGAGCGGGAAAGGTCCACCCGCCTGCCCCGCGTCTTCATCGCCGGCGATGCCTGCCACACCCACAGTCCCAAGGCGGGACAGGGGATGAACGTCTCCATGCAGGATGCCTTCAACCTCGGCTGGAAGCTGGCCGCGGTGCTGCGGGGACAGGTCGATCCCGCTCTGCTCGCCACCTATTCGGTGGAGCGCCATGCCGTGGCGGGGGAGCTGATCGCCTTCGACCGGAAACTGGCCCTGATGCTGTCCCTCCCCCCCAAGGACCCCCATGACCCGGACAGCACGGGCGTCGATCCGGCAGAGTTCCAGCAGTACTTCGTGCAGCAGGGTCGTTTCACGGCCGGCACCGCGATGCGCTATGCGCCCTCCGCGATCACCGGAGCGACGACGCACCAGCCTCTCGCGGAAGGCCTCGCCATCGGCATGCGCTTCCACTCGGCGCCGGTCATCCGGCTGGCGGATGCCAAGCCGATGCATCTGGGGCACACGGTGCAGGCTGATGGTCGCTGGCGCCTCTTCGCCTTTGCCGCGGCAGAGGACCCATCGGACCCGTCATCCCGCATCCAGACGCTCTGCAGGTTTCTGGAACAGGATGCGGCCTCGCCGGTCCGGCGCTGCACCCCGGTGGGAGAAGACATCGACGCGGTGATCGACCTGCGGGCGATCTTCCAGCAGCCGCACCGGGACCTAGCCTTCGGCGCCATGCCCGCCCTGCTGCGCCCGGCGAAGGGACGCTATGGCCTCGTGGACCACGAGAAGATGTTCTGCCCGGTCATGGTGGAGGGCCAGGACATCTTTGACCTTCGCGGCATCGACCGTGGGCGTGGATGCGGGGTGATCGTCAGGCCGGACCAGCATGTGGCGCATGTCCTGCCGCTGGAGGACCATGCGGGGATCGCAGGCTTCTTCGAGGCCTTCATGCTGGATCACCAGCAGGCAACGCACCGCCCGGATGCCGCGAGCAGGCCGCTCGAGCAGCCGGCCCTCTAGTCGCGAGCCCGGGGTTGGGGTGGCCATGCTCGTCATGGCCACGGGCGGGGAAAGGGATCGGCCGGCGTGCCCTTCTCCGGACCCAGTGGCAGGATGTAGGCTTCCCGGATGCCGATGGACCGCACTGTGGAGGCTTCCATGTCCGATCCCACGATCCGCCTGACCGAACTCGCTCATGGCGGCGGTTGCGGCTGCAAGCTCGCCCCGGCGGTGCTGCGGGAGCTCCTGTCCGAACAGCCCATGGCCGGCCCTTTCCAGCAGTTGCTGGTCGGGACCGAGACCTCGGATGATGCCGCCGTCTGGCAGGTGAACGAGGATCTGGCGGTGATCGCCACCACCGACTTCTTCATGCCGATGGTGGACGATCCGGAGGATTTCGGGCGGATCGCCGCCACCAACGCCCTGTCGGATATCTATGCGATGGGCGGCCAGCCGATCATGGCCCTGGCCATCCTGGGCATGCCGATCAACAAGCTGGAACCGGCGGTGATCCGGCGGATCCTGGCGGGTGGCGCCGCGGTCTGCGCCGAGGCCGGAATCCCGGTGGCCGGAGGCCATTCCATCGACTCGCTTGAGCCGATCTACGGGCTGGCGGTGATCGGCCTCTGCCATCCCGCCCAGGTGCGCCGCAATGCCGGGGCCCGGCAGGGCGATGTGCTGATCCTGACCAAGGGGCTGGGCGTCGGCATCTATTCCGCCGCCATCAAGAAGGGCGCCCTGCCAGAAGGGGCCTATGCCGAGATGCTGGCCTCCACGACCCTGCTGAACCGGATCGGCGCGGAACTGGCGAAGGACCCCGCCGTGCATGGCATCACCGATGTCACGGGCTTCGGCATCCTGGGGCACGCGTTGGAGATGGCGCAGGGCTCCGGCTTGCGCCTGACCCTGCGGCTCGATGACCTGCCCTGGCTCTCCCATGCCGCCGCGCTGGCCGAACGTGGCTTCATCACCGGGGCGTCCGACCGCAACTGGGCCAGCTATGGCGACAGGATCACGCTGCCTGCGGGGCTGCCGGACTGGCGTCGCCGACTGCTGGCCGATCCGCAGACCTCCGGCGGCCTCCTCGTCGCCTGCGCGGAGGCGGAGGCGGCCCGCATTCTGTCCGGCATCCGGGGGGCGGGTTATCCCTCCGCCCGCATCGTTGGCCGTGCGGAAGCGGGCGAGGCGCGGGTGGTGATCTCCTGACGGGATCCGGCGCCTTTCGTGTGGGCCTGGGGCAAACTCGGCGGTCCTCCGCACGCTTTCTTCTCGACGCTGGCCGAAAGCGGCTTGGTCCGCGCGTCCGGACAGACGAGGCACGAAGCAATTCGAGGGAAACACGGCCCCGCCTGGCGCGGTCGGCCCCTGGCAATGGGAGAGTGACGATGCGTTCAGGAGCATTCTGGATCACCGGGAGCCTGATCCTCGGCCTCGGTACGGCAGCCATGGCCCAGCAAGCTGGTGCGCCGCCCTCGAAGCAGAGCCTGGACAGCAACGGGGGATGCCAGGGCGAAGCCGAATCCCATCCGGCAACGCAGCCGGCGACGGGCAGGGCCGACAGCACCGCCCCTGGGAATGCCGGCAACACGGGCTGGAGTGGGGGAACCGGCGGCTCCTTCATCGGCACCCAGTCCAGCGGAAAGACGCCGCAGTCGCGCACCTGGCAGCCGGCGACGGCCCGGGGCCTTGACCCGATCAGCGCGCCGAAGAAAGCCGTACCGAAGTGCTGACCGGCCCCGGGTCCGGCCCTGACCTACGCGTCGCGGCGGAAGGGAAATCCGCCTGACGCCATCGGCCCAGCGACCTCAGATCGGGTCCAGCCGCAACCGCAGGCCTTCGGCATTGAAGAACTCGCCGTCGCGGATCAGACCACGGTCCTCATGGAGCTTGCGCGTCAGGGAGGCGAGGCGGGCCTTGGCTTCCCGGTCCTCGACGAGCCCTTCCCGACCGGCCCGGAAGAAGACCACCGCATCCCAGGACACGCGGGCGCCGGCAAAAAGCGAGACCATCTCCGGCCAACGCGTCTCGTCGCCCACGACATGGAGATAGGCCGAGCGAAGAGGCTCCACGGTGCCCTCGGCGACCCGCAGCAGAACGAAGAGCATGGTGAAGGAACCGGCCTCGCCATGGGTGGCGATCAGCCAGTCGTCGAAATCGGTGCTGGCGGGCATGGTCATGGCGGGCTGGTCATCCGTGATTTCGGCCCGGGCGGGGAAGCGGGCCCATTCATGCTTCCGGCCGGTGGCGCTTCCCCCGCATAGGTCCGGAACAGGTCGTTCCTATGAGGGTTGATGCGGCGCAGATCGCCCCGGCGCAGCGTCACGCCATGACGGTCCAGGAAGTCCAGGATCTGGATAGCGACCTTCCGGCCATTGTCCATCCGGTTGCGGAAGGCCGCGGCGGTGATGGTGCCGTCGGATGACCGAGCGGCGACGTCATGCGCGATCTCGACCATCTCGGCCGTCGTGGCCCGCAGGAAGAAGTGGTCATGGGCGATCTGGTCCACGCGGCCGAGCCGAGTGCAGAGCTTCATCAGGCGCCGGATCTGCGCCTCCTCCGCGCCGACCATCGGAACGAGATCCCGCACCCTCGGGGGGCGGAAGCGATGGGAGCCGCCGATCAGGGGGGCGATGCGGGCGAAGAGATCCTCATCCTCCGGACCCAGGCGCACCTCATGGCCGGGAAGGCGGAGGAAGGCGCCCTCCAGCACCAGCCGCCCGGCCCTGGCTTCCTCTTCCAGGACGGCACGGAAGACCGGCACCGGCAGCCGGGGCTGCAGAAGCATCCGCAGCCGCTCGCGGCCCGTTCCCTGCAGGTCGGGATTCTCCTCGTGGAAGCGTGCCAGCTCGGCCAGCAGCGAAGCCTGGAAGGCCTGCCACCTGTCCTGAGCCATCACGACATGCAGATCGCCAGCCTCGATGCCGGTCAGTCCCGGCAGGGCCGCCAGTGCCTCGCCCTCCGCGGCGGAAAGGGCGCGACCCCTTACGAAGTCGGACAGTTCCACATGAAACGGCGGCAAGGCGAGCAATCGCCGGAGCGCCTCGGCCGGTTCCGTCTGCGCCGCGGCATCGAGCTGCTCCAGGCGCTCGGTTGTCCGCCGCTTGCGCGCGGGGCCCCGCAGGTCGAGGAACCGCCCTCCCCCGATCGTCCGCTGTGCCGAGGCATCGCGCAGAATGAAACGGTCGCCCACCGCGGCGGCGATGGGCCGCTCCAGCATGAGCTGAATCCGGCCCTGGCCGCCGGGAGGGATGGCTCCCTCCAGCGGCACGAGGCGCACTCCGACCTCCGCGCTCGCGTGGTGCAACCGGGCCGTCAGCAGGTTGCCGACCGGCTTCGGTTCGTTGTCCAGGAGACGCAGCCGGGCGTCGATCCGGGTCGTGGGGGCATGCAGGGCCGGGTCCAGGATCATGTCGCCGCGCGAGACGACGTCCCTGGATATCCCCTCCCCTGTCAGGTTCAGGGCGCAGCGTTGTCCCGCCACGCCGCGTTCGGCGGGCTGGTTCTGGGCATGGATGGAGCGTATCCGGGCCGGCAGGCCGGCGGGGCTGACAACCACCGTATCACCCACGGCCACCGCACCCGAGAGGACCGTTCCCGTCACCACCGTCCCGGTCCCCGCCAGGATGAAGCTGCGGTCTACCGCCAGGCGGAAGGCACCGGTCTCCCCGCGCGACGCCGTGTCTGCCGCCGCCTGCCAGAGCATATCCCGGAGGCGGTCCAGCCCCTCGCCGGTCACCGTGGAAACCGGCAGGATCTTCGCCCCCGCCAAGCCGGTCGGCGCCAGGAGATCTCGGATTTCCGCCGTCACGGCATCCCGCCTCGCCGGATCCGCCAGATCCGCCTTGCTGAGCGCGACCATCCCGCGCCGCAGGCCCAGCAGGTCCAGGATGGCCAGATGCTCCAGCGTCTGGGGCATCGGTCCGTCATCGGCGGCCACAACCAGCAGGGCGAAGTCGATCCCGCTCGCGCCGGCCAGCATGGTGTGGACGAAGCGCTCATGGCCCGGAACATCGACGAAGCCGATGCTGTGTCCGGCCTCTGCCAGATAGGCGAAGCCGAGCTCGATGGTGATGCCCCGCGCCTTCTCCTCCTTGAGGCGGTCGGTCTCCACCCCGGTCAGGGTCCGCACGAGGGCGGTCTTGCCGTGGTCGATATGGCCGGCGGTTCCGACGATCATCCCACACCCCCGGTGACGAGCGGCAGCGGCTCGGAGGAGAGGGCCAGGGCCTGGGACAGTTCCGCAGGGGTCAGCGAGGCGCGGACGGCAGGCAGGAAAGGTCGCGCCAGGGTGCTGCCGCCGCGCGTCGCGCGGAGCAGCCAGACCATGGCCGCCAGGGGGTCCGGCGCCACGCCCGCCCCCAGATGCAGGGCGGCCCCGAACATGGCCTGACCATCCGCCTCGCCCCGGAGGGCGGCGCCCTGCCACCACCGTGCGGCTTCCGCCACATCGCGCTCCACTCCCTGGGCATTGTGATAGAACATGCCGAGGCGCATCATGGCCGGGGCGATCCCGGCCTCGGCGGCCGCCAGTGCCCAGCGGCGCGCCTCCGCGACATCCACCGCCACGCCATCCTGCCCCTCCAGCAGTATCAGGCTCCAGACATCCTGCGCGATGGCATCCCCACCCTCCGCCGCCGCCCGGTACAACTGCGCCGCCCGGCCGGGATCGGCCTCCACCCCTTCGGCACCCTGCCGCAGCAGCGCCGCCAGTTCACGCCGCGCCACGGCATGACCCCCTGCCGAAGCCAGGGAAAGCCACTTCTCGGCCAGGGAAGGATCGGCTGGAACATCCAGACCCCGCAGGAAACAGAGGCCGATCCCCGCCTGGGCCTCCGCGGCGCCAGCCCGGGCGAGAGGCTCCCAGATCCCCAGCGCCGTCCCATACTCGCCACGGTCGAAAGCGGCCCTGGCCTCGGTCATCGGATCGGGTGCCGGCGGTGCGGCAGGCCGACAGAGGCGCCTAAGCCAGTGCATCGGCGGGCATGGCGGCGAGGCTGGCCAGGAAGCCCGGCTCGTCCTCCAGGGTCCGGAGATCGAGCACGAGGGCTCCATCGCGCAGATGGCCGATCACCGGCCTTGGCAGATCGCGCAGGGCGGCGGTGAGACGGTCCAACCCCTCGCTATCCGGCGCGGAGAGGCGCAGCCCGGCGCTCGGGATGGTTTCCGCCGGCAGGGCGCCGGAGCCGATCTGGCTGCGGCAGGAACAGGCTTCGGCCGTGAAGCCCGGTGGCAGAAGCCGCGCCAGTGCCGGAAGCAGGCGTTGGGCTTGGGCCTCGATCTCCGCCACCGGGCGGGCCAGGAAGCGCAGCGTCGGCAGGCGTTCGACCAGGCGGTCGGGGTCGCGGTACAGCTTCAGCGTCGCCGCCAGGGCCGCGAGGCGGATCTTGTCCAGGCGCAGCGCCCGCTTCATCGGGTTGCGGTTGATCGCCGCGATCAGGTCCCGGCGCCCGACGATGAACCCCGCCTGAGGGCCCCCCAGCAGCTTGTCGCCGGAGAAGGTGACGATATCCGCGCCTTCGGCCACCGCCTCCCTGACCGTGGGCTCCTTCGCGAGACCGAGGTGCGACGGGTCTACCAGCGTGCCCGAGCCGAGATCGTTCAGCATCGGCACCCCGGCCGCCCGGGCGATGCCGGCGATCTCCGCTCCCGCCACCGCCTTGGTGAAGCCCTCGATCCGGTAGTTGGAGGGATGCACCTTGAGGATCAGGCCGATCTCGGGCGAGAGCGCATCCTCGTAATCCCGGAGATGGGTGCGGTTCGTGGTGCCCACCTCCACCAGCCGGACCCCGGCACGGGCCATGATGTCGGGCATGCGGAAGGCGCCGCCGATCTCGATCAGCTTCCCGCGCGAGACCAGGGCCCCTCGCCCGGCCCCGAGCGTGTTCAGGGCGATCAGCACGGCGGCGGCGTTGTTGTTGACGACCGTGGCGTCCTCAGCGCCGGTCAGTTCGCGCAGCAGGCCCCGCAGGTGGTCGTCACGCTCGCCGCGGCGGCCCGACCCGAGATCGAATTCCAGCGCCACCGCGTCCCGCATGGCCGCCACTGCGGCCTCGATTGCCGCCTCGGCCAGAACCGCGCGGCCGAGATTGGTGTGCAGCACCGTGCCCGTCAGGTTGAAGAGCGGGCGCAGGTTGGAGCGGTCCCGTTCGGCAAGTCGGGCTTCCGCCAGGGCCAGCACCGTGGCTGCCTCGGGAGCACCCGAGGCCGGCGGATCCTGCCGCAGGCCGGCCAGAACCGCCCGCACTGCTTCCGTGACCTCGGCCCGGCCGAAACGCCCGACGGTCGCCCCGGCCAGGGAAAGAACGCGGTCCACCGAGGGGAGCGAACGCAACACCGCCTTGTCGGACATGGATCAGTAGCCCAGCAGGAAGGGATCGAAGCCGGCGCGACGGTAGCTGGTGTCCCGCATCAACAGGTCGAGGCCCAGGCTGGCCACGTCGTCCGCCATCGGTTCCAGCGCTGGGTTCCGGTTCTGGTAGAGGATCTTCACCCAGCTACGGCAGGAATCGCAGGTTTCCGCCTTCACGGTGGCTTCTTCCTCGCCCTCCGGTGCCATGTAGCCGACACCCTTCGTGGAGCCGCAGGCGAGGCACTTGATCCGCACCTCGTTCCACTGGGTCCCGCAGAAGGCACAGGCGGCATAGCGGGCCCCTTCCGCCCCTTGATGCCCGACCACCATCGAGGAAACGGGAGGGCCGCCGCAACAGGGGCAGAGGCCGGTTTCCACCGGCACGAGCTGCTTCGGGTCGAGCAGGGAGGCCAGCCGCGCGCCATGGACCTGTACGGCCGCGGACAGGAACAGGTGCTGCGGCAGGGCGTCGGCGGGGGTGGAATCCGCCAGGACATCGCCGATCATCCGGTCCAGCGTCCCGCTCTCCGCCTCCCGCAACTCAGCCAAGGCAGTCGCCGCGGGCGCGGGCATAGGGAGAACCGCCACATCGTCCATGAAACGCTGCGCCAGGGTGCGCAGCCCCACATCGCCGGCCAGGGAGGCGCGATCCAGCGGAGGCATGCGGTTTTCTCTCGCGCGCTGGACCTGTTCGGCGGGGATGGCTTCGGCGGGGGGAAGCGCCTCGGCCAGATCGGCCTGGAGGCGGCTCAACCCGGCCAGGAAACCCAGATAGGCGGCCAGAGGGTTGTCCCTCGCCAGAACCGAGAAGCGTTCCGCCCGCTGACGGAACAGGGCCGCCGGGTCGGGCATGATGGCGAAAGGCGGCTTGAGCATGCGCCCGATCATGGAGGGATCGGGCTGGAGACCGTGAAATCCTGACATGAATCCTCCGCGGACCGGACCGGCCACGCGTTGTCGGTGGTTACTCGGCAGGGCCAACCTTACGTTGGCCAGCCAGTTCCTTCAGCCATTTCCGGTGATGCCGCCAAGCCCAGCCGCCCGTGACGGAGCCGCGGGTCATGGCGCGCAGCGTGCCTCGCGTCCAGATCGCCGCATAGACGTGCAGGATGAAGACGCAGATGATCAGCACGGCCGCGATGGAATGCGCCAGCACGGCGACCCTCCGCGTCGGGATCGAGGTGTAGGACGCGAAGTACTGCTCCCAGATCGCCAAGCCGCTGACGATCAGTACCAGGATCAGTCCGGTCATGGCCCAGAAGATGAACTTCTGACCGGCATTGTACTTGCCGAGTTCGGGCAGTTTCTCCTCGTTGCCGCTGACCACGTCCCTGATCCGCGACAGCCAGACGAAATCCACCTTTGCCGGCAGGTTCGCCCGCCAGAGCTGGAAGAAGAAGATGAAGAAGCTGAAGAACAGGACCACGCCGATCCAGGGATGGATCGCACGGGTGTTCTGCCCGCCGCCGAAGAGGTTGGTCAGGAAGAACAGCGAGGGCCAGAACAGGGCCAAGCCGGAAACCGCCAACAGGATCAGGCTGCAGGCCGTCACCCAGTGGTTGAGCCGGGCCAGAGGACCGTAGCGGTCCACCGTGACGGGCTTGCCCGGGTGGATGGCGTCTCCCGGCTGGATGTGCTCGGTCATCTTGGATGCTCTTCCGGCTGCGGCGGGGCGGTCACGCTGGTTTCCACCAGCTTCTCTGCATTCTCCTCGTCTTCCTCGGAAACCCGGTTGGGCCGTGCGAAGACACCGTGGATCACGCTGCCCACCGCCATGACGCTCATCGCGGCGAGACCCACATACTTGGTCACGCCCTTCCAGGTCTGCACCAGGGGCGAGATGCGGGGATTGTCCGGCAGGCCGGCATAGATATGTGGCCGATCGTTGTGATGCAGGACATACATCACATGCGTGCCGCCGACGCCGGGCGGGTCGTAGAGCCCTGCATTGGCATAGCCGCGCGACTTCAGGTCGGCGATGCGTTCCTCGGCATGCTTCTTCATATCCTCCTTGGTGCCGAAGACGATGGCCTGGGTCGGGCAAGCCTTGGCGCAGGCAGGCCCCTGCCCCACCGCGACGCGGTCAGAACAGAGGGTGCACTTGTAGGCGCGCCGGTCCGCCTTGGAGATGCGGGGAATGTTGAAGGGGCAGCCCTTCACGCAATAGCCGCAGCCGATGCAGTTCTCGTGGATGAAGTCCACGATGCCGTTGCTGTACTGGACGATGGCGCCGGGAGCCGGGCAGGCCTTGAGGCAGCCCGGGTCGGCGCAGTGCATGCAGCCATCCTTGCGGATGAGCCATTCGAGGTTGTCGGTCTCCGGATTCACCCATTCCGTGAAGCGCATCAGGGTGAACATGTTCTCGGTGAGGTCATGGGGGTTGGTATAGACCCCATGGTTCTCCTCGATCTCCGGATGGGTGTCGTTCCATTCGACACAGGCCGACTGGCAGGCCTTGCACCCGATGCACTTGGAGACATCGATCAGCTTGGCCACCGGGGTGAACTGCCGCTGCGGCGGCGGCAGGCTTTCCGTCGCCGAACGGCGAACCAGATCGGCCTCGCCGAACTGGCTGGCCATCGGCTGGGTCGGCGGGTTGCTGACCGCCGTCCGCGGGCTGTCCATCATGCCGGCGCTCATGCCACGGCCCCTCCTGGCGGCGTGCTGGGCTCGATATTGACCAGGAACGCCTTGTACTCCGGGGTCTCGATATTCGCCTCACCCACGAAGGGCGAGAGCGAGTTCGGGCCGAAGCCCTTCCGGGCCGCGCCAACGAAGCCCCAGTGGAGCGGGATGCCCACCACATGCACCTCTCGCCCGTCGCAGATCAGCGGGCGGATGCGCTTGGTGACCAGGGCCTTGGCCTTGACCGAGCCGCGCTTGGACCAGACCCGCACCCAGCTTCCGTTGTCGATCTTGCGGAGGGCGGCAAGCTCCTCCGAGATCTCCACGAAGAACTCGGGTTGCAGGGCCGCATTCACCCGGTTGTGCTTGGTCCAGTAGTGGAAGTGTTCCGTCAGCCGGTACGAAGTCGCCGCGAAGGGGAACTCGTCCGAATTGCCGAACTGGGACACGTCGTTCTGGAACACGCGCGCCACCGGGTTTCCCCGCATGCGCGGGTTCAGCACGTTGGGCACCGGGGATTCGAAGGGTTCCATATGCGTCGGGAAAGGCCCGTCGCGCATCATGCCCCGGGAGAAGAGGCGGGAGACGCCTTCCGGATTCATGATGAAGGGCATCACCGCATCCGGCTTTGCCGTGGGCGCGATGTCCGGCACGTCATAGCCGGTCCACTTCGTCCCATCCCATTCCAGCAGCTTGCGGCTCGGGTCCCAGGGCTTACCCTGGAGATCGGCCGAGGCGCGGTTGTAGAGCGTCCGGCGGTTCAGAGGCCAGGCGAAGGTCCAGCCGAGATAGGCACCGGTCTCGTCGGGATCGTGGTTGTCCCGGCGGGCCATGTTGTTGCCGGCCTCGTTGAAGCAGCCGGAATAGATCCAGCAGCCGCTCATGGTCGAGCCGTCATCTTGCAACTGCGAGAAGTTCAGCACCTGCTTGCCGGCCGGCACGATCACCTTGGTTGGATCGTTCGGGTCGCGCACATCGGTCAGGGCGCGGCCATTGATCTCCTTCGCCAGTTCCTCCGGCGTGGGCTCCGTCGGGTCCTGGTACTCCCAGGACAGGTTCAGGATGGGATCGGGGAAGGCCCCGCCCTCCTTCCGGTAGAGCTCCCGCATGCGCAGGAAGATCTGCGCCATGATCCAGGTGTCGTGCTCCGCCTCGCCCGGCGGCGAACCTCCGGCCCAGTGCCACTGCAGCCAGCGTCCGGAGTTGGTGAGCGACCCCTCCTCCTCCGCGAAGCAGGTGGTGGGAAGCTGGAACACCTCCGTCTGGATGGAAGCGGTGTCCACGGCGTTGAAGTCGCCATGGTTCTCCCAGAACCGGGCCGTTTCCGTCTCCAGCGGGTCCATGGTGATCAGGAACTTCAGCCTGGACAGCGCGGAGACAACCTTGCCCCGGTTGGGGAAGGCCAGCACCGGGTTGAAGCCCTGGCAGATATAGCCATTGACCCGGCCGTCGTTCATCAACTCGAACATGCGCAGGACGTCATAGGAGGGGACGTCCAGCTTGGGGATATAGTCGTAGGCCCAGTTGTTCTCGGCGGTGGCCTTGTCGCCCCACATGGCTTTCTGGAAGCTGACCATGAACTTCCGGTAGTTCTGCCAGTAGCTGGTCTGGCCCGGCTGCAGCGGCTTGAACTGCCGCGACTTCATATAGGTCCCGAAGTCTGTCTCGGCCTCCGTCGGCATGTTCAGATAGCCGGTGAGCAGGTGCGACATCAGGCCCAGATCGGTCAGGCCCTGGATGTTCGAATGCCCACGCAGCGCGTTCATGCCGCCGCCGCGCACGCCAATATTGCCCAGGATGAGCTGGAGCATCGCCATGCCGCGGATGTTCTGGGCGCCATGCGAATGCTGCGTCCAGCCCAGCGCGTACATCGAGGTCATCGTCTTGGTCGGCGACGAGCACTCAGCGATCATCTCGCAGACGCGAAGGAACTTGGCCTTCGGCGTGCCGCAGATGCGCTCCACCATCTCGGGCGTGTAGATCGAGACGTGCTGCTTCAGGAGATTCCAGACGCAGCGAGGGTGCTGGAGCGTCGGGTCGGTGACAGCGTAACCGTCCTCGCCGATCTCGTATTCCCAGCTCGACCGGTCGTAGTCGCGCTTCTCCTCGTCATAGCCCGTGAAGAGCCCGTCCTGCCAGCCGAAGCCCTCCTTCACGATATAGGCGGCGTTGGTGAAGGCCTTGGTGTACTCCCACTGGATCTTGTCGTTCTCGATGCAGTAGCGGATCACGCCCATCAGGAAGGCGATGTCCGAGCCCTGCCGGATCGGCGCATAGAAATCCGCCACCGAGGCCGTGCGGGTGTAGCGCGGGTCCACGACGATGAGCTTGGCGCCCCGGTGGGCTTTCGCTTCCGTGACCCATTTGAAGCCACAGGGATGCGCTTCCGCCGCATTGCCGCCCATGACGACAACGAGATCGGTGTTCTTGATATCGGTCCAGGCGTTCGTCATCGCGCCACGGCCAAATGTCGGGCCCAAACTGGACACCGTGGGGCCGTGTCAGACGCGAGCTTGGTTGTCGAATCCTACGATCCCGAGGCCCTTGGCGACCTTGAAGGTGCACCAGGCGGTCTCGTTGGTGGTGGCCGAGGCCGCGAGCATGCCGACCGTGGTCCAGCGGTTGACCGGCGTGCCAGCGTCGTTCTGGCTGAGGAAGTTGGCGTCGCGGTCGTCCTTCATCAGACGGGCGATGCGGTCTAGCGCCTGATCCCAGGAGACCGGCTCGAAGCGGTCCGATCCGGGGCGGCGCACCATCGGCTGCTTCAGCCGGGTCGGCGCGTGGATGAAGTCCTTGAGTGCCGCGCCCTTGGGGCAGAGCGTGCCGAGATTGGTCGGATGGTCCACGTCGCCCTCGACATGGATAATCTCGGCCTTCTCGCCCTTCCGGACATCACCCTTCGAATAGAGGATGACGCCGCAGGCCACGGAGCAGTAGGGACAGGTGTTGCGCGTTTCGGTGGTGTTCGCGAGCTTCAGTGGCCGGACATGGGCGGCGACGGCGGCTTCCGCCTCCCCGAAACCCATCGATGCCAAAGATGTCGCCGCGACACCCGCGCCGGCAGCCTTCAGAAGGCCGCGCCGCGAGATCTGCATGGTCACAGAAGCCTCCTCGGGCCATTCAGGCCTCGTATCCGGAAAGAGTTAGTTTCCGTCTTGATCGCGGTCAAGCAACAGTGGGTGGTGAAGCGGGGCGCCGGCGTCGCCCTCACGGCACCTTGCCATCATAATCCGGAGAGTGACGCCGAAGCGGTTCCAATGCGCGGCATATATCCGATATCGCAACATTTTGCTGCCCTGCACTACAACCAAGCGGTTCTGACGTCAGAACGCCGGCCGGAACTCACCCCACCTGGAAGCCATGGGCGTAAGGATCGCGGTCGTCGATGAAGATCGTGTTGTAGCCCGTGGTCCTCGCCCAGCCCGCGATGGAAGGAATGATTGCGGGACGTCCTCCAAGGCCAACGGCTTCTTCCACCCGGCCCCGGAACAGCGAGCCGATGATGCTTTCGTGCACGAAGGCGTCGCCGGAGCGCAATCTCCCCTTCGCGGCCCATTGCGCCATCCGCGCCGAGGTTCCCGTGCCGCAGGGCGAGCGGTCGATCGCCTTGTCCCCATAGAAGACGGCGTTGCGCGCATCCGCTTCCGGATGCTTCGGTGCGCCGGTCCACAGGATGTGACTAAGGCAACGGATCTCGGGCTTCTCCGGATGCACGAAATCGTAGCGCTCGTTCAGGGCGTGTCGCAGCAGCGGGCTCATCTGCACCAGTTGGGAGGCAGAGAAGTCGGCCATGTCGCGGAAGTTCTGCTGCGGATCGACGATAGCGTAGAAGTTGCCGCCATAGGCGACATCGACACGGATCGTCCCCAATCCGGGACAGTCCACCTCCAGACCTTCCGAATGGAGGAAGGAAGCGATGTTGGTGATCCGCACCTCCTCCACGAAGCCGCCTTCCTGCCGGTAGGTGGCGGTGACGACGCCGGCCGGCGTGTCCAGGCGCAAGAGGCCGGGCTGCTTCGGTGTCACGAGGCCATGTTCAAGGGCCATGGTGACGGTGCCGATGGTTCCGTGCCCGCACATCGGCAGGCAGCCCGAGGTCTCGATGAACAGGATGGCGATGTCGCAATCCGGCCTGGTGGGTGGATAGAGGATCGAACCCGACATCATGTCGTGCCCACGTGGCTCGAACATCAGGCCGGTGCGGATCCAGTCGTATTCCGCGAGGAAATGGGCACGCTTCTCGATCATGTTGGCGCCGGCGAGGATCGGCCCGCCGCCACTGACCAGACGCACCGGATTGCCGCAGGTATGGCCATCGATGCAGAAGAAGCTGTGCCGTGCCATGGGGATGCCTCGTCGTTCCGTGCCTGACGGAGCATAGCGCCTGATCACCCGCCGTCACGCCCGACCCGCAGCATGGTACCGGTCAGAAGCGTCCGGCGCGGAAGGGCGCGGGATCAAGGGGCGGTTCCTCGCCGGTGATCAGGTCGGCGATCAGGCGCCCCGTCGCAGCGGACTGGGTCAGGCCGAGATGACCATGGCCGAAGGCATAGAGGATGCGCGGGCTGGCCCGGGAGGGCCCGATCACGGGGAGACTGTCGGGCAGCGAAGGGCGGAAGCCCATCCACTGGGTCCCGCCCGTGGTGCGTAGCTGGGGCAGGAAGGTGGCCGCCTTGTCCAGCAGAGCCTGCGAACGTGCGTAGTTCGGTGGGGCCAACAGGCCGCCGAGCTCCACAGCGCCGCCGACGCGTACGCCGCCGCCGATCGGCGTCACCACGAAGCCATGCGCCCCGAAGGTCAGCTGGCGTCGCAGATCGAAGGCGCCGGGCGGGAGGGTGGTGTTGTAGCCGCGCTCCGTCTCCAGCGGAATGCGGTCCCCTAGCGCCAGGGCCAGGGGCCGCGACCAGGCGCCGCAGGCAATCACCGCTCGGGATGCCGTCAGCTCAGTGCCGTCGGCCAGATACACCGATACGCAGCCGTCTTCGTCCGGTCGTACGGCCCGGACCTCCGCCTGCCGGAAGATCAACCCCTGCTCCTGCAACCGGGCAGCCAAGGCCTGCGCGAAGAGATGCGGATCGGTGACGGTCTTCCAACCCGGTACGAAGGTCGCGACGCGGATGCGAGGAGACAGGCCCGGCTGCAACGCGGCGATCTCCCCGCCCCGCAGATGTCGGAACGCGATGCCATGGGCGGCGCGGAGATCCCATCCCGACAGGGAGGCGCGCCATTCCTCCTCGCTCTCGTACAGCTCCAGGGCCCCGTCGGCATGGACCATGGAGGCCAGCCCGTGCCGTGCGACCAGAGCGGACATCTCCTGCTCCGCCAGCCGCATCATCGCCACCTGCGCCAGGATGCTGTGCCGGACCCTGTCCGGGCGGCTGGCGCGCCAGAAGCGGAAGAGCCAGGGCGCGATGCGCGGCAGGTGGCGGGGCGGGATGGCGAGAGGGCCGAGGGGGTCCAGCAGCCAGCGCGGCGCCTTGCGCATGATTCCGGGCGAGGCCAGGGGCATGACGTCGGAAAAGGCGAAGGCGCCAGCATTGCCATAGCTGGCTTCCAGGGCGATGCCTTTCCGGTCCAGCAGCAGGACCGGCCGGCCACGCTCCTGCAGGCAGGAGGTGATGGCCAGACCGATGATGCCGCCGCCAATCACCACCGTCTCGGTATCATGGCGGTCCGGCCCCGGGACGTTCATCCTGGGACCGTCATGTTCCGACCGGTGGGCGCCCAGCTCTGGTGGTTGAGCGGAACCACCGTCGAAACAGGCCCAGGCGGGCTATCCACCCGCAGCGGTCTTGGCCAGTGCAGCCGTCGTGACGTTCGAGGCCAGCCGGCGCCGGGCGGATTTCACCGCATGGGTGGTAGCGCGCTCCACATTCACGAAGCGGTTCGGGCTTTCGCTTCCCGAGGCGACGCGCAGACGCTCCTTGCTGTCCGCCACCAGGGCATCGGCGCGACGGATGTCCTCCATGAAGCCCTGCGTCGGCACGATGTCGAAAGCCACGTCGGCCTTCTTGCGGCCGTCCTTGATGACGCGCATCCCGTCCGCGCCGAGATCTTCCAGGAGCCCGTCCCGGACCAAGACCTCCACCGCTTTCGTCACGTAGCGCAGCGTGTCCCGCGGCCGCGAGCGTGCCGCCATGGGGCCGTCCCGGGCGATCTCCATGGCCGTCATCGAGATCAACGGGCTCTCTCCCGGCCGCACCTCGGTGATGGTCTGGCACAACTTCAGATAGAGCCAACGCGACAAGGGATGCGAGATCCGCATCAGCCAATCGTAGTTGATCCGGCGGTAGTGGAGGTTCTTGATCGCGTTCTCGACCAGCGGGTTGAATTCGAGATAGGCACTCTCCTGGTCGTCCTTCCGGCGCAGGGCGAGCACGGGGAAGGAGGAGGAGGAAAGCACCATCTGTCCCTTGCGGTCCGTGCGGGTGATCTCGACCACCGCCGTGTGTAGGACCGTCAGCGCGTCCTTGATCTCATCCAGGCTGTAAAGGTGCCGGACCTTCCGCAGTTCCTCGCGGATCTCATAGAGAGAGAAAGAGAGGCGCACCTTCTCGTTCTCCACGCTCAGCCGAGCGCGGTCGCTGGCAATGCGCTGCATCACCGCCTCCACGATCTGCTCGCGCTCGCCGGGGAATTCCTCCCGCTCGGCCCCGTCCGCACGGACCAGGCGGCCAGGACGAAGCAGCAGCTTGTAGGTAATGCCGGCATGCTCGAACTCACGGCGTATCGAGCGCAGGTAGCCGCCCTCCGCCCGGCTGTCTGTGTAGAACACGAAGCGAGGCGCGATATCGTAGAGATTGATCGTGTTCGTGTAGCGCTTGTCATCCGCATCCGAGTTCTCGAACAGGATGAGCTGCAATGGGGTCGGCTGCTTCAAAGCGGCCCTCTGCTCCGACATGATCCCCTTTCCGCCCGCGTCCGGCGCATTTGGCGGGCTCTGGCCCCGCTCATCAAGCGCCTGTTGCACCCGTGATGAAGGGGAAAGGCGCGGATCGTGACGGTGATCGACGCTCTTATGAAGGGGAAAGGCGCGTTTGCCCGCCGGCTCCGGCGATGCTCCGGCCGAATCGCCCGGTCAGACGGATAGCAAAGCGCGCGTTTTCCCTACAGCCATCGGCCAAACGCGCGCTTTCCCTACAGCAGTCCGGCATTCAACCGTGCTCCAGGGGGCTGGTATCCCGAGAAGCCTATAGGGGAAGCGCGCGTTTCCGCCGCTGCCGCGAGGAAGGGGTATAGGGAATTGGCGCGTTTCGCACCTTCCAGCCCTCATAGGACCTGAAACGCGCCGATCTCCTATATTCATGTCGCGCTATCCGAGGGCCCGCAGACCCTTCTTTGCGGAAAGTGCGCGGAGTTCCTACATCCGCAGGGATGAGGGCAAAGCTCCGTTCAAAGGGATGGCCACCGGAGGATGGGACCGTCGCGGACGGTGCCTCTGGGAGCCCCTGCGCACCCATGTGACCGCGCGTTTGCCCTCCATATTCGCGCCAAATCCCGGCTGGAATCGGAGTCGCGGGACCGTCACGAACCGGCGCGCCGCTGTCCTATACAAGAGCGCCGTTTCCCATCCGCTTGCGCGGGCTTTGCCTTCCGAAGCGCGCCGAGTTCCTACAGCGCGATCCGAGTCAGAGTTTGACGTGGGCCAGGGAGGGGCTTCCGGATGCCGCCGACTCACGCAGGCGGAGGTTCCGGATGGCATCGAATGCGTCCCTCGATCAGGTGACCCGGTGGGGGAAGATCCCCGCCTGGTGGCTGCTGCATCCTGCCGTGGATGCGGACCGGTTGGCCGTGATGGCCGCCCTTTGCACCTATGCTGACGAAGCCGGGTTCTGCGAGCCCTCACAGGCGACGCTGGCGCGGCGGCTTGGCCGCAGCCGCCCCTGGGTGAACCGGGTGATCGCGGATCTCGCCACAGCCGGGCTGATCCGCAAGCAGGCCCGCTCGCGCCAGAACGGCGGCACCACGAGCTGCCGCTACCAGCTCGCCCAGACGCCGGAACAGGCGCGCAGCTTCGTGCAGGATGGCCCGCCGCCTGTCATGGGGGAAACAGGGCTTTGTCCGAACAGGGACAGGCCCTGTCATCCGGCTGACACGAGTCACGCTATTCCTGAACAGATTCAGGACACGCACACCATGCCCGCGCAGCCAGGAGCCGACACACCGGTGGAATGCCAGGACCCCGAACGGCCGGCGAGACAGGGCTCCGCCCTGAGGGAACCGCCCCCTGACTGGTTGCCGTCGCGCGACATCACCGAACGCGCCCGGCATCTCCATCCGGATGCGGCGCTGGAGCACCACACGCTCCGCTTCGTCACACGCTGCCGTGCCAAGGGCTACCGCTACGCCAATCTCGACGAGGCTTGGCTGGAATGGCTGATTGCCGACCAGGTGCAACCTCGCCGCCTATCGGCCACACGACCGGAGGTGGCGAGCCGGTCGGCTCCGCCCGCCGGAAAGCGGCAGGCGGAGCACCGTCTCCATCGCTTCGATGCCTGGGCGGCGGCGGCCATGTCCCCGCCCGGCCATGTCAGCCCTTGCTGAACCGGAGGACCCAAACCGTGCAGATCGATCATCGTACTTCCTTCCCCCGACGGGAGGACCGGCCCGTGGGCAGAACTGGAGGGCGCGACACGTCCCTTCTACAAGCAGCAAGGGAGCCCTTGCCGTCACCGCCCGCGCCCGTGGCGAGACTTCTGGAAAGTGGCATTCAGGAGCGGCGTTTCCTGTTTCCCGACAACGGCACAGTCCGGATCACGGAAACCTGGCAACCCCCAGCGGAGATGGAGGACGGCGTGGCCGGACTGGCCATGCAGCATCTTTCGGAACTGGAGGCGGCGCTGCGGCCCGCGGAAAGAGGAGTGCTCCTCGCACGCATTCTGGCCCTGTTGTCGCATTTCCGCGCCGAGCCGAACCCGCCGCAGGTCGAGCAGATGATCGCGGATGACTGGGCTGAGGATCTGGGGGAGTTCCCGATATGGGCCGTGGAACAGGCCTGCCGGCAGTGGCGCCGCACACGCAAATGGCGGCCGCAGATCTGCGAGATGGTGGCGCTTTGCCGGGAAGCGGTCGCCGAGCCGGAAACGCGGCGGCAGAGGCTGCAGGCTCTGCTGCACCGTGCGGCGGCGAAACGGAATCCCATGCTTCATCGGATGGAGGAACTGACCCAGGGCACCTTCCGGCGTGTTCCGGCCTGATCGTCTCATGCCTACTGCCAACCGGCCACATCTCGCAGCGGACGGACGGGTGATGTTCTGATGTCCGAACCCGAAGCAACCATCAACCTGAGGGTTGATTGGGTTGATGATCTGTTGCAACGTCCCGGCCGCCGATGGGGCCAGGCATGCCGGGGGGCGAAGCATGGATTCGCAGATGTTGAAGGAGGCGAGGCAGCAGCTTCGCCTCAGCCAGGTCGAGTTGAAAGATATCCTCAACAGGCGCATGGGCCGCGCCTATGACAAGTCCAAGGTCAGCCGGTGGGAGAATGGGCGCGAGCCCATCCCGCGGGAGGTCGCGGTGGAAATCGCGGCCATTGCCCAGGCACGACCCGCCAATGCCCGCATCCTGGCCTTCGCCAACCAGAAGGGTGGCGTCGGCAAGACCACCAGCGCGCTGAACGTCGCGGCTTCCCTGGCAGCTCTGGGACGGCGTGTGCTCGTGATCGACATGGACCCGCAGGCCACGGCCACGGCCGCGGTGCTGGCCGGTGGCGGGGTCGAGGCCTATCGGCAGGGCCGCACCACTGCCCACGTCATCCTGAACGGCCGCCCCCTCGCCGAGGCCATCGTTCACGCCGGCGACGCGCTGGCCGATACGGCGGGCCAGGGGCGAGTCATTCCCTTCGACCTGGTCGCCAGCCATATCGAGCTCTCGGACACTGACGGGCGCCGAGAACCGGGCTTCGACGCCGCCTTGCGGGAGGCTGTCGCACCGATCCGCTCCAGCTACGACTGGATCGTGCTCGACTCGCCGCCCAATCTTGGCATGCTGACCTGGATGACCCTCGCCGCGGCGACGGAGGTGATCGTACCTGTCCGTACCGAACCCTATGACGCGATGGGGGTGGGCCTCATCCTGGCCACCGCGAACAAGGTGCAGCGCCGACTCAACCCGGACCTGCGGATCATCGGCGTCCTGCCGACCCAGTTCAGCCAGCGCCGGGCCGTGGATCGGGAGGTGCTGAGCCACCTGTCGCAGGCGATGCTGGAACGGGTGCCGCTGCTGGAGCCGATCCCCGCCAGCGCCGCCTTCGGCCATGCCGCGCGAGACGGGCGGATCGCGGTTCCGGCCAGTCATGGCCAGAGTGGCGCGGCAGCCGGTGCGGCCTATCTGCGGCTGGCCGAGGCGCTCAGCGATGGCAGGCCCCTGCCGCGCGCGGAGGTTTCCTGACATGGCCGTGTCCCGCAAGCGCCGTCCCTCTCCCCTGCTCGGAGCCGTGGCGAACTCGATCGGGGAAGCGACGAACTCGCTCGTGACGCCCGCGAGCCGCTTTGCTCATACCTTCGAGGCGCCGCTGGACCGGGTCTTGCCGGACCCGGACCAGCCCCGCAAGAATTTCGACCCGGAGGGCTTGGCTTCCCTGGCCTCCACCATGTCCGACCAGGGACAGTTGCAACCCATCCTCCTGCGCCGTGACCCGGAGCGACCCGCGGACTGGGTCATCGTGGCGGGAGAACGGCGCTGGCGGGCGGCGAAGCTGCTCCGCTGGACCTCGATCCTGGCGATCGAATGGAAGAGGCAGGATGGCGCCGGAGCGCTGGCCCTGCTGGAGAACCTGCAGCGGATCGACCTGACGCCGGTTGAGGAGGCGCGGGGCATCCAGCGGCTTCTGGAAAGCCAGGGCTGGACCCAGACGCGCGTCGCCGAGGTGCTGGGCCGGACCAAGGGGGAGGTCAGCGCCTCGCTGCGGATGCTGACGCTGCCGCCCTCCTTCGTCATGGACCTGGAGAACGGCAAGCTCGACCTGCCACGCAACATCCTGGTGGAACTCGCGCGCCTCCCAGCAGGCCGGATGCGGGATGCCCTGATCGCCCATGCCTATGCCGGGCGGATCACGGTTCGCGCCCTGCGGGCCGCGAAGATGGCGCATGAAGCACCCGCCGAGGCGGAGGAGCCGTCCCCCAGAGCCGTCCGCAAGGCGCCGAAGCCTGTCGCGCTGTATCGTTTCGACAAGTGGCTGCAGGATCTGGTGGCCCGCAGGCGCGCCCCGTCGAAGCTGGAGCGGGAAAGGCTGGTCGAGGTGCAGGAGCGTATTGCGCAGATCCTGTCGCAGCAGGACTGAGAAGCCAAGGGCAGGGGTTCTGACGTCAGAACCTCTGCCTCTCCAGCTGGCAGGAGTGGCGGACCTGCGAGACCAGGGAACTGCCGCCGCAATCGATTTTTACATCGCACCATTCTGCGGTGCCCGATATGCGCCCTATGCCGGTTGCTCATAGCGACCGAGGGAAAAGCGATACGACAAGGCCTCCTCGTGCGCCTAGGGTCCCCGCGCCTGTTTGGTGACGGGAGGAAGAAGAATGGCACGAGCCGGTCAACGAGGCACGCCGCGCGCTGCGGAACGTCCCCTCGCAGCCACTCCCATGCCGTGATCTCGTATCGGTCGCATGGTGGCCAAGCCGATGTCCTGCATCGGCCAGAGGCACGGGTGAGCAGGCCCGAACCCGGCACGGAGGAAGGGCTCGCCGTCTCGACCGAAAGGCGCCCCATCCTGTTGCTGCATATCGTGGAGAGTCTGGCATGAGCCTGGTCCGCCGTAACCCACCCCGAGTTCCTCCCGAGATCGCCGCCCGGTTCGCACCCTATGGTGTCGCCACGATCCACGAGGCGCAGGGGCGCCGTGGCCTTCTGGGCGCCCATATGCGGCCGATCTATCCGGGCGCGCACGCCGTCGGCACCGCCGTGACCGTGTCGATCGCGCCAGCTGACAACTGGATGATTCATGTGGCCGTGGAGCAGTGCCGCGCCGGCGACATCCTGGTGGTTTCGCCCACCTCGCCCTCCGATGCAGGCTATTTCGGCGAACTCCTGGCCTGTTCGCTGAAGGCCCGCGGCGCGGCCGGTCTGGTGATCGAAGCCGGCTGCCGCGACGTGGCAGCGCTCCGGGAGATGGGCTTCCCCGTCTGGTCGAGGGCCGTCTCGGCCCAGGGCACCGTCAAGGAAACGCTTGGGGACGTGAACCTGCCTGTCGTCTGCGCCGGGCAGCTCATCCACCCGGGCGATCTGGTCGTGGGCGACGATGACGGGGTGGTCGTGGTCCGGCGCGGGGAGGCCGAGGCCGTACTGCGCGCTTCCGCCGCGCGGGAGGAAAAGGAAGCCAAGACCCGGGCGCGCCTGTCCGCCGGCGAACTCGGGCTGGACATCTACGGGATGCGCGAGACGCTGGCCAGGAAGGGACTGCGCTACGAGGACGCCGATGACTGACCCGACTGTCCTGCACTCGGCCATCGGGCGCTATCCGCACAGCGCACCGGTGCTCGATGGCCAGGTCACCTCGCCGCTTCTCCGGCTGCAGGATGCGGGGATCAGTCCGGTGAGTCGTGCCTTTGCGCCCATGGTGCGGGAAGGACGCTTCGAGGTCAGCGAGATGGCCATCGCGACCTTCCTGATGGCCAAGGCCGCCGGCAAGCCGTTGGTGCTTCTGCCCGTGGTGATGGCGGCGCGCTTCCAGGAGGCCGCGCTGCTCTGTCGGGTGGGCGGCTCCGTCACGGGACCGGCCGACCTCGCGGGCCGGCGCCTCGGGGTGCGCGCCTATAGCCAGACCACGGGAATGTGGTTGCGGGGCAGCCTGCAAGAGGAGTTCGGCCTTCGGCCGAGCGATCTGCACTGGGTGACCTTCGAGGACGCTCATGTGGCCGAGTACCGCGACCCATCCTGGGCGGAGCGCGCCCCGGCTGGGTCCGACATGATGGCCATGCTGGAGAAAGGCGCGCTGGATGCGGTGATCGTCGGCAATGACGTGCCGGACAACCCGAACCTGCGCACGGTCTTTCCCGATCCCGCTGCGGCTGGCGAGGCATTCCGCGCGAGATATGGCTTCAAGCCGGTGAACCATCTGCTGGTTATGCGCGGCGATGTCATCGCACAGCGGCCGGATCTGGCGGCTGAGTTCGTCCGTCTCTTCCAGGACGCGCCGATGACCGGTCGCGCGGCGCTCGATCCTGCCCTTCTCCTCGCCAGCCGATTCTGCGCGGAACAACAGCTTCTGCCGGCGCCACTGACATTGGAGGAAATCTGGGACGGGCTCCCAGCCGGGATCGGATAGGAACGGGCCCTCGGTGGCCTGCAAGGGAGGAAAGAAGAAATGCCAATGACACGCCGCGGGATCACCGCGGGAATGCTGGGCCTCGGCGCCCAGCTTGCGACGCGGAACGCTGGCGCACAGACGCCCCGCTGGCCCGAGCGTCCGGTCCGAATCGTTGTGCCTTTCACGCCGGGCGGTTCCACCGACATCCTGGCCCGCGCCTTGGGCGCCGAGCTACAGGAGGTCCTCGGCCAGCCTTTCGTCGTGGAGAACCGCGGCGGTGCGGGCGGGACCATCGGTACGGAGGTCGTCGCCCATGCGCCGCCCGATGGCCATACGCTGATGATGGGTCATATCGGCACGCTCGCGGTAAACCCGGCCCTCTATCATAACCTGTCCTTCGACACGGCCACCGCCTTTGCGCCGGTCGTGCTCGTCGCCATCGTGCCGAATGTGATGGTGGTCAACCCGAAGCTCCAGGCCAAAACGGTGCCGGAACTGGTCGCGCTCGCCAAGGAGAAGCCGGGCGGGCTCACCTACGGTTCCGGTGGCAATGGATCGGCCGCGCATATCGCCGCCGTCGCCTTCAGTCTCGCGGCGGGTATCGAGATGACGCATGTGCCCTATCGCGGCACTGGCCCGATGATGAACGACCTGATCTCGGGCGCCATCGACCTGACGCTGACAGGTGGCCCTCCGGCCCTGCCGCCGGTTCGTAGTGGGCTGCTGCGTGCCCTGGGCGTCTCCTCGTTGCAGCGCCTGGCGGCCGCGCCGGATATCCCCACCATCGCGGAGCAGGGCATGCCCGGTTTCGAGGCCGTGCAGTGGTATGGTCTCGTCGCCCCGGCCCGGACACCGCCCGCGATCATCGCGCGCCTGAACACAGAAAGTGCCCGCATCCTGAAGGGGGAAAAGCTGCAGCCCCGGCTGGAGGCGGAAGGCGCGGTGGCCTCGCCCGGCACGCCGGAGGAATTCGGCCGCTTCATCACGGCGGAGCGGGAACGCTGGGGCGACGTGATTCGCCGCACCGGTGTCCAGGCGAACTGAACCAGAGAGGGAACGCATGACCGATCATCCGGCCATCACGCGCCGAACCGGGCTTCTCGGCATGGGGGCGCTCCTGGGGGCACCCATCCTGGCGGTGCCCCGCATCGCCCGGTCGCAGACCCGCTTCCCGGATCGGCCGATCCGCGTCATCGTGCCCTTCGCGGCCGGTGGGGTGGCGGACCTCACCGTGCGGGCCGTCGCCAACCCCCTTGCCGACCGGCTGGGGCAGCCGGTGGTGGTGGACAACCGGCCCGGGGCCGGTGGCATTCCGGCCGCGCAGCAGCTGATGAACGCTCCGGCGGACGGACATACGCTGATGGCAGCGACCAACGGGACGGCGATCAGCCGCTCCCTCTTCCACTCGCTGCCCTTCGATCCGTTGCGCGACCTGGCGCCGATCGTGACGCTGGGCAGCTTTCCCATCGCGCTCATCGTGGCGCCCGGTTCCCCCATCAAGAGCTTCTCCGACCTTCTGGACCGGATGCGGCGCGAACCGGGGGCCCTGAACATCGGGACGATCAATGCCGGAAGCACACAGAACCTTTCGGCCGAGCTTTTCAAGATCAGGGCGGATGTGAAGGCGGAAACCATTGCCTTCCCGGCCACGCCGCAGCTTGTCACCGCTCTGCTGCGCGGCGACGTGGACGTGGCGTTCGAGATCACGGCGCCGCTGCTCGGCCAGATCCATGATGGGGCCATAAGGCCCATCGCGGTCACCTCGACGAAGCGTGCGCCGAGCCTGGGCGACGTGCCGACGCTGACCGAACTCGGCGTGAAGGACTACGACGTGACGTCCTGGAACGCCCTGGTCGCCCGGTCGGGCACGCCCGCCCCGGCTATCGCCGCCATCAACGAGGCGGTGAATGCCGTGCTGAAGAGGCCTGCCGTACGCGACATCCTCACCCAATCGGGGGTGGAGCCGCAGGGCGGCACGGCCGAGGCCATGGGCAAGCTCCTGGCGGCCGATACGGCACGCTGGGCCGAAGTGATCGAGAAGGCAGGAATCCCGCGCCAGTGACGAAGACACCGCCCCCTCGCGACATCCCGACCTGCAAGGGCCCGGACCCGGACACGCGGACGCCCCGCTATCGCGCCCCGCCGGGCGCCTGCGACGCGCATTGCCACATCTTCGGCCCGGATGCCGTCTTCCCCTATGCGCCGGACCGCGCCTACACGCCGCCCGACGCGCCCTTCGAGGGCCTCCGCCGCCTGCATGGCATCCTGGGCATCGAGCGCGCAGTGATCGTCCATGCCTCCTGCCATGGCAGCGACATGCGGGTGACGCTGGACGGCATCGCACGCTCCGGCGGCGCCTATCGCGGCGTCGCCGTGGTGGACCCTGGCGTGAGCGACGTCGAGCTGGCGCGTCTGCACGAAGGCGGCATTCGCGGCGTGCGCTTCAACTTCGTGCGCCATCTTGGCGGGATGCCGGATATGGCCTTCTTCGAGCGGGTGCTGGAGCAGATTGAGCCCCTCGGTTGGCATGTGGTGCTGCATCTGGACGCGCAGGACGTGACGGAACTGGCGCCCCGCATCGCCCGCATCCGTGTTCCTTTCGTGATCGACCATATGGGCCGGGTGAAGGCACGTGGCGGGTTGGAGCAGCCGGCCTTCCGGAGCCTGCTGGAGCTGATGCGCAACGACAGGGCCTGGGTGAAGATCTGCGGCGCCGAGCGCGTCTCCTCCGAAGGGGCTCCCTTCCACGACGCGCTTCCTTTCGCGCGCGCCCTGGTTTCCGTGGCACCGGACCGGGTGCTTTGGGGCACGGACTGGCCGCATCCCAACATCGCCGGGGACATGCCCAATGACGGCGACCTCCTGGACCTTCTGGCCGAGGCGGTGACCCACGAGCCGACGCGCCGGAAGATCCTGGTGGACAACCCGGCCCGCCTCTACTGGAGCGAGGAGCAGACGGCATGAGCGTGCGCATCGCGATCATCGGCTATGGCGAGGTCGGCAGCATCTTCGCGCGCGACCTGCGCGCCGCCGGCGTCACCGAGATCGCCGCCTTCGATCCCGCCTTCGCCGACCCGGACAGCAAGGCGTCGCGGAACGCCGGCCAGGCAGGGCATGCGCCGGCCTCCACCCCACTGGAAGCGGTGCGGGGGGCGGATCTGGTCATCGTCGCGGTGACGGCCGGTTCCGATCTGGACGCCATGCGCTCCATCGCGGCGGGCCTGGGCCACGCTCCCTTCGTCCTGGATGTGAACTCCGTGTCCCCCGGCACGAAGCGCGAGGCCGCGGCGATCATGGAGGCCGCCGGCGGCCGCTATGTGGAGGCTGCGGTCATGACCAGCGTGCCGCCCAAGGGTCTCCGCTCGCCCATGCTGCTGGGTGGCCCGCACGCCACGGCCTTCGCCGCGAGCATGGCGGCTTTCGACATGGCCCTGACGGTCTTCTCGGAAGAGATCGGCCGCGCCTCCTCGGTCAAGATGTGCCGCAGCGTGATGATTAAGGGCCTAGAGGCCCTGACCACGGAATGCCTCCTGGCCGCGCGGCGCTATGGTGTGGAAAAGGAGGTCCTGGCCTCCCTTTCTGACACGCTGCCGCATCCCGACTGGCGGGGGCTGGCGCGCTACGTGATCAGCCGTCCCCTGATCCATGGCCGCCGCCGGGCCGAGGAGATGCGCGAGGTGGCCCGCACCGTGGCGGAAGTCGGCGTGCCGCCGATCCTCAGCGGTCCGATCGCGGAGCGGCAGGATTGGTCCGCCGACCAGGGGGCGCGTCTCTCCTCCCAGGAGCTGGCGACCGAGGATCTCGACACGCTGCTGGATGCCGTCCTGGCAAGGCTATGATCCGCCCTCCGGCGGGAAGGCCGGCCCGGCTGGGATTGGCGGCCCCGGTGGGGCATAATGCTCTACCGGGGCCGTGCCTTCGGACGGTGGCATCCTGGCGCGCTCCGTCCCGGGCGCTTGCGCCAGGGCCCCGGGGAGGAAGGAATGCCGAGGCACCTCGATCAGCAACTCAAGCTGCGGCTTCTGCGGGCCGTCGATGCCATCGGGGCGCATGGAAGCATCCTGGCTGCCTCCCGGGCCTTGTCTGTCACGCAGCCCGCCCTGACCCGCAGCCTGCAGGAAACCGAGGCGTTGCTGGGGCTGCAGCTGTTCGAACGCAGCGGACGCGGCGTGCGCGCGACACCGGCGGGGGAGGTGGTGCTGCAATCGGCCCGGCGCCTGCTGGGCGAACTGCGCCGCCTGGATGAGGAGCTGGACCGGCTGGTCGGGCGGATGAAGGCCACGATCATGCTGGGCGCCCTGCCCGTGGCCGCCGCCGGCGTGCTTCCGGGCCTGCTGGGACGGCTGCGCAGCCAGCACCCGGAACTCGTGGTCCAGCTTGTCCAGGGCAAGACGGAAGAGCTCCTTCCCAAGCTGGAGGGCGGGGAGCTCGATCTGGTCATCGGGCAACTCTATCCGCCCGATAAGCCGGATGGGCTGATGCGGGAGGCGCTGTACGAGGAACCGATCTCGGTCCTCGCGCGCACCGACCATCCCGTCTTCGAAGCCCCCATCACGGCGGAGGCGCTGCGTCGCTGGGAACTGGTTCTACCGACGATCGGCCAGCGCGTCGGGCAGGAGATCGATCAGCTCTTGGCGACGCTGGGCCTCGCCCCGACCACCTCGATGCGCTCGACCTCCTATGGCTTCATCCGGGAGATGCTGCATTCGACCGATTTCATCTCGGTCATGCCCAATACCATGATGGCCGGCGACCTGCTGCGGGGAACGATCCGTGCGGCACCGCTGCCCGCTGTCTCCCGGCCGCGTCCGGCGGGCTTCATCCGGCGCGCCGACACACCGCTTTCACCGGCCGCCGAGGTCCTGGTGGATGGGCTGCGGCGCTATGTCGAGGAGATCGCGGCGCAGGGCCGGCATCCGGGGCAGGCCGGGGAGCGGGCTGGGGCCGGCGCTCCCTATGTCGGCCCGGCATAACATGCGCCGAAGAAGCGATAACGCCTTTTCCACTCCGCCAGTCTAGCTTCCTCCTTCAAGAGCCCGCCCCCTGTCGTCTCGACGAAGGGCCGGAACGCGGGCGCGGATACGGGGAGAAAAGTCTTTGGCTATGCGCAGCCGACAACTCGATCCCGGGCGCCTGCCCGCCGGCACCTACCTGAACACGGGGGTGGCGGCCACCAACGCGCTCCGGTTGAACCGCTTCTGCTATGACCTGCGCCATCCGTCGAAGCGGGATGCCTTCATGGCGGACCCGGAGACAGCGATGGCGCCTTACGGTCTCGATCCCGAGGACCGCGCGCTGGTCCTCGCGCGCGACTGGATCGGCCTGGTGCGGCGTGGCGCGAATGTCTTTCCGTTGCTGCGGCTGTCGCAGCTCTGCGGAGATGGCCTGGCGGCCACGGGTGCGCAGATGCGCGGCGAGACGCTGGAGGAGTATCTCGCCAGCCGCCATGCCGGGAAGGGAGCATCCTGATGGCCCGGATCATCGGCGGCCTCGGTTCACCGCATGCCCCCTCCATCGGGGCGCTGATCGACAAGGGCGCTTGGCGGGAGCCGGGATGGGAGAAGCTGCTCGACGGCTACCGCCCCATGCAGGACTGGCTGCGCGAGCGCAAGCCGGATGCCGCGATCCTCATCTACAATGACCATGTCACCTCCTTCTTCTTCGACCGCTATCCGACCTTTGCCCTGTCCGTCGCGGGCGAGCATCCGATTGCCGACGAGGGCTTCGGGCCGCGCCCCCTGCCACCCGTCCGGGGCGATGCGGAATTCGCCTGGCATGTCGCGCACAGCCTGGTGGATGACGAGTTCGACCTGACCGTCTGCCAGGACATGCCGCTCGACCACGGGGCGCTGACGCCGGTCTCGGCGCTCTGGCCGGATCACGCGGAGGGCTGGCCCTGTGCCATCCTGCCGCTCGCCGTGAACGTGCTCCAGTTCCCGGTGCCGGGGCCTGGACGGCTCTTCCGGTTGGGAAAGGCGCTGCGGCGGGCTGTCGAGAGCTTCCCCAGAGACATGGATGTGGTCGTGCTGGGCACAGGAGGCTTGTCGCACCAGTTGCATGGCGAGCGCTTCGGCTATCAGAACCAGGACTGGGACATGGAGTTCCTCGACCGGCTGCAGGACGATCCGGAGCATCTGGCCGGGCTGCGGCTGCAGGACTTCATCGAGCGCGGCGGCGCCGAAGGGGCGGAGGTGATCATGTGGCTTGCGATGCGCGGCGCCCTCTCCACGCGCGTGCGCTGCCTGCACCGGAACTACCACGCACCGCTGCACACCGGCTTCGCCCAGGTGATCTACGAGGACATGCCGCATGTCGCATAGGGATGAGCGCCGCACGGTCGTGCTGGTGCCTGGCCTGCTCTGCGATGCCTCCGTCTGGGCGCCGCAGCGGCATAGCCTGGAACGGGACTACGATATCCTGGTGCCGGATCTCTGGGGGTTCGATTCCATCGAGGCGATGGCGGCAGCGGTCCTGGATGCCTCTCCGCAGCATTTCGCGCTGGCGGGGCATTCCATGGGCGCGCGCGTTGCCCTGGCGATCCTGGATCGTGCACCGGAGCGGGTCGAGCGGCTGGCCCTGCTCGATACCGGCGTGCATCCCCGCCGCCCGGGCGAAGCCGAGAAGCGCCAGGAACTCGTTGATCTCGCCCATGCGCAGGGCATGGCAACCCTGGCCGAACGCTGGCTGCCGCCCATGGTGCATCCGCAGCGCGCCAGCGATCCTGCGCTGATGCGCCCACTGAAGGAGATGGTGTGCCGGGCCACGCCCGAGATCTTCGAGAAGCAGGTCAGGGCGCTGCTGAACCGGCCCGATGCGGCGGCGGTCCTGCCGCGCATCGGCTGCCCGACCCTGGTGGCCTGCGGACGGCAGGACGGGTGGAGCCCGCTGTCGCAGCATGAGGAAATGGCGGCCGCTATCCGTGATGCCGAACTCGCGGTGATCGAGGATAGCGGCCATATGAGCACGGTCGAGGCACCGGCTGCCGTAACAGGCGTGCTGAGTGCCTGGCTGCGCCTGGGAGTGATGGCATGACATCCCTTGAAACCGCAGAACCCGTGATGGACCTGGCCCATCTCGGGCATCTGGAACTGCTGACGCCCAAGCCGGAAGAGAGCCTGCGCTTCTTTGTCGATGTCATGGGCATGACGGAGAGTGGGCGCCAGGGAGATTCCGTCTATCTCCGGGGATGGGATGACTACGAACGTTACTGTGTGAAGCTGACGGCGGCGCGCCATTCCGGCATGGGCCACATGGCCTTCCGGGTCAGGAGCCCACAGGCTCTGGAGCGCCGTGCCGCCGCGCTGCGCGCGGGAGGGCACGACGTGTCGTGGCATGATGGCGACCTCGGCCATGGCCGCACCCTCTGCTTCCGGGACCCAGATGGGCACCTGATCGAGCTCTACTACGAGACGGAGTGGTACGAGGCACCGCCCGAGCTGCGGCCGGCGCTGAAGAACCAGGCCCAGCGCTTCCCCGGGCGCGGCGTGAACGTGCGTCGCCTCGATCACATCAACTGCCTCGCCGCCGACATCAAGGCGAACCGCGAATTCTTCGAGCGGTGCCTCGGGATGCGGCTGACGGAGCAGATCGTGCTGGACACCGGCGTCGAGGCCGGCATGTGGTTCACCTGCACGAACAAGAGCTATGACATCGCCTATTCGCGCGAGAGCAACGGTCGCCGCGGGCGCTTCCATCACCTCACCTTCGCCCTGGACAGCCGCGAGGAGATCCTGCGGGCCGCTGACATCTTCCTGGAGAACGGCGTCCATATCGAGACCGGTCCGCACAAGCATGCGATCCAGCAGACCTTCTTCCTCTATGTCTATGAGCCGGGCGGCAACCGCGTGGAACTGGCCAATGCCGGCGCGCGGCTGATCCTGGCTCCGGACTGGAAGCCGATCCGCTGGAGCGAGGCGGAGCGGCGGAAGGGCCAGGCCTGGGGCCTGAAGACCATCGAGAGCTTCCACACCCATGGCACGCCGACCCTGGAGGAGATGGACGCGGAAGGGATCGTGTACTGATCGGGGGGTAGGAGGCTGGGGCCGGTCCGGCCCCGCGTCTTTGTTCGGGAGGAAAGAACCGTGAGAAGAAGAGACTTTCTGGCTGCCGGGACCGCCATGGCCCTGCCACTCGCCGCGCCGCGCCTGTCGCGGGCCGCGGAGCCGCTCAAGATTGGCCTGATCCTGCCGATGACGGGGCCTTTCGCCTCGACCGGGCGGCAGATCGAGGGCGCCGTGCGCCTCTACATGCAGCAGAACGGCAGCGAGGTCGCCGGGCGTGCGATCGAGGTGATCATCCGCGACGATGCCAATGTCGCGGATGCGACGCGGCGGCTCGCGCAGGAGCTGGTGGTGAACGACAAGGCCGCCGTCCTGGCGGGGTTCGGCCTGACACCACTGGCCCTCGCCGCAGCGCCGATCGCGACCCGCGCCAAGGTGCCGCAGGTCGTGATGGCGGCCGCCACCTCCAGCGTCACCGAGGCCTCGCCCTTCGTCGTGCGCACCTCCCAGACCGTCCCGCAGGTGGCCCTGCCCCTGGGGCGCTGGGCACCGGAGAACGGCATCCGCAAGGTCGTCACCGTGGTGTCCGACTATGGTCCCGGCATCGATGCCGAGAAGTGGTTCAAGGAGCCCTTCGTGCAGGCTGGCGGGCAGGTGCCGGAATCCCTGCGCGTCCCTCTGGCCAGCCCGGATTTCGCGCCCTTCCTGCAACGGGCGCGCGATGCCTCGCCGGATGCGGTCTTCATCTTCGTGCCGTCGGGCGCCGGTTCGGTTTTCATGAAGCAGTTCGCGGAACGCGGGCTGAAGGAGGCCGGCATCCGGCTGATCGGGCTGGGCGACGTCCTGGACGACGATCTTCTGGGCAGCATGAGCGACCAGGCGCTCGGGGTGATCACCTCGCAGCACTATTCCGCCGCGCATGACAGTCCCCTGAACAAGAGCTTCGTGAAGGCTTTCAAGGCTGCCAACAAGGACATGCGGCCGAACTTCATGGCGGTTGGCGGCTATGACGGCATGGCGCTGATCTACAAGGCGCTGGAGAAGACCAAGGGTGCTTCCGGCGGGCCGGCTCTGCTGGAGGCGATGAAGGGCCTGTCCTGGGAAAGCCCGCGGGGACCGATCTCCATCGACGCGCAGACCCGCGACATCGTCCAGAACATCTACATGCGCCGCTGCGAGCGCGTGGATGGCGAGCTGTATAATGTCGAGTTCGCCACGATTCCGGCTGTCCGGGATCCGGCCAAGCCGGCCTCGGGCTGAGGGGAGGGGGCGGCGATGCTGACCGTTCTGTTCGACGGCGTGGCCTATGGGATGGTCCTTTTCATCCTCGCCTGCGGTCTCGCGGTGACACTGGGCCTGATGAACTTGGTGAACCTGGCGCATGGCGCCTTTGCCATGGCCGGGGGCTATGCCGCCCTCGTTCTGGTGAATCATTGGGGCGTGCCTTTCCTGGCCGCCCTGCCGCTGGCCTTCCTCTTCTCCGCCCTGCTGGGAGCATTGCTGGAGCGGACGCTCTACATCCATGTCTATGCGCGCAGCCATTTCGACCAGGTCCTGTTCTCGATCGGCTTGGTCTTCATGTCCGTGGCCATCGTGGACTACGTGGCGGGGTCCTCGCAGCAGTTCATCGCGATCCCCGACATGCTCCGTGCCCGCTTCGAGTTCATGGGCATCAGCATGGGGGCCTACCGGCTGCTGATCATCGCCACCTGCGGCGTGATCGCGCTGGCCCTGCATCTCGCCCTGTCGCGCACGCGCTTCGGCAGCCGGCTCCGCGCCGCAGTGGACGATCCGCGCGTGGCGCGCGGGCTGGGCATCAATGTCGGGGCGATCTTCGCGGTGACCTTCGCCATCGGCTCCGGCCTCGCCGGGCTGGGCGGCGCGCTGGGGGCGGAGATCCTGGGGCTGGACCCCAGCTTCCCGCTGAAGTTCATGATCTACTTCCTGATCGTGGTGACGGTGGGCGGCACCAGTTCGATCTCCGGGGCTTTCCTGGCTTCGCTCCTACTGGGGATCGCCGATGTCGCCGGCAAGTACTACGTGCCGGAGTTCGGCGCCTTCGTCATCTACACGGTGATGATCGCGGTGCTGATCTGGCGGCCTCAGGGCCTCTTCGGCCGGGTGGCGACCCGATGAACGGCCCCGGCATGAACCTTCCGCAGCAGGCATCTGCCCAACTCGCGCGCCTGTCCCGCTGGCATCCCGGGGAGTACCTCGCCTGGGCGGCGATCGTGGCGGCCTTCCTGCTGTTTCCCGACCGCTACCTGCTGATCGCGGAGATCGCCGTCACGGCCCTCTTCGCGCTCTCGCTGGACCTCATCCTCGGCTATGCGGGCATCCTGTCCCTGGGCCACGCGGCCTTCTTCGGCCTCGGCGCCTATGTCGCCGGCATCGCGGCGGTGCGGGGCGTTTCCGACCCGCTCCTGGGCCTCGGGCTGGCCTGGGTGGCCGCGACCCTGCTGGGCGGCGCGACCAGCCTGCTGGTTCTCCGCGGCAGCGACCTGACGCGCCTGATGGTCACCCTCGGCGTGGCCTCAGTCCTCTACGAACTGGCCAACCGGCTGAGTTGGCTCACGGGCGGAGCTGATGGCCTGCAAGGGATGGAGGTCGGTCCGCTCCTCGGCCTCTTCGAATTCGATCTGAGTGGGCAGGTAGCGGCTGTATACAGCCTTGTCGTCCTGTTCCTGGCTTTCGTGGTGGTCCGGCGGATCGTGCATTCCCCCTTCGGCTGGTCCCTGCGGGCGGTCCGGGGAAATCCGTTGCGCGCCGGGGCGATCGGCATTCCCGTCCGGGCCCGGCTGGTGGCGGCCTATACGTTGGGGGCCGGGCTGGCCGGGATCGCCGGGGCCTTGCTGGCGCAGTCCACGCAGTTCGTTTCCCTGGACGTGCTCGCCTTCCATCGCTCGGCCGATATCCTCCTGGTGCTGGTGATCGGTGGCGTCGGCTGGCTCTATGGTGGGCTGCTCGGTGCGGTCCTGTTCAAGCTGATGCAGGACGTGCTTTCCAGCATCACACCGCAGTACTGGCAGTTCTGGATCGGCCTGGTGCTGGTGGCGCTGGTGCTGATCGGCCGGGACCGGATTGCCGGCTGGCCCGCCCTGTTCCGCCGGCGCAAGCCTGCCGCCGCCAGCCATGTCCCGGAGCCGGCCGAATGAGTGCGATGCTGCAGGACCTTTCCCCGCCCAGGCCCGATCCCGGGCCCGGCCCGGCGCTGCAGACGCTGGGCCTGAACAGGCATTTCGGTGGGCTGCACGCGACGCGGGACGTCAACCTCTCGCTGGCCCAGGGCAGCCGCCACGCTCTGATCGGCCCGAACGGGGCCGGCAAGACGACGCTCATCAACCTGCTGACCGGCGTGCTTCGCCCAAGTTCTGGCCGGATCCTGCTGGATGGCGAGGACATCACGGCACTGCGCCCCGATCAGCGCGTGCGCCGCGGCCTAGCCCGGACCTTCCAGATCAACCAGCTCTTCCCCGCCATGACGGTGCTGGAAACGGCGGGCCTGGCCATTTCCCAGAGGCTCTATGGCGGCCGCTCCTGGTGGCGGTCCGTGGGCAGCCGCCCGGCCGTGGTGGAGGAGGCGGTGGCCATCCTCGAACGGTTCCGCCTATCCGGGGTGATGGGGGAGCGTGTGGTCAACCTGCCCTATGGCCAGCAGCGCCTGCTGGAGATCGCCCTGGCCATCGCCTGTCGCCCCCGTGTGCTGTTGCTGGACGAGCCGGCGGCCGGGGTGCCCGAGGCGGAGCGCGAGGAGATCCTCGACCGCATCGCGGAACTGCCCAGTGATGTCACCGTGCTGCTGATCGAGCACGACATGGATCTGGTCTTCCGCTTCGCCGACCGGATCTCGGTCCTAGTGCTGGGCGGCGTGCTGATGGAGGGCAGCGTGGCGGAGGTCGCCTCGGACCCACGGGTGAGGGAGGTTTATCTGGGGGAGGGCGAGCATGGCTGACATCCTGGCGGTGGAGCATCTCGCGGCGGGCTATGGGCAGGCCGCGGTGCTGCACGATGTCTCGCTGCGTCTTGCCGAAGGCCGCTCCATGGCCGTGCTGGGACGCAACGGCATGGGCAAGACCACGCTCCTGAACAGCATCATCGGGGTGACTCGCCGTTTCGGCGGGACAGTCCATCTTGACGGGCGGGACATCACCAACCTGTCCCCGGACCGTCGGGCCCTGGCGGGCATCGGCTGGGTGCCGCAGGAGCGCAACATCTTCCGCTCCCTGACTGTCGAGGAGAACCTGACCGCTGTGGCGCGGCCAGGGCCATGGGATCTGCGCAAGGTCTTCGCCATGTTCCCCCGGCTGGAGGAAAGGCGCCGCAACATGGGGGACCAGCTTTCCGGCGGTGAGCAGCAGATGCTGGCGGTGGGACGGGCGCTCGTGCTGAATCCGCGCCTGCTGCTGCTGGACGAGCCGACCGAGGGCTTGGCGCCGATCATCGTGGAGGAACTCCTGTCGGCTCTCCGCCGGATCATGCGGGACGAGGGTCTTTCCGCCCTGCTGGTGGAACAGCACGCGCAGAAGATCCTGGGCGTCACGGACGAGGCAGTGATCCTGGAACGCGGCCGGATCGTGCATGCAGCCCCGAGTTCCGTACTGCGCTCGGAAACGGAGGTCCTGGAACGCTACCTGGGCGTATCCCGGAAGGGGGTGGTGCTTCCCGCCATGTAATGGACATGGGGTCTCCGTCCTTCGGATCGGTTCCGCGCGTCAGGAGATATAGAAGACAAAAGACTTGGCGTATTGGTATCCAGCTTGTATACAGGGCGCCAGGAAACGATCCATGTGGAGGCCCCCATGGGCAACAAGACCCCGACCTTTCCCCTGAATGCCTGGTACGCAGCCGCCTGGGATGCGGAAGTGAAGCGGGAACTCCTGGCCCGCACGATCTGCAACAAGAAGGTCGTGCTCTACCGCACCCAGGACGATCGCGCCGTGGCGCTGGAGGATGCCTGCTGGCACCGCCTCGTCCCGCTCTCCATGGGCAGGCTCAAGGGTGACGAGGTGCAGTGCGCCTATCATGGCCTGCGCTTCAACGCGCGTGGGCGCTGCACTTTCATGCCGTCCCAGGATACGATCAATCCTTCCGCGAATGTGCGGTCCTTCCCCGTGGTGGAGAAGCATCGCTTCATCTGGATCTGGCCGGGCGACCCGGCCCTGGCCGATCCGGCGCTGGTGCCGGACCTGCACTGGAACCATGACCCGGCCTGGGCCGGCGACGGCAAGGTGATCCACGCCGCCTGCGACTACCGCCTGATCGTGGACAATCTCATGGACCTGACCCATGAGACCTATATCCATGGCAGCAGCATCGGCAACGATGCGGTGGCGGAAGCGCCCTTCGACGTCACACATGGCGAAAGGACGGCGACGGTCACGCGCTGGATGGTCGATATCGAGCCGCCGCCCTTCTGGCGCGCCCAACTCGGCAAACCCGGCAATGTGGACCGCTGGCAGATCATCCGCTTCGAGGCGCCCTGCACGGTGGCCATCGATGTGGGCGTGGCTCCGACCGGGACCGGCGCGCCGGAGGGGGATCGCAAGGAAGGCGTCAGCATGATCGTGATCAACACGATCACTCCCGCGACCGACAAGACCTGCCACTATTTCTGGGCCAATGTGCGGGACTACCGCATCCACGAGCAGCGCGTGACAACCGATATCCGCGATGCCATAACCAAGGTCTTCCGGGAAGACGAGATCATCGTCGAAGCGCAGCAGCGCGCAATCGACGAGCATCCGGACCATGTCTTCTACAACCTGAACATCGATGCCGGGGCGCTCTGGGCACGGCGACTGATCGACCGCCTGATCGAGGCCGAGACGGGTGGCGCACCTTCCCTGCCGGTCGCGGCCGAGTAGCCACGATGTCGCAGAGCGTCGCGGCCCTGCTGAAGCTGCGGGAGGTGATCCTGAGCGGCAGCATGCCGCCTGGGGAGCGGCTGTCGGAGAACGGTGTCGCCGAGCGCCTGGGCGCGTCGCGCACGCCGGTGCGGGCTGCGCTGGCGCGGCTGGCGGAGGAAGGACTGCTGGAGCCCATTCCTTCCGGCGGCTTCATGGTGAAGGCCTTTACCGAACGGGAGATCCGCGACGCGATCGAGGTCCGTGGCACGCTGGAGGGGCTGGCGGCGCGCTTCGCGGCCGAACGCGGCGCCTCGCCGGAAGGGCTGGCCCATCTGCGCGACATCCTGGAGGGCATCGATGCCGTCCTGGCACGTGACTCCACAGGCGGAATCGACTTCACCGAATACGTGACGCTGAACGAGCATTTCCACCAGCTCCTGCTGGAACTGGCGGACAGCCCGGTGCTGGCGCGTAAGGTTGGGCAGGCGGTGGCGCTGCCTTTCGCATCCCCCAGCGGCTTCGTCATGGCACAGGGCGCGCTGCCCGAGGCGCGGGTGATCCTGACCGTGGCTCAGGAACAGCATCGCAGCGTGGTCGAGGCGATCTCGCTGCGGGAAGGGGCGCGGGCCGAGGCGATCATGCGCGAGCACGCCCGCCTCGCCCATCGCAACCTCGCTTTGGCCTTGCGCCAGGGCAAGCTTCATCTGGTCCAGGGCGGCGCCCTGATCCAGCGCCGCCTGCCGGCCTGAGCGCGCGGCGCAGGGGAGGAACAAGAAAGATGCGGTTCGACGGACAATGGATCACGGCGGTGGTTCGCGGCACGCGTGACCTGACGCCGGGCATTCGCGAGTTCACCCTGGCGCCCGAGGGCGGTGCGACACCCTATGCCACCGGCAGCCATCTCTGCTTGCGGGTGATGGTCGATGGCAGGACGGATCTGCGCCGCTACTCCCTGGTGGGCGACCAGCCGCGGGACGGCTGCTGGCGCATCGCCGTGAAGCGCGAGGAGCCGGGGAGGGGAGGCTCGCGCTACATGTGGTCGCTGCCCGTCGGGGCACGTCTCGAGGTCACGGCGCCAGACAGCTTCTTCCAGCTCTCCGGTGACGCGCCCGAGTATCTGCTGGTCGCGGGCGGGATCGGGATCACGCCGATCCGTGGCATGGCGTCGGCCCTGCGGCGGCGTGGCGCGCGTTTCCGCATGCTGTATGCGGGGCGTTCCCGTGCCGAGATGGCCTATCTCAGCGAACTGGAGACGGAACTCGGCGCGCAGCTCGAGATCTTCAGCGAGGCCGAGGGACGAAGGATCGACCTGAACCGGGCCTTCTCCTCCCTCGAACCCGAGGCCGAGACCTATATCTGCGGCCCCATCGGTCTGCTGGAGGCGGCGAAGCGCGAATGGGCCGCTGCGGGCAGGCCCCGCGCCCGGCTGGTTTTCGAGACCTTCGGTTCCTCCGGCCGCCATCCGACCGAGGCCTTCACCGTCCGGCTTCCTCGCCTGGGCCTGGAGGTGCGGGTGCCGGCCAACAGCAGCATGCTGGAGGCGCTGGAGGCCAGCGGCGTCGGGGTCCTGTCCGACTGCCGGCGTGGCGAATGCGGCCTGTGCGCGATGGACGTGCTGGATGCCGATGGCATCGTGGATCATCGCGATGTCTTCTTCAGCGACCATCAGCACGAGGAAGGCCGCAGGATCTGCGCCTGCGTCTCCCGTGTGGTCGGCGGCGTCATCACCGTGGACACGGCCTTCCGTGGCGACGAACGGCTCCGTTCCGGTCCGGAACTGCAGATGCTGCGCCCCTGAATCAGCCCGCTCACCGGCTTTCAACGAATCTTCACTCTGGGTAGGTGGGGCAGACCCTATACCGGCGGCACAACGGGCTACCGGGCATCGGATGCAACAGACATTCGCGAGGCGCCACCGGCTGATCGTGCAGCCGGTGCCTGCCTGATGCAGCGGACGCCCGGCGCGCCCAGCCAGCTCCCCTCGGCACCCGCGCGCATCCTGATCGTCTCGGATGCCTGGGAACCGCAGGTCAACGGTGTCGTGCGGACGTTGCGGACCGTCGCCGATCTCCTCCGGCGCGACGGCGACGTGGTCGAGGTTCTCGGCCCCGACCGTTTCGCCTCCCTGCCCATGCCCTCCTATCCGGAGATCCGGCTCGCCTGCTTCTCCCGCGCCTCGGTGGAGGCCCAGGCGGAAGCCTTCCGGCCGCAGACCATCCATATCGCCACGGAAGGACCGCTGGGCTGGATGATGCGAGCGGCCTGCCGCCGCCGTGGCTGGCCTTTCACGACCTCCTTCCACACGCGCTTTCCGGACTACCTGCACCTGCGGGCGCGCGTGCCGCCAAGCTGGTCCTGGGCCGTCCTGCGCCGCTTCCATGCCGCTTCCGCCGGCACACTGGCCGCGACTCCCTCCCTGTTGCGGGAGATGGAAGGCCGTGGCTTCCCGAACCTCCGGCTCTGGACTCGCGGGGTGGATCTGGAACGCTTCCGGCCAGGGCTACGGGGCGGCTCGCTTGACCCTTATGCCGGGCTTCAGCGCCCGGTCTTCGCCTGCTTCGGCCGGGTGGCGGTGGAGAAGAACATCGAGGCTTTCCTGAGCCTCGATCTCCCGGGCTCGAAGGTGGTAGTGGGCGACGGACCGCGACGCGCGGCGCTTCAGGCCCGCTTCCCGGATGCACACTTCCTGGGTCAGAAGCACGGAGAGGTGCTGGCGGCCTGCTACGCGGATGCGGATGTCCTGGTTTTCCCCTCCCGCACGGACACCTTCGGCCTGGTGATGCTGGAGGCCCTGGCGAGCGGAACGCCCGTCGCCGCCTTCCCTGTCCCGGGCCCCCTGGATGTGCTGGGCGGTGCGCCGAATCCCGTTGGCGCCATGAACGAGGACCTTCGCGTTGCCTGTCTCGATGCCCTCGCCATGGACCGTGCGGTTTGCCGGAGCCATGCGGAGGGCTGGTCATGGGCGCGATGCAAGTCGCTCCTCCGCAGCGCCCTGGTCCCCATCCCCCAGCTCGGCTGACACCGGGCTGGTTGGTGCGAGTCCACCTGGGATCGCCGCCGGTGATGCTCCGCATTCCGGCCAGACTGGTCGCCTGCAACGGGCGGCTATCCGGACCATGTAAACCGCTTCCGAAATGATGTATGTTGGTGGCGGACACGTCCTGGCCCGGCCCTGGCCTAGCCTGGCTACGGGCAGCATGGGTCTGGAGTAGGAGATATGAACCGTGTGAGCGCGAACGCTCCGGTGCATCACACTGGTCCTTCCATGGTTGGACCAGCGGGAGTGGAGCGGCATGCCTCGCCGCCCCCCGCATCCCACGGAACAGACCCATCCCCGCTTCAGCCGGTGATCTTCTCGACCGATCTCGTCGAACCGCGCAGCCGTCTCGACCTGTGGCAGAGCACGTACAAGTCCTTCAACACCATCGTGCCGACGGGGAGCCCGGGTCCGGGCTTCTCCGGCCGCAACGTGATCTGGTCCTTCGGCGCCCTCGCCCTGAGCCGCAACACGGCACCGGGCGTGTCGATCGAACGCAGCGCCCGTCAGATCCGTCGCGACTCGATCGATCACTGGGTGCTGCGCGTGGCCCGGACCGGCACGTCCCGGTACCGCTCCGCATCGGCCTGTTTCGTCACAAGCCCGGAGGTGCTGGCCCTGTTTTCGCTCGGCGAGCCCTCCGAGAGCGACCGGACCAACGCGGACTGGCTCTCGCTCTATATCCCGCGCGACGCTTTTCCGGAGCTTTCCATGGGTCTGGCCGCGCTCGGGGCCGGCGTTCTCGAAACCCCCGGCGCGGCGCTTCTGGCGGACTACCTGCTGCTGCTGGAACGACGCCTGTCGGCGATGACGCCGGAACAAGTGCCGGTCCTGGCCTCGGCGACACGTTCCATGATCGCGGCCTGCCTCCTCGCCGGCATCGCACCGGGGACCGTTTCGCCTGCGGACAAGGCGACCGCCCGGATGGAACGGATAAGGCATGTGATCCGGCAGAATATCGGCCGTGCCACGCTCGACCCGCAGAGGATCTGCAGCCTGGCGGGTGTCTCGCGATCGAACCTCTACCGGCTCTTCGAACCGCATGGTGGCGTGGCTCACTACATACAGGGACAGCGCCTGCGCATGGCGCATGCGATGCTCTCGGAGCCCGGCTGCCATACCTCGGTGGCCGAGATCGGCGAGCAGTTGGGCTTCTTCGATGCCTCCGCCTTCAGCCGGGTTTTCCGGCGGGAGTTCGGCTACACGCCGGGCGAGGCGCGTGCGGCCAGCCGACAGGGCCTTCGGGCCATCGGGGCGGAGACCATGCATTCCGCGTCCTGCGACCTTGACTTCGGCGGCCTGCTCCGACGGCTAGGTGCCGGGAACAGGCGTGGGGCCGTGCCGCCCGCATGACTGCCAGCGGCCCTTCCGCTGCGCTTTTGATCCATCCTGGGACGGGGTGCACAGCGGCGGCATCCATGGCCTATGGCCGCCAGCCGCCGAAAGAATTAGCCTTCCTCGACAGTTAGCTTCTCGCCCCCCCCTTCGTCGTAGCCGGGCCGGCGGGAATCGCCCGTCGAAGGTCCGGATCGCGGAACCGCCACCGGTTGGAACGGCAACCCCTGCCGAAGCCTCGTGGGTTTCCGTTCGGTCTGCGGGGAGGGAGGCGGAATGTCCACGAATACGTTGGATCAGGTCCTGGCACGCATCGACTCTGACCTGGAGGCGAGCCTGGAGCGGCTCTTCGCCCTGCTCCGCATCCGTTCCATCTCCACGGACCCCGCCTATGCAGACGACTGCCGGTCCTGCGCGGACTGGCTGGTGCAGGACCTGCGGAGCATCGGCTTCGAGGCCGCCGCCCATGGGACACCCGGCCACCCTATCGTGGTTGCCCGCACAGCAGGAGAAACCACCAGCCAGGGCGGCACCTCGGCTCTCTTCTATGGCCATTACGATGTCCAGCCCGTCGATCCGCTGGAATACTGGGAGCATGATCCCTTCGACCCCCGTCTGGAAACCCGGCCCGACGGCAGGCGGGTGATCCGGGCGCGCGGTGCCTCGGACGACAAGGGGCAGGTCATGACCTTCATCGAGGCATGCCGGGCCTGGAAGGTCATCCACGGCAACCTGCCGATCGCCGTCACCCTGCTGATCGAAGGCGAAGAGGAATCGGGCGGCGCGAACCTTCCTGCCTTCCTGCGTCAGCATGCTTCGGAACTGAAGGCCGATATCGGCCTGATCTGCGACACGAACATGTGGGCCCCTGGGATTCCCGCGATCCAGACGATGTTGCGGGGCCTTTGCGGCGAGGAGGTCATCATCCACGCCGCCGACCGCGACCTGCACTCAGGTTTCTACGGTTCGGCGGCCGCCAATCCGAACCACATCCTGGCCCGGATCCTGGCCGATCTGCACGATGCCGAGGGCAGGGTCACCCTGCCCGGCTTCTATGACGGCGTGCCAGAACTGCCCGAGACCCTGCGGCAGCAATGGGAGAGCCTGGGTTTCGACACCGCAGCCTTCCTGGGTGCGGTCGGGCTTTCCGCGCCGGCCGGCGAGAAGGGGCGCAGTGTCCTGGAAATGGTCTGGTCACGTCCGACCTGCGAGGTCAACGGCATGGGAGGCGGGTATCAGGGCGCGGGGTTCAAGACCGTGATCCCCGCCACCGCCTCCGCGAAGGTTTCCTTTCGCCTCGTCTTCGACCAGGATCCCCATGCGGTCCGACAGGCATTCCGCGACTTCGTCCGTGCCCGGATCCCGGCGGATTGCCGGGTGGAGTTCCTGGAGCATGGCGCCGGCCGGGCGATCCGCTTCCCTATCGACGATCCGGCTTTCGCGAAGGCGCGAGAGGCCCTGACCGCGGAGTGGGGCCAGCCCGCGGTTTTCATCGGTGGCGGCGGTTCGATTCCCGTCACGCATGAACTGAAACAGGCCTTGGGCATGGATGTGGTCCTCGCCGGCTTCGCGCTGGAGGACGACCGCATCCACAGCCCCAACGAGAAATACGATCTCGAAAGCTTTCACCGGGGCACACGTTCCTGGGCCAGGATACTCCATGCTCTCGCCACACGCTGAACCGGACTATCCGCACGCGGCTCCTCCCGGCGGGGAACGCCCGCTGGAAGGAGCCGCGCCGGAGCACAAGACCTTCATGCAGAAGACGCTCGACGTCGTCGAGCGGATCGGCAACCGTGTCCCGCACCCGGTGATGATCTTCGTGATCCTGATCGCGCTGGTCATCCTGCTGTCCTGCGCCCTGTCCTTGTTGGGTGCGCGGGTGTCCTATCAGACCTTCGACCTGGAAACGGACGAGCTGGTCGATCACACCGTGTCCGCGCGCAACCTGCTGAGCATCGACGGCATCCGGTTCATGTTCACCGGCATCGTCCAGAACTTCATGAACTTCAATGCTGTGGGGGTGATCATCATCGCCATGACCGGCGTCGGGGTGGCAGAGGAATCCGGGCTGATCCAGGCACTGATTCGAAAGCTGGTGATCGTCGCCCCGCCTGCCGCGCTGACCTATATCCTGGTCTTCATCGGCATCCTCTCCTCCATCGCGGCGGATGCGGGCTACCTCGTGCTGATCCCGCTCGCCGCCGCGGCCTTCATCAGCGTCGGGCGGCATCCCCTCGCCGGGCTGGGCCTGGCTTTCGCAGCGGTAGCTTCCGCCTTTCTCGTCAACATCATGATCGTACCGACCGATGGAATCCTGACCGAGATCACCAACGACGCGATCCACCTGGTCAACCCGAATATCTCGATCGATCTCGCCGCCAATCTCTGGTTCTCGATCGGGTCAGTCATCATGCTGACCGTGCTGATCTCCCTGGTCAACGACCGGATGATCGAGCCGCGGCTCGGCGCATACAAGGGCAGCTATACTGTTACCGAGGATACAGGTCTGTCCGAGGATGAGCGCCGCGGGCTGCGCTACGCCCTTTATGCCTTGATCGGTGTCACCGTGCTGCTGGGATTGCTGACCCTGCCACCCGGGGCGCCCCTGAGGCATCCGGTGACAGGCGCGATCGTCGGCAACTCCCCCTTCATGAACAGCCTGATCGTCTCCATCGCGCTGATCTTCCTGGCCAGCGGCGCCGCCTATGGGATTGGTGCGCGAACCTTGAAGGACACGAACGCGGTCATTGCCGCGATGCAGAAGGCGATCGGCAACCTCGCCGGGCTGATCCTCCTGCTGCTGGTGATCAGCCAGTTCATCGCCTTCTTCAACTACACGAACATGGCAACCCTTGCCGCCGTCTCGCTGGCGGATATCCTGCAGCGGGCCAACCTGGATGCGCTGTGGTTGCTGGTCGGCTTCGTGATCGTCACCTTTCTCCTGGACCTGATCCTGACGGGTGCCGTCGCGAAATGGGCCATCTTCGCGCCGATCTTCGTACCGCTGCTGATGCGTCTCCAGGTCGATCCCGAGGCCGTGCTGGCCGCCTACCGGGTCGGGGATTCGCCTATCAACGCCATCACGCCGCTCAACGCCTATTTCGCGATGATCGTCGTCTTCTGCCAGAAGTATCAGGAAGATGCGGGCATCGGAACGGTGATCGCCCTGATGCTGCCTTATGTGCTCGTGCTCTGCGTGATCTGGACGCTGTTCTTCGCGGGCTGGTTCCTGCTGGGCCTGCCCTGGGGGCCGGGCTAACCGCCCGGCACGGAAGCCCGGCATCGCTTCCTGGCATCGCGCGGGACACGGGCAGACAGCGGCGCCAGCCATCCCCCAGCGTGCCTCTCCATCCGCAGAGATCTTCCATGACGTCTTCGCTCGCCGCCATCCTTCTTCTTCTCGTCGCGGCCATCGTGATGTTCGTGCTCAACCGCCCCCGGATGGATGCGGTGGCCCTGATCATGATGGCTGCCATGCCTTTCACGGGCGTGGTGACGGTGAACGAGACGCTGGCCGGCTTCGCGGACCCGAACATCGTTCTGATCGCCGCGCTGTTCGTGATCGGGGAGGGGTTGGTCCGGACCGGAGTGGCGCGGCGCCTGGGCGACTGGCTCAATGCCAGGGCCGGCAGCAGCCCGACGCGCCTGCTCGTCCTGCTCATGCTGGTGGTCGGCGGCCTTGGTTCATTCATGAGTTCCACGGCCGTGGTGGCGATCTTCATCCCCGTGGTCCTGCGCATCTGCCAGAACACCGGGACACCGCCGCGCCAGCTCATGATGCCGCTCAGCGTCGCGGCGCTGATCAGCGGCATGATGACACTGGTCGCCACGACCCCGAACCTCGTGGTGAATGCGGAACTGATGCGACAGGGCGCCGGGGGCTTCCACTTCTTCAGCTTCACGCCGTTCGGCCTGCCGCTCCTGATCCTGGGCTTCGGCTATATGCTTTTCGCGCGCCGCCTGCTGGCTGGCGGGCCGGAGACGGCAGTGGCCCGGCCGCGTGTCAGCCTCCGAGACTGGATCGACCAGTACGGCCTCGCGGAGCGGGAGTACCGTGTGCGTGTCTCCCCGGAATCGCCCCTGATCGGCAAGAAGCTGGAGGAGCTTTCGCTTCGCGATTCCGGCATCAACATCCTGGCGATCGAGCGCGGCGGGCGCTTCTCAACGGAGGTGCTCCGGCCCTCGGCCCAGACCGCGCTACAGACCTATGACGTCCTGCTGATCGATGTCGTGGCGTCCCACGTCGAGATCGACGAGCTGAGGCACCGTTTCCATCTTCGCCGGATGCCGCTTTCCGATGGCGCCTACTTCCTGGACAAGTCGCAAGAGATCGGCATGGTCGAGGCGATGCTGCCGCCCGAATCCCCCTTGATCGGCCAGAGCATCCTCAAGGCCCGTGTCCGCGCGACCTATGGGCTGACCGTCATCGGCCTGCGTCGCGGCCAGAAGATCTTCGGACAGAGTCTGCTGGAGGAGAAGCTGAAAGTCGGCGACACGCTCCTCCTGATCGGCTTCTGGGGCGATATCCGCGAGCTACAGCGCAATGCTTCCGACCTGATCGTGCTGACCCAGCCCGCCGAGATGCAGGAGGTGCTGCCCGCCGCGAAGCGGGCGCCGCAGGCCGTCCTGATCCTGGCCCTGACGGTCGGCCTGATGGTGAGCGGCCTCGTGCCCAACGTCCATGCCGCGCTGATCGGCTGCCTGCTGATGGGACTGTTCCGCTGCGTCGACATGAGCAGCGCCTATCGGTCGGTGAGCTGGCAAAGCCTGATCCTCATCGTCGGCATGCTTCCCTTCTCGCTCGCGCTGCAGCGCACGGGCGGTGTCGACCTCGCCGCCGATGCCGTGCTGGCGCTGACCGGGAACGCTGCCCCCCGCACGGTGCTGGCCATCCTTTTCGTCATCACTGCCGTACTAGGCCTCTTCATCTCCAACACCGCCACAGCGGTGCTCATGGCACCGGTCGCCCTGGCGGTCGCGAAGGATCTCGGTGCGTCGCCCTATCCTTTTGCCATGACCGTGGCACTTGCGGCCTCCGCGGCTTTCATGACGCCAATCTCGTCGCCGGTGAATACGCTGGTGGTCGGTCCGGGGAACTACACCTTCGGCGATTTCGTGAAGATCGGCGTTCCTTTCACGATGGTGGTCATGATGGTGAGCCTCCTGCTGGTGCCCTGGCTGCTCCCCTTCCGCTGATCCGGGCCCCCATGCGGGCGGCACAGGGAACGGATAGTTCCGGACCACGCCGTTCTGGGATCTTGGGCATAGTACCGGGACTGTCCGCACATCATCCAGCTGAAGGACGGGCCTATCCTGCTGGCTCGGCCCAATCGTTCTGTGGTGGCTCCTGGGCCGGGCAGGATCCAGTCGGATCCGGACCTTGTAAGGCCTTTGCCGCCGGAGGGACGGTTCCTCGTCATTCCCTATGGCAGGTGGGCTCCAACGAACGGAAGGATCTCGGTCATGAAGTTACGCCAGGCAACGCTTCTCGCTCTTCTGATCTCGGCTCCCGTACTTCCGCATTATGCCATGGCACAGGGCTCGCCGGCTTATAACCAAGCTCTGCTGGCCGAACTGAGCCCGGAGAAGCGGGCCGAGGTGCAGGCCCGCGCCACCCAGGGCAATTCGGTGCAGGAGGTTCTGGAAGTGGACCTCCTGAACAACATCAAGGCTCGCTATCCGGCGAACCGGATCGTGGCACTGGATTTCGGGCGCGGCGTCGCCGTGGTGGAACTGCCGAGCAATGGCGGCACGCGGATGGTGCGTTTCAACAAGACGACGCTCGCCATTCAGGACTAGCTTCGTCAAGGGTTCCTGGCTTGGCCATGCGAACGAATGGATGCGCGTCCCTGCCGTGGGGCGCGCATTTCTTGCTGTCCGTTTTTACACTCGCGCAGAATGTATTCCTACCGGATGAACCAAAGGATTCAGGATTGTGTCCGATCTCCTCGTGATAGCCTTCCCTGACGAAGCGGTTGCGGAGAAAGTGCGGTCCCACGTGCTCGCCATGCAGAAGGAGTACCTGATCGAACTGGGCGATGCGGTCGTCGCCGTGAAGCGCGCTGACGGAAGCGTGAAGCTGAACCAGATCTTCCAGCCGGTGGCGAGCGGCGCCGCGAGGGGTGCTCTCTGGGGCTCCCTGATCGGACTGATCGTGATGATGCCGTTTGCCGGGGCGGCGATCGGCGCCGCCTCGGGCGCGCTGGGCGGCAAGCTGACCGATCTCGGGATCAGCGACCCCTTCATGAAGGAAGTGGCGACAACCCTGGATTCGGGGCAGGCTGCGCTCTTCCTGCTGATTCGCAAGATGACCGCGGATAAGGTCATGGCGGGACTTCAGGGCGTCGGTGGCAAGATTCTTCGTTCTTCCTTCGATGAAAGCAAGGAGGAGGTATTGCAGGAGGCACTGGCCGGAGCCTGCGAAGCCGTCCGACCCGCAGCCGTCTCTTAGGCGATTCTGCGCTGCGGCAACGCCAGGGAGTTTGGGTGGGATGTACAAGGAACTGTTCGGCGAGGAATCTCGGGACCAGACCTCGGTCTCCACGGGACACCTGCCTCCGCCCGAGAGGGTCGATGAACTTCTGGAGGAAGCGCATCATCGTTTCCGGAGCAACGATGACGGCGTGGTTGCAGACTACATTCCCGCCTTGGCGAAGGTGCCGAGGGATCTGTTCGGCCTGTGCGTGGTCGAGGCCGACGGGGTCGTCCATGCTGTTGGCGATGTGGACCATGCCTTCTCGATCCAGAGCGTCTCCAAGCCCTTCGTCTTCGCCCTGATCTGCCAGGCCATGGGGGCCGAGCCCGCTCGGGAGCATGTGGGCGTGAACGCGACCGGCCTGCCTTTCAACTCGGTGATGGCGGTGGAGCTGAACGCCGACCGCACCATGAATCCGATGGTCAATGCCGGTGCCATCGCGACCACCAGCCTGGCTCCTGGCGATACGGCCGAGGCGAAGTGGCGCTTCATCCAGGAAGGCCTGTCCCGCTTTGCGGGGCGCGAACTGCAGATGGATGCGGAGATCTATGAGTCGGAAGCCGCCACCAACCTTCGCAACCGTGGGATCGCCAAGCTGCTGGAAGGCTATGGGCGCATGTATTTCGACGCCCTTGAGGCCACGGATATCTACACGCGGCAGTGCTCGTTGCTGGTCACGGCTCGCGATCTCGCGGCGATGGGCGCGACTCTGGCCGATGGCGGGGTGAACCCGATGACGGGGGAACGAGTGATCGACGAGGAGCACTGCAGGCGCATCCTGGCTGTCCTGGCAACCGCCGGGCTCTACGAGGAATCCGGCGACTGGCTCTACGAGGTCGGCTTGCCGGGCAAGAGCGGGGTCAGCGGCGGCATCGTCACCATTGCTCCGGGTAAGGGCGGGCTCGGCACCTTCTCTCCTCCACTGGATGGAGCAGGCAATAGTGTCCGGGGACAACTCGCCACCAAGTTCCTGTCGGAGCGGCTCGGCCTCAATCTCTTCGCCTCACGGCCCGTGAACCGGGGTTCGTAGGAAAGAAATGTCCATGGACAACTCGTCGACGCCATTGAGCGACACGCTACCCGAGGCCCGGGAATCCTGGGTGCCGATGATTGCCATCGCCCTCGGCCAGGCCATCATGTCCTTCAACGTGGCCTCGTTGCCCGTTTCGCTGGCGGGCATGGTGAACAGCTTTGGCGTGCCGCCGACCACGGTTGCCACAGGCATCGTGATGTATTCCCTGGCGGTGGCAGGCTTCGTGATGCTGGGTGCGAAGCTCGTTCAGCGCTTCGGCTCCACCCAGGTTTTCCGCATCGTCGTGGCCCTGTTCGGCGTGGCGCAGGTGCTGATGGTGGTAAGCCCGGTGGCGACGGTGATGCTGCTGGCCCAGCTTCTCGCCGGGTTGGCGGCAGCGGTGATCGTGCCTGCCCTCGTGGCGCTCATCGCCAACCATTATCATGGACAGCAGCAGGCAACGGCTGTCGGTGCGCTGGGTTCGGCGCGGGCCGGGGCAGGGGTGGCGGCCTTCCTGATCGGGGGACTGCTCGGCACCTTCATCGGCTGGCGGCCCGTCTTCGGTATCCTGATTGCAGCCTCGGCTCTGGTGTTCTTCCTGAGCTTCCGCCTGAAGCCGGAGGAGCCGAGGCGCGAGGTGAAGATCGATGCGGTCGGTGTCATCCTGGCTGCGGCCTCGATTGTCATGATCGTCTTCGGCTTCAACAATCTCAACCGCTGGGGCCTCGGCATCGCCCGGCCCGGTGCGCCTTTCGATCTGATGGGCCTTTCGCCCGCGCCGGTGATGATCGTCATCGGCATCGTGCTCCTGCAGGGGTTCATCCTCTGGACGCGGCGGCGTCAGGCGGCCGGGCTGACACCCCTTCTGGATCTCCGGGTCATCACTTCGGGGCAGGAACGGGCCGCGGTCTACGCCATGTTCGCCGTGGTGGCGCTGGAGGCGATGCTGAACTTCTCGGTGCCGCTCTACATCCAGATCATCCAGGGCCGCACGCCGATCGAGACGGCGATCGCGATGCTGCCCTTCAACCTGACTGTCTTCTTCACTGCCATGCTGGTGGTGCGCCTGTACCCCATTCTGGCACCGCGCCAGATCGGCCGTCTCGGCTTCATCCTTTGCACCCTGGCGCTGCTCTGGCTCGCCTGGGTGGTCCGCAACGACTGGTCCGCCGTGGCGGTCATGTTCGGACTGATCGCCTTCGGCATCGGCCAGGGGGCGCTGGTGACGCTGGTCTTCAACGTTCTGGTCACCGCGGCGCCCAAGGATCTGGCGGGCGATGTCGGATCACTGCGCGGCACGACGCAGAACCTGGCCGCCGGCGTCGGCACCGCGCTGTCCGGCGCGCTGCTGGTCGGGTTGCTGAGCAGCGCCATCCTTTACCGTGTGGCGGAGAATCCGCGTCTGCCCCCAGTGGTGGTGTCGCAGATCGACCTCGACAGCATCAATTTCGTCAGCAACGATCGCCTGTTGGAGATCATGCAGCGCACCGGCGCGGCCCCAGAGGTCGTGCAGGAAGCCGTAAGGATCAACACAGAATCCCGCCTCCGGGCCCTGAAGATCGGCCTGCTGGTGATGGCCTGCGTCTCGCTTCTCGCCATCTTCCCGGCGGGGCGGCTTCCGGCCTATCGCCCTGGCGAGATTCCGGCGCATCCGCCTGTCCCCGCCCCCGGTGCCACCACGGCGGCGATCAGGGAGGACGAGGAAGCCACCGCATGAGCCTGCCTCGTCTGTTGGTCCTGTCCCTGGGCGGCACCATTACCATGGTGCCGGGAGAGGGGAGGGGCATTGCGCCGAAACTGGGAGCGGCCGATCTCGTGGCCGCGGTCCCGGCCCTTGCGGGGCTGGCGGAGATCGAGGCCCGCTCTCCCCTGCGTCTGCCCAGCCCTTCCCTGTCGCTGGAGGATCTGCTGGCGGTGGCAAGGGATATCGACGCCGGCTTCCAGGCTGGCTTCGATGGCGCGGTGGTCGTCCAGGGCACGGACACGATCGAGGAATCCGCCTTCCTCCTCGATGTGCTTGTGCCGGGTGACAAGCCGGTCGTGGTCACCGGCGCCATGCGCGGCGCTGGTGCGGCTGGCGCCGACGGCCCGGCGAACCTGCTCGCTGCTGTCCAGGTGGCGGTTTCATCGCAGGCGCAGGGCCTCGGGACCTTGGTCGTGCTGAACGACGAGATCCACGCGGCGCGCTTCGTGCAGAAGGCCCATACCGCGCTGACCTCGGCCTTCTCCTCCCTGTCCGGAGGGCCGCTGGGGCTGGTGGCGGAAGGACGGCCGCACTTCTACGCCCGTGTGCCACGCCTTCCCTGCCTGGATATGACGGCCGGGGCGCCCGTGCCGGTGGCACTGTTCCGCGTGGCGATGGGCGAGGATGGCCGGTTTCTGCGCTCGGTCCCCGGCCTCGGCTATGCTGGCCTCGTGCTGGAAGGCATGGGAGCGGGCCATGTCCCGGCCGGCATGGCACCCTTGCTGGAATGGATCGCGCAGGAGGTGCCGGTGGTGCTGGCAACGCGCGTCGCCTCGGGTCCCGTCTTCACCGGCACCTATGGCTATGCCGGAGCGGAGATAGACCTGATCGATAAAGGGCTGGTGCCAGCCGGATTCCTGACCGGCCTGAAGGCGCGTCTGCTGCTCGCCCTTGTCCTGCGGTCAGGGACAGGGCTCCGCCCTGACGATGCCTTCGCGCCCTATCGATAGGACCTTTGAATCGGCCGGGAAGCCCACGCTGCCGGATTGCCGGACCAGACGCAATGCGTCCGGGGGGGCGGGGGTTCGAGCGTAGATCCCGGCGAGACACGATGCCCGTCGGACGACGTGCTGCACGACATGAGGCGCGGCGGACTGGAGCTTTCATCTCGACATCACATTCAGGACGCCTCAACGCATGTGCAGCATATTTACGTTTCAGTTTCTTACCGATAAGTCTGACATAGCCAACGGACTCGCTGCGCCTGGCGACTGTCATCCGCTGGCACGGCAGGATGGTTTCTTGCCCATCGCAACATTGGCCGGTGCGAACGGTGCTGGCTGGTGACATCGCTATGCCTCTACGGCATTTACACCGGAGACGCTTCAGGATGCCGCAAGCAACCGAACCCGCCACCACGACGAGGTTGCTGCGGCAGGGTTTGACACTCACCGGCCTCCTGGCGCTCTTCGCCTGCGGCCCGGCCGAGCCGCCACCGCCGGAGCCACCGCGGCCCGTCCGCGCCATCACGGCATTGCTGGAGCCGGGTGGCGAGACGGTGACACTGACCGGTCAGGTGGAGGCGGCCGAGGAAGTCGGACTGGCCTTCCGTATCGGTGGGCGGATGATCGAGCGCCGCGTGAACATCGGCGATCAGGTTCGCGCCGGCCAGATCATCGCAAGGCTGGAGGACAGCACGCCCCGCGACAACCTGCGCGCCGCCCGGGCATCCACCGCGGCGGCGCGGGCGGCGCTGGTGCAGGCGCGCAACCACTACGACCGGCAAAACCAGCTGCTGCGCAGCGGCTTCACCACCCGCGCCAATTACGACGATGCGGTCCGCCGGCTACAGGCCGCGCAGTCCCAGGTGGATGCCAGCCTGGCGCAGGAAAGTATCGCCGAGACGACGCTCGCCTATACGGATCTGGCAGCGGACTCCAACGGCGTCGTCACGGCCCGTGGCGCCGAGCCGGGCGAGGTCGTGGCGGCAGGCCAGCGGATCGTGACCCTGGCCCGTGAAGGCGGGCGCGACGCGGTGTTCGACGTGCCCGCCCGGCTGATGGAGCAGTCGGAGCCCGACCCTCTGGTCACGGTGTCGCTGAGCAGCAACCCATCGGTCAGGACGACCGGGAGGGTGCGGGAGATCTCGCCGCAGGCCGATCCGGTGACGCGGACCTTCCGGGTAAGGGTCGGGCTGATCGACCCGCCGGAGGCCATGCGGCTGGGCTCGACGGTCAATGGCGGCATCCAGATCGGCGGGGTGAGTGGCATCGAGGTTCCGGCCTCCGCCCTGACCCGGGGCAGCCAGGGGCCGGCGGTCTGGGTGGTGAACGGCCAGGATTCCACTGTCGCCCTGCGCCCGGTCGAGGTGGCGCGCTACGACGCCGCACGGGCCATCATCGCCGGCGGGCTGCAGGAGGGCGAGGTGGTGGTGACCGCGGGAGTGCAGACCCTCCGGCCCGGCCAGAAGGTCCGGGTGCTCGGCAACGGGCAGGCTGCCCCTCAGGCCGCGGCCAGGGACGGTGCGCGGTGAAGCCTTTCAACCTTTCCGAATGGGCGCTGAACAACCGCTCCATCGTCGTCTACCTGATGATCGTGGCGGTGCTGGCCGGCACCCTGTCCTTCCTGCGGCTGGGCCGCGCGGAGGACCCGGTCTTCACGATCCGCACCATGATCGTGCAGGCCAACTGGCCCGGCGCCTCCATGGAAGACACGTTGAACCAGGTCACCGAGCGGCTGGAGCGCCGGCTGCAGGAGACACCCAACCTGAACCGGCTGCGCAGCTTCACCCAGCCCGGCCAGAGCCTGATCTATGTGGACCTGCTGGGAAGCACGCCGGATGCCAAGGTCGCGGACACCTGGTATCAGGTCCGTAAGAACATCGGCGATATCCGCCATACCCTGCCGCCCGGCATTCAGGGCCCCTTCTTCAACGACGACTTCGGCGATACTTTCGGGATCGTCTATGGCTTCACGGCGGACGGCTTCACCCATCGCGAGCTGCGCGACCATGTGGAGGAGATGCGTTCGGAACTGCTGAAGGTCCCCGACGTCTCCCGGATCGAGCTCATCGGGGCCCAGGACGAACGGGTCTTCATCGAGTTCTCGATGGAGAAGCTGGCGGGGCTGGGCATCGACCGGAACGCCTTGATTGCCGCGTTACAGGCGCAGAACCTGATCTCACCCGCCGGCACCATCGAAGGTGGGCAGGAGCGGCTGCTGCTGCGCGTCTCCGGCTCCTTCGAATCCGAGGACGACATCCGGGCGACGAACTTCTCCCTGGGCAACCGCATCCTGCGCCTGAGCGACGTCGCGGAAGTCCATCGCGGCTATGCCGACCCGCCCCAGCCGATGTTCCGCGTGAACGGGCGGGAGGCGATCGGCCTTGGCATCTCCATGCGTGACGGCGGCGACGTGCTGCAGCTCGGCCGCAACATCGATGCGGCGGCACGGCGCGTCATGGCCGACATGCCGGTGGGGATCGAGATGCATTCGGTGGCCGAGCAGCCGCGGACGGTCGAGCTTGCCATCGCCGACTTCATGGGCTCCCTCTGGCAGTCCATCGCCATCATCCTGGTGGCAAGCTTCGTCAGCCTCGGCGTGCGGCCCGGCGCCATCGTCGCCCTGGCCATCCCGCTGACGCTCGCCATCGTCTTCCCCATCATGCAGGTCGCCGGCATCGACCTGCAGCGCATTTCCCTGGGCGCGCTGATCATCGCCCTGGCGCTCATGGTGGACGACGCTATGACCACTGTGGACGCCATGATGAACCGGCTCGCGGCGGGCGACAGCAAGGAGGCGGCAGGCACCTATGCCTTCCGCGCCCTCGCCTTCTCCATGCTGACGGGCACGTTGGTGACCATCGCCGGCTTCGTGCCGGTCGGCTTCGCCCGCAGCTCGGCGGGCGAATACACCTTCTCCATCTTCGCGGTTGTCACCATCGCCCTGTTGGTGTCCTGGCTGGTCGCGGTGATCTTCGCGCCCCTGCTCGGCGTGCTGATCCTGCGGCCGCCCAAGCCCGGCACCTCCAACGAGCCCGGGCGGCTGGTGCGGATCTACCGTTCCTTCCTCGCAGGGGCGATCCGTTGGCGATGGGTGACCATCGCCGCGACGGTGGGGCTCTTCGCCCTGTCGGTCTTCGGCATGCGCTTCGTCAGCCAGCAGTTCTTCCCGTCCTCGGACCGCTATGAGCTGATGGTGGACCTGACCCTGCCGCAGAATGCCTCGATCCGCGCGACCGATGCGACGGCGGCCCGGCTGGAGGCCATCCTGGCCAAGGACCCGGATGTCGAGCGCTGGAGCACCAATGTGGGCCGCGGCGCCATCCGCTTCTACCTGCCGCTGGACGTGCAGCCGCCGAACAACTTCTTCGCCCAGCTCGTGGTGATCACCAAGGGCCTGCAATCCCGCGACCGGCTGGAGACGCGGCTGGAGCAGGTGCTGCTGGAGCAGTTCCCGGATGTGGTCGGCCGCGTCTATCCGCTGGAACTGGGCCCGCCGGTCGGCTGGCCCATCCAGTACCGCGTCTCAGGCGGCGATCCGGACAAGGTGCGCGATCTGGCGATGAACCTGGCCAAGGTGGTGGCCGCGCATCCCTCCACGCGTGGCACCAGCTTCGACTGGATGGAGCCCGCCCGCCAGCTCCGTGTCCGGGTGGACCAGGACGAGGCCCAGCGCCTTGGGTTGAGCTCGGCGGCGGTGGCCAGCGCCCTGAACGCGGCGATCTCCGGCACCACGGTGACGCAGATGCGTGACGGCATCTACCTGATCAACGTGGTGGTGCGGGCGGTCGAAGCCGAACGGATGTCGGTCGATGCCCTGCGGACCCTGCAGATCCCGATACCCGGGGGGCGAACGGTGTCGCTGAGCCAATTCGCCACCTTCGACTACGAGCAGGAGTATCCGATCATCACGCGCCGGAACCGCATACCGACGCTGACGGTCCAGGCCTATCTGCCGCGTGGCGTGCTGCCCAACGACGTGGTGGACGATCTGGCGCCGGGGATCGCCGCGGCGGTGGCGGCGCTGCCGCCCGGATACCGGATCGAGACGGGCGGCATCGTCGAGGAAAGCGCCGACTCCCTGGCCTCGGTGAAGGCGGTCGTGCCCATGATGCTGTTCATCATGCTCACCGTGCTGATTTTCCACCTGAGGAGCTTCTCGCGGCTTTTCATCGTGCTGAGTGTGGTGCCGCTGGGCCTGATCGGTGTGGTGGCCGCCCTGCTCCTGTCCAGCAGCCCGCTCGGCTTCGTCGCCATCCTGGGCGTGCTGTCGCTGATGGGCATGATCGCCAAGAACGCGGTGATCCTGGTAACGCAGATCGAGGCCGAGCGGCGGGCGGGGCGAGGCGTCGCCGAGGCGGCGCTGGAGGCCAGCACCTCCCGCTTCCGGCCGATCATGCTGACCGCGATCTCCACGGTGCTCGGCATGATCCCGATCACGCCCACGGTGTTCTGGGGGCCGATGGCCTTCGCCATCATGGGCGGCCTCCTCGGCGCGACGATCCTCACGCTGATCTTCCTTCCGGTGCTCTACGTGACCTGCCTCGAAGGGCGTGGCGCAACACGACCGGGTTGATCCGGCCACACTCGGTCAACCTGCCGAACAGCCTTCCCGCCTGTCCCTACACCGGAAAGCATGGAGCCCAGTATGAGCGAGACATCCGACACACCGTCCCCTTCCCGGGAAGGAACGGCGCAGCAACCCGGCGGCGCCCCGAAGACCCGTCCGCGCGATCCTGTCGCCGTCGATCTCGGCCTGCAGGGCGGCGGCTCGCACGGGGCCTTCACCTGGGGCGTGCTGGACCGGCTGCTGGAGGAATCCTGGCTGGAGATCGACGCGATCAGTGGCACCTCGGCCGGGGCCATGAACGCCACGGCGCTGGTGGCGGGTTACCATCAGGGTGGACGTGACGGCGCGAAGGCGGCGTTGGAGCGCTTCTGGGGTGCCGTGGCGCGGGCAGCTCTGTTGAGCCCCCTCAAGCGCGGTCCTCTCGACATCCTGCTGGGCCGCTGGTCGCTGGACAGCTCGCCGGCCTTCCTGGCGATGGACATGATGGCCCGGCTGGTCTCGCCCTATGACATCCACATGACCGGCGGGAACCCGCTGAATGCGGTGCTGGCCGAAACCATCGACTTCGGACGCCTGGCCCATGCCAAGCAGCGTCTCTACGTCACCGCCACCAATGTGCGCACCGGCCGGGGCCGGGTCTTCCGCAATGCCGAGGTCACCCCCGAGGCGCTGATGGCTTCGGCCTGTCTGCCCACACTCTTCCGGGCTGTGGAGATCGATGGCGAAGCCTATTGGGATGGCGGCTATGCCGGCAATCCGACCATCACCCCGCTCGTCCGCAATGGCGGCTCGGCCGACGATCTCCTGCTCGTGGCCATCAATCCGGTGGAACGGCCCGGCACGCCTCGCTCCGCGACCGAGATCCAGAACCGGCTGAACGAGATCTCCTTCAACGCCACGATCATCAAGGAGCTCCGCATGATCGCCCTGCTGCAGCAGGTCGTCGCGGAGAGCGGCGCGAAGCTGGACAGCAGCAAGGTGGAGGGCGCGCGCTGGGCCAGCTTCCGTGTCCATCTCCTTTCCAGCCCCGTGATGATCGATCTCGGCTATTCCTCCAAGCTGAACGCGGAATGGGAGTTCCTCACCTTCCTGCGCGACGAGGGCAGGCGGACGGCGGAACGTTTCCTGGCAGAGAACGGCGAGAATATCGGCCGCCGCTCCTCCGCCGACCTGAACAAGCTGTTGGAGGGCGTGTGATCCCATGGGACTTCTCGGAATCCTTCTGGGACTGGCACTCCTCATGGGGCTGGCCTTCCGGGGCTGGAGCGTGCTCCTCCTCGCGCCGGCCGCGGCCCTCATCGCGGCAGGCTTCGCCGGCGAACCTCTGCTCGCGAGCTGGACCCAGACCTTCATGGGTGGCGCCGCAGGCTTCATCGCGCAGTTCTTTCCGCTTTTCCTGCTGGGTGGGGTCTTCGGTAAGCTGATGGACGACAGCGGGTCGGTCACCGCCATTGCCAACGGCATGACGGCCCGGCTCGGCACGAAGCGGGCCATCCTGTCCGTGGTGCTGGCCGGCGCGCTCGTCACCTATGGTGGCGTGAGTCTCTTCGTGGCTTTCTTCGTGCTCGCCCCGATGGCGCATGCGATGTTCCGGGCGGCGGATATCCCGCACAGGCTCATGCCGGGCGCAATCATGCTCGGCGCTTCGACCTTCACCATGTCGGCGCTGCCAGGCACGCCCGCCATCCAGAACGCCATCCCGATGCCCTTCTTCGGTACGTCACCCTGGGCCGCACCTGGGCTCGGCATCATCGCCGCGATCGTCATGGCGGCTCTCGGGCTCTGGTGGCTGGATTACCGCGAGAAGCAGGCGCGCAAGGCCGGGGAGGGCTACAACCTGTCCGGCGCGGATGGGCAGGAGGCCGAGACCCGGACAGTCGGTGATTCCGTGGTCCGCGAGTACGCGGCGGTCTCGGGAGAGTTCGACCCTGCCGAAATCCACCGCGGTGAACACGGCCGAAACGAGCCGGGCTTCTGGATTGCCCTGGCGCCGATCGGCGTGGTGCTGGTGGTCAACCTGCTGATGACAGCGGCCGTCCTGCCTCGCATGGATACGGGCTTCCTGGCCGAGCTTCGCTGGGGCAACACCGCGATCGAGGCGGTTGCGGGTGTCTGGTCGGTAGTCGTGGCGCTTTTCGCGGCCTGCGTGGCGGTGATGCTGCTGAACCGCGCCAATCTCCCCTCGTTACGTGCGACACTGGATGCGGGTGCCAACTCGGCCGTCCTGCCGGTCCTCGGCGTCGGCAGCCTGGTCGGCTTCGGTGCGGTGGTGGCTTCCCTGCCTGCCTTCGACATGGTGCGCGACCAAGTGCTCGGCATCGGTGGAGGACCGCTGGTTTCCCTGGCCGTGGCGACGAACGTGCTGGCGGCATTGACGGGATCGGCCTCGGGCGGGTTGACCATCGCGCTCGACACACTGGGTCAGACCTATCTCAGTATCGCTGCGGAACAGGGCATCGATCCCGGCCTGCTGCACCGTGTCGCAGTGATCGGCGCCGGTACACTGGATGCCCTGCCGCATAATGGAGCGGTGGTGACGCTCCTCGCGGTTTGCAGCACCAATCACCGGAGCAGCTACCTGGATATCTTCATGTCCAGTGTCGTCAGTGCCCTGGCGGCCCTGGTGGTCGTGATCGTGTTGGGAAGCCTGATCGGCTCCTTCTGAGCCGTCCAGAGCGGTCCGGCGCGGCACCGGGGAGAACATCCCCGGCGCCCCCTCGCTCCAGAGCACCATCGACCCGTGCGAGCGGAGGTGAGATCCTGATGAACCTGCCTCGGAAACACAGTTGACATTGGTCTTATGTAAGACATAGGCTTTAACTAATACGTATTAGGGACGAGAAACATGGTCCAGGGGAGGCTGCAGGAACATCCCCGCCGCACTGGCGCCGCGACCAGCCTGGATGTGGCGCGCCTCGCCGGCGTGTCGCAGACCACCGTTTCCCTGGTGCTCAACGGTGCAGGCCGAAAGGCCGGCTTGTCGGAAGCGACGCAGCAGCGCGTACGGGACGCGGCGCTGCAGCTCGGCTACACGCCCAATTCCGTTGCCCGGAACCTGCGGCGGCGGCGCACCAACACCCTGACCTTCATCTGCCCCGACCTCAGCAACCCTTATTTCGCCGAGGTGATCGGCGCGGCGCAGCAGGCGGCGCAGGAGAAGGGCTACCTCCTCGACATCCTGGCCGCGCAGGACGAAGCCGCCAAGCTGCGGGCCGTTGCGCGCATGCGCGGTGGCGTATCGGATGGCGTCATCACGTCGGCGCCCACCCAGGCGATCTGGGAGGAGCTGAAATCCCTGACCCGTCAGGGAATTGCCTGCGTGACTCTGCAGGATCAGGGGCAGGACGCGTCCATCCCCTGCGTCGGAGTGGATCTCGAAGCCGGCGGACACATGGCGACCCGGCATCTGCTGGACTGCGGCTATCGGCGGATCGGCCATGTCTCCGCCCACCAGAGCCACCCCTTGCGGAAGCAGGAGCGCGTGCACGGCTACCGCCGTGCTCTGCTTGAGGCCGGGCTGGAGCATCGCCAGGCCTGGGAGATCGAGGTGCCGAACAGTCCCGAAGGTGGGGTCGAGGCGATAGGGCGCCTGTTGGCGCTGCCCTCACCGAGGCCGGAAGCGCTGTTCGTCTTCAACGACCTGATGGCGATCGGCGTGCTGCATGCCCTGCGTCGCCAGGGACTTCGCGTGCCGGAGGACATGGCCGTGGTTGGCTTCGACGGCGTGGCGCTGACAGGTTTCAGCAGCCCGACACTGACCACGGTGGAGCATCCACGACAGGAACTCGGCCGGCAGGCTGCCACGAGCCTCATCGAGCGCCTGGAAGGGGCCGAGCGGCCGGAGACGCACAGCCTCCTGCCGGGACGGCTCCTGATACGCGAATCCTGTGGCGGCCTGAAACGAAAGGGTCTCCGGGAGAACGTGGCCGCCTAGCGCGGCACCGAGTGACGAGCCGCGGAAAGCGGCCAAAAGAGAGGGACGGACCATGAAGCAGACATATGCGACGGGATGGCGGCCGGGCCGCCGGGGCCTGCTTGGGGCCGGCATCGCGCTGGCCGGCGCGGCGGCGCATCCGGTGCGGGCACAGGGTGCCGTGAACCTCAACTTTGCCGTCTGGGGCAACCGGGCGGAGGAAGAGGCCTTCCGGCGGCTGATCGCGGGCTACACCGCACAGCACCCGAACGTCTCCATCCGGCTGGAGCTGAACGGCTCCTCGGCGCAGCTCTACCAGCAGGTGGATACGCGCCTCGCCGGCCGGCAGGCACCGGACCTCATCCGGATCCAGTATCAGCAGGTAGGCCGCTACGCGAAGGCCGGAGCCATCGTCGATCTGAGCGGACATCTGGATGCCGGCATGGACGGCCAGTTCGCGCCCGCCCTGTGGAAGGCGGTGACCTATCGCGGCAAGTCCTTCGCCATACCGCACCATACCGATACACTGGCCGTCTATTGCAACATGGAGATGTTCCGCCGCATTGGCGTCGAGCTCCCTTCCAGGCTGGAGGATAGCTGGCGCTGGGAGGAGTTCCTCCGTATCGCGCGGCTGCTGAAGGAGAAGGCCGAGGCGCCCTTCGGCTTCGCCTGCGCCTGGCAGAACACCGCCGCCTATCGCTTCCTGCCCTTCCTCTACCAGCATGGCGGCCGGCTGCTGGATGCGGATCTGCGCCAGCCGCAGCTTTCGTCCCGCGAAGGCATCGAGACCCTGGCCTGGACCCAGTCCTGGTTCACCGAGAAGCTCGTGCCGCCCACCACCTCGATCAAGAGCAATGAACAGACACAGAACCTCTTCGCCAACGGCACGATCGGCATGTTGGTGCATGGGGACTGGCAGATCCCCTTCCTCCAGGAAGCAATGACGCGGGCGGAGTGGCGGGTCACCTATATGCCGCGCGACCTGGGCATGGCATCCGACCTCGGCGGGAACTGTCTGGCCGTCACGCGTGACAGCAAGAACCGCGACGTGGCCATCGATTTCCTCCGCTTCGCCACCAGCGAGGCCAATATGCGCGACTTCTGCCAGGCAGGCGGCTTCCTGCCGGTGCGCAAGAGCCTGATGGAAAGCACGCTCGACTACCC